>DASUBU010000057.1:0-46393 GCA_035763125.1 Ktedonobacterales bacterium
CCAATCGCGACTACGCGCGTCTGACCGCCGCCGGCGCCCCCTCGCTCAGCCCACCGCACAACTTCCTGGCCGACCTCCGCGCCGCCTGGGTGGCCGACCCGGACGGCAATCCCATCCAACTCGTCCAGCACCGCTGAGCAACCTTTCTTCATGGGAGGATATGCGCATGTTCTTGAACTTCCAGATCAACATGATCGTCGAGGACGTCGAACCTTGCGTGTCGTTCTACAAAGCCATCGGATTCGAGGAGACGTACCGTACTCCCGCCGAAGGCGCACCCGAGCACGTCGAGGTGCGAGCGCTCGGCCTGACGCTCGGCATCTCTTCCGTGGCGGCGGCGCGAGAGGCTCACGGGCTTGACGTGTCCGGCGAGGGCAATGCCGTGCAGGTGTGCCTGTGGTGTCACGACGTGGACGCCGCATTCGCAAGGATGCTGCAAGCCGGCGCTCGTGCCATTCGAGAGCCGCGCGACTTTCAAGATGGGCGGCTTCGAAATGGCTGGGTGCTCGACCCAGCCAACAACCTGCTCGAGGTCGTGCAGCAGCGATAGTAGTGAGAGGCGCACCGCGAATCGTCAGCCGCAGTACGTTCGTCGTACCCCATTCGGGGAGCCTCCGCGCTCTTCGCTCAGGCGTAGGCACCCATCTCAATAACCTTCGTCTTCGAAACTCCACTCGCTCAGCAAACCGTTCTGGACAGAGCACCAGCACTTGCGCATGCTCCCACTTGACGTCGCGCCTAGCCCTATCGTCCGGTTGGCGCATCACACAAGGCCTGCTATAGTGCCCCCGCGCGCCGTTTCGACTCCCCTCGCCGCGCACGGAGACGGGGTCCCCCATTGGGGGCCAGGGCTAGGGCTGGGGGTAAGGTCCCCGCTGCGCGCGGGAGGATTCTGCGTGCCCAACATCTTCGAACAGCAGGCCCGCGAGCGTTTGGGACGCTCGCTCGCCTTTCTGGATAAGTCGCAGGCGCTGCTGCATGACGATCTGCTCTATCGCTCAGCGCTGGCCGACGCGGTCTCGGCCATCAAGAACATGCTGCAGGGCTATCTGCTGCTGCGCATCGCGGCAACGCCCGCCAGCGCGGTCACGGCGCAATGGCAGGAGGTCGCCAACACCAATAGCATGCCCAGCTTGATCACCGCCTGTATCGAGGCGGGGCTGGACCTGCACGGGCTGGCGGGCGAGGTCAAGCGGCTGAACGCCGAGCGCAACTACCGCACGCACGACGATCCGCGACGCCTGGTGGACGCCGCCCAGGCCGAGCACGCGCTCAAGGTCGCGCGCGACGTGCAGCGCCGCATCAAAGACGCCGTGCAGGGCAGATCGGCGTCGGCTCGCTCACTGCCGGCCGCCGCGGTCGAGCGGGCTCGCGCCGCATCGGGCCAACTGCGTGCGGCGGCGACGGGGACGGCGACGGCCATGAATGGTAGAACGCCCGCGCCTGATGAGGCCTTCGGCGATACAGCGGCCTTCGCGAAGAGTGGCGAGCCTCTGCCACAGTCAGCGCCCACGATGGCAGCCAGCAGGCCGCTCCGCTCCTCTGTGAGCGCTGGTGCCGCCGCGGGGCGCAAGGGGAGCAAGCCGGCGGCCGGCGATATAGCGACGACGGCATCCGCAGCCGACGATCCCGAGGATGACAGCGGCGATAGTGGTGATAGTGGCGAGCTGGCCGCGCTGACGCCGCCAAAGCGGCGCAGGCCTGTGGGGCGCATCGCAGCGCGGCTGCTGGCAGCGGCGCTGCTGGTCATTTTCGGTGTAGCGGTGGGGATGGGCGCCGTCGTCGCCAGCACCGGCCGCGCACCGGGCTGGCTCGCCTTCGCCGCACCAGTGCTGCCAGCGTCTACACCTGCGCCAGCGGTTGCCGCGCAGCCTAGCCCCACAGCGACGCAGGTTACACCCCGCGGTCCCGTCACACTCGGCACGCTCAGCATCGCAGCGCCGGTCTGCTCGGCGGGGGCGGCCAGCTTCGCGCTGACCAACACCAGTGCCCAGCCGCTCGCCATTGCTGCGGGCGCCGCCAGTGCGGGCACGCTGCTGACGACAGCAGCCGGCACAGCGGGGCAACCGGCGATCTTCGCGACGATCCACGCAGGGGGCGCCATCACGCTGACCGTACTGGGGGACGGCCCGGCGCGCGTGGTGGTGACGGCCCCGGCGGGCAGCGTAGAACTCTTCGCTCCTGCATGCTAAGATAGGACGAGTCCAGGCGGCCGCGCGAGACGCGCGGCGTCCACACCGGCGGCGCGCGAGACATTGGGGACCTCCAGGGAGGCGCCCAGCCGAAAAGATGCCGCGCCGGCCATCCATGCGAAGGGGAGCACGAGTTGGCTGCTGACGTCGCCAAGAAATACGTCATCATCGGCAATGGCATCGCGGGGACCACCGCCGCGGCTGAGCTGCGCAAGGCCGACGAATCCTGCGCGATCTGGCTCATCACCAACGAGCCATACCCGCTCTACAACCGCGTCTCGCTGCCGCGCTTCTTGCAGGGCGTGCTGCCCGAGCAGAAAGTGATGATCCGCGATCTCGAATGGCACAACCAGCAGCGCATCCACCTGCTGACCGAGACGATGGTGACGAGCATTGACACCAATGACCGCGCGGTCTACCTTGACCGTGGCAGCCCGCTGCGCTACGACGCACTGCTGATTGCCACTGGCGGCTGGGCCAATCCGCTAACGGTCCCCGGCGCGCCGGGCACCAATCGCGTCTACAACTTCGTCACGCTCGACGACACCAAAGCGCTGATCGCCGCCGCGCTGGAGAGCAAAGAGGCCGTCACGCTCGGCGGCAGCTTCATCGCCTACGAGCTGACGGAAGGCTTCAACAAGCGCGGCTGCCACGTGACCTGGCTGCAGCGCAGTCCAACCTGGCTGCGGGCGATCCTCGACGAGGAGGGCGGCCGGCTGGTAGACGAGATCGCCACGCACCACGGCGTGACCGTCGTCCACGGTGAGTCCATCCGTGAGGTGATCCCCGAGAACGGTATTCCCAAGGCCGTCATCTCAACCGCTGGGAAGGAGTATCCGGCGCAGCTCGTCGGCGTGGGCCTCGGCCTGACGCTCAACCACGCCTTCCTGGAGGGCACGCCCATCGAGCGCAAGACCGGTGTGGTGGTCAACGAGTATCTGGAGACCAACGTGCCCGCCGTCTACGCTGCCGGCGACCTGGCCGAGTTCTTCGATGTCCAGATCGGCCACCACCACACGATGGGTACCTGGGACAACGCGCTCGCCCACGGCAAGGTCGTGGCGGCCAACATGGCGGGCAATCGCCAGCCATACGTAGACGTGCCGACCTACACCAGCCCGCTCTTCGACACCAATATCGCCGTGATGGGCGTCGCCGAGACCAACAACCCCGACCTGACCTCCATCTCGCGCCTGATGCCCGGCGACCGCGGCGGCAAGGACTATCGCAAGTTCTTCTTCCTGGGCGACCGGCTGGTCGGCTCGGTCTTCATCGGCAGCCCCAAGGGCCGCAAGAAGGTGGTCGAGCTGATCCGCACCGGCGCGCGGTACGCGACTCCCGCCGAGCGCGACAGCCTCTTCGAGGTGCGCTAGCCATGGGCAGCAGCGGCCGGCGGGTGAACCCGCGCCTGGACGGCCTGCGGTCATGTGCAACATGCCCCTTCGCAGCCGCAAGCCCGCCCTGGGCGGGCTGGAGAACGGGCGTAGGCGAGGGCGAGGGCTAGATCTAGATGACGAACGAAGACGGCACGAGCGCAGGTGCCCCCCCGCCGCGCGGGCAGGAGGGAGAATCGGGCGCGCGGCTGGGCGAGGCAGGCCTCGCCGCGACACCCGGCCAGGCGGCAGTGCCAGCGAGCGGCATGGATGTGCTGCGCGCCTTCGGGGAGTGTCTCGTGCGGGGCGATGCGGACGGCGCGGCGATGCTCTTCGCGCCGGACGCCGTCTATGAGGAGCCGCCGGTCCATTTCAGCGGACGCGACGCGATCCACGCCTTCATCGCCGAGTTCGCCGCCACGCACAGCGACGCGCGCTTCGAGGTCCTGCGGGCGCTGGCCAGCCCAGATGGCGCACTGCTCGCCGCCGAGTGGCGCTGGTCCTACACGCGCAGCGCCGACAGCACCCGCCGCGCCTTCACCGGCATCAGCTTCGTCGAGCTGCGCGACGGGCTGATCGCGCGCTGGCGCGGCTTCTCCGCGCCGATGGCTGGCTAGCTCGCACAGCAGCTAAGCGTGCGCACATCCCTGGTGAAGGAGATGGCGGCGATCCTGAGCGCCTCAGCCATCGTCGGATAGATGAAGAGCTGGTCAATCAGATCGTCGGCCGTCATGCCATAGCGCATTCCCAGCGAGGCGACCTGCACCACCTCGGCCGCCTCCGCGCCCAGCATCGAAACGCCCACCACCCGACGCGTCTCGCGCTCCAGCACCAGCTTGACGACGCCGCGCGTGTCGCGGATCGCTCCTGCCCGCGGTACTACGCTCAACGGGATGGCGCTGCACTCGCAGGCGATGCCGGCCGCGGTGGCCTCCGCGTCGGTCAATCCCACCACACCGACCGGCGGGTCGGTGAAGATCGCTCGCGGGATGATCGCATGGTTGACGGTACGGCCGGCGCCGGCCAGGGCGTTGCTCGCCGCGAGGCCGCCGTCGTGCGCGGCGACCGGCGTCGCCATCTGGCTGTCCGTCTCGTGGCCGATCGCGTCGCCCGCCGCCCAGATGTGCGGCACGCTTGTCCGCAGCTTCGCGTCCACCGCCACCGCGCCGGTCTGCGGGTCGAGCCGTATCCCCACCTGCTCCAGGCCCAGGTCACTGGTGTTGGGGCGTCGCCCGGTCGCCACGAGCAGCGTGGCCGCGGTGAACGCGAGCGACTGGCCTCGCACGCGGGCCGTCACGCTGACGTGGCGCGTGTCACCCGTGATCCGCTCGATGCGCGCGCCCGGCACGATGCGCAGCCCCTCCTCCCGCAAGATCTCTGTAAGCCGGTGGGCAATCTCCGGCTCGTAGCGCGGCAGGATGCGGCGAGCGGGTTCGAGGATGGTGACATCGCTGCCCAGCCGGGCGAACAGCTGGCCTAATTCCAGCGCGATATAGCCGCCACCGAGAATCACCAGCGAGGACGGCAGCTCGCCGAGCTCTCGCGCCTCGTGGCTGGTGAGGAGATCGCTGGTCAGGTAGGGCGTCTCGGCCAGCCCCGGACTGTCGGGAATGGCGGGTGCGGAGCCGGTGGCGATGAGCACCTGATCGCCGCTGATGCGCCGCAGGCTCCCGTCGGGCGCCGTCACCGCGGCTGTATGCGGGTCCACCAACGTCGCGCGCCCGTAGATCACACGGGTTGGCGGGGGTTCGCTAGATTCATCGCCGTCGTTCAAGATGCTTGCGTAGTGCTGGTCGCGGTACTGCTGGATCAGGGCGTCTTTCTGGGCGACGAGCGCCGGGAAATCAGGCTGCAGCGAGGCGGGTGTGAGGCCGGAAAAGCGCGGGTGGGCTGCATCGTAGACCAGCTTGGCCGCGGCGATGAGGTTCTTGGAGGGCAGGCAGCCGCGATTGACACAGGTGCCGCCCAGGGTGCGCTCCTCGACCATCACCGCCATCTTGCCGAGCTCGCGCGCTCGCGTGGCCGCGCCGAAGGCGGCCGCGCCGCTGCCCAGAATCAGCAGATCGGCCTGCACTGCGTCGTGCTGGTGCCCCGCGTGCGTCACGTCTCGCCCTCCTATCGCTTCGTCCTCTGCCGCTGCGGCGCGCCAGCTGATCCGGCCCATGTCGTCTGCCTGCCTAACTGGCGCCGGTGTCGTCGTTACGTGAGCGGCGGCCGCGGTGGATCTGCGAGCCGGTCCACGACGCCCCCGAAGAGGCGCGCCGCGTAGCGCAGCGCATCGTCCTGCGAATAGACCCGGCCATCGGCGTGCGGAAACGAGGTGGCCCACCGGTGGGCATGCGCCTCGCTAACGAAGAAGTTGGTCATGGGGCAGCAGGTGCCCGCGGCCTCGCTCCCGCAGTCGTGCTCGTGCTCATGGTCCTCGGGCCGCGCGTAGACCACAGCCTTGGTCGGCTCCCACTGCGCCGTCACCTCTGACTGCCCTGCTGATACTGAGGCCGGCGTGACGGCAACTCGCACTAGCTCACCTGTAAGCCCGTCTACCGAGGTGATGGTAGCCGCCCGCCGGAGCATCAGCGGGATGCCCAGCGCGTCAATGGCGCACATCGCGAAGACTTCCACCGCTGGCACATCGGAGGTCGCGGCCAGCCGGACGCGATGTGCGGTGGGTGGGCCGGAGAAGGGATAGGCGGCGCGAATGGCGCCGGTCGCCGGATCGCGCTGCATCAAGTCCAGCGCGGCGAACTGGGCCAGGGTGGGCTCTAGCCGCAGTCCGAGCTGGCGGGCGAGCGCCGCCACCTCCGCGGAGTTGGGTGCGCGGCCACACCTGGCGAACCACAGCAGGACATCGCGGTAAAAGCGATAGGCCGGCCGCGTAAGGCGTGCCGAGCGACAGACCCAGATGAGATCGTCAGAGGTTCCCAGTGCGGTTTCCGCACGCTGATCGGCCATCGTCCACTCTCCCGCGGTTACATTCCCACTTCCCCGATGCCCCGGTCAGAGATACAGCGCGAGCCCGCACTCTTTTCGCGCCGCTGCCGAGTCACGCGACGCGCCGTCGTGCGCCGTGACCGACGTGAGCGGCGCCGGCCTATCGGATCACTCCGCAGCTAGCGATGCCGGCGGCGTGGTCGTGCAGTACGGCGCTGGCGAGCGCGAGAAGCTCGCGCACACGTGGATCGGCGATCCGGTAATACACGAGCTTGCCCGCCCGCCGCGTTTGCACCAGGCCACACCAGCGCAGGCAGCCGAGGTGCGTGGAGATACGGCTCTGGGGCGCGCCAATGGCGACCACCAGCTCGCCGACGCTGCGCTCCCCAGCCGGCACCTCCAGCAGCAGGCGCAACAGCCGCACACGTGTCGGATCGCCGAGCGCGCGAAAGAACCGGGCGTAAAGGTCGGCATCCGCGATGGATGCTTGCGCTCCAGCAGTGGGCGAGATCACCGATGCCGAGGTCTCGCCCAGCAGGCTCGCTGCAGTCGGGTGTTGCTCGTCCATTGCGATTCCTCTTGTCACATATCCGTATATGTAGATTTGTCGTATCACTGTCCAAAGAGTAGTCCACCCCGTCAAGGGGGCATTGCCCATCATTTGGCCGTTTGCTCCGGCGCGGGAAACGCGTGCGCGGAGCGGGCACTGTCAGCGCCGCATTGCCGCACTATCCCCTTGCGCATCCACGGGGCGGACGTGTACACTTGAGATCGTCAGTTTGGCGTGGGCCGCCTGGGCGCGGCTCGTGAGCGGAGGGAGGGTACGAGTATGAGCAGACTCACTCGTGAGCAAGCCCGCTCGTCCGCTCCCTCGCATGCGTCACGCGCACACCTTCGCCTCTGTGCGAAAGGCTCCCTGACCGCTCATCTCGCGGTCGCTTGACGCTGAATCTCTGGACACGGCCGGCGGGCGTTGCTCGCCGGCTTTTTGTTGTCTGCCCCATTCAGGCGTCAAGGGAGCATCCCACTGAGCAACAAGCACAACTCACACAAGCGCGCGCCGCAAACGGCTGCTACTGTGGCCGAGGCGGCGGATGGATTGATCGAAGGGCTGATCGTGGACGGCAGTCGCGGCATCTACCGCGTGGAGACGCCGGAGGGTGACTTCACGTGCACGATCCGCGGCCGTCTACGAAAGGAGCTGGTTTACGGCGAGAGCCGGAGTGCGCCGCAGCGTGTCCGGCAGGTCAACGTCAAACCGCACGACCCGGTGGCGGTCGGCGACCGTGTGCGCGTGCTGCCGACCGGCGGCGGCTCCGGCGTGATCGAGCAGGTGGTGGCGCGGGCCGGTGGGGGCGGCGCCTTCGCGCGGCGCGACCCCGATCCGAAGTCTGGCACGCTGCGCACGGTGGCCGGACTCGACCAGATCGTGCCGGTCTTCGCCACGCGCGAGCCGGAGCCGCACCTGGGCCTGCTCGACCGCATGCTGGTGGTCGCCGAGGCGCAGCGTATGGCGGCCATTATCTGCATTACCAAGCTGGACTTGGGCCTCGCGCCAGAGCTGGCCGCGCGGCTGGCGGGCTACGAGCGCATCGGCTATCCGGTGGTCTACACCAGCGCGGCGACCGGCGAGGGTATTTCAGAGCTACACTTACGGCTGGCGGGCAAGATCTCGGCGCTGGTCGGCAAGTCTGGCGTCGGCAAGTCTAGCCTGCTCAACGCGCTGCTGCCTGATGCGGGCCAGCGCGTGAGTGACGTGAGCGGCGCGACCGGCAAGGGCCGCCACACGACGACGGCGACACGGCTCTTCGCGCTCGGTGGAGCTGACGGCGGCTATCTGGCCGATACCGCCGGCATCCGCGCGCTGGGCCTGGAGCGCGGCGTGGAGGACGTGCTCGACGAGTGCTTCCCAGAGTTCCGGCCGTATCTCGGCACATGCGCGTCACCTGGTTGTGAGCATACCGGCGAGGACGGCTGCGCCGTGCGTTCGGCGGTCGGGTCCGGCCACATCACCGCCGAGCGCTATGCGAGCTATCTGCGGCTGCGCGAGGACTGGGGCGACGAGTAGTATCACCGGCAGCAGGCTGCCGCACTGGAGGATGAGCATCATGTCTTATTCTGTCACGATCAGTCCGTTCGCGCCGCTCTATGACGGCTGGGAAGCTTATCAGGAGTCTCTCATCGGGGCACTTGCCGCCCTGACGCCAGAGCAGCTCGACTATCGTACCGCGCCGCAACTGCGCAGCGTCGGCGAGAACTGCCGGCACATGATCGGCGCGCGGGGGCGCTGGTGCATATATGTGCTGGGCATCCGCGACGCCCCACTGCCCGATCTGGCACGCTGGGACGCCAAAGGCACGCCATCATACACATCGGCAGAGCTTGCCGAGGGTCTGCGTGTCTCGTGGCGCTTGCTGCGCGACGCCATGAAGAGTTGGTCAGCGGAGGATCTCGCCGTCACCATGCCTAACGTAGACCGGGAGCCGGGCGAGCCGGAGGCTTTCACACGTCACTGGGTGATCTGGCATCTCATCGAGCATGACCTTCACCACGGCGGCGAGATCTCCCAGATTCTGGGCGCGCACGGCCTGACAGGCATCAATATCTGAGCGGATGCCACATGGTGACGCGAAGAGGTCAGGGCGTGCGGGGACTGGCATTGAGCGACTTCCCCGCACGCCCGTCCAGTCAAGGTGGATGAACGGAGGGGGCGCGGCATGACACAGCTAGACGACGAGAAGCGCGAAGACGAGCACGTCTGGCCGGACGTGATGCTCTCCACCGACGAGGCGCGAGCGTGGATCGCCTCGGTGCTGCCGGGAAGCCCGGAGGTCTTCGGTCCCATCGAGGTCTTCCAGGCAAAGGGTTGGGGCGTGACAGCCTCCTTCGCGGCGGCGGGGGCGGCGACCACACCAGGTGGCGCGCGACGTGGCGAAGAGGTGATCTTCAAGGCGTCCGCGCTGCCGCTCTTCTCCGCCGCGCCGCGCATGGCGGAGATGCTCGCACGCCATGCGTCCGGCGACGTGCCCGACGTGATCGCCTGGCAGCGGCACGGCGCTCAGACCTGGACGCTCTTCCGCCCGTTTGAGGGGCAGGCGCTGGAGGAGCTACGCGCGCTGGCGCCGCTGCTAGAAATGGCGCGCACGCTTGCGCGCATCCAGATGGCGGTGGCCGCGGCGCCGGCCAACGAGAAGGAAGGGCTGCCGCGCACGCCGGTCGAGCGGCTGCCGGCGCTCTTCGAGGCCGTCGAACGTGACGTGCGCGAGCGGCAGGCAGCGTATTGGGCGGAGATGGAGCAGGGCCGGCAGATGGCCGCGCAGTTCGCCCTGCCGGCGGATGTAGTGGCGCGCGTCGAGGCGGCACGGCCGCACGTCGCGCGGTGGACGGCGGAGCTGGCGGCCGGCGGCTGGCCGGAGAGCGTGGATCACGTGGATCTGCACTGGGGCAACGCCGTGCTGCGGCCAGATGGCGGCGTGCTGATCTTCGATTGGGAGGAGGCGGTGCTGAGCCTGCCCTTCTTCTCGCTCGACCGGCTGCTCAACGACGCGCGCGAGCTGGACGAGGGCGAAGACGCCGCGTGGCGCGCACATTCAGACGCGCCGCTCTACACACCTGCCGAGCGCGCCCTGCGCGACGCCTATCTGGATGCACTGCCCTGGGGCGACCGACCTGCCCGCGAGCGTGCCTTCGAGCTGGCGATGGCGCTGGCGCCAATCAAGACGGCCTACGAGGCGATGGAGTACGCCAGGGCGCTCGGCTATCGGCAGGGCACGCCCTTCGCGACGGCCTGGGCGCTGGGGCGGGCTCTGCCGCGCTGGGCCGCGCTGGCTGGCAACCGATGACAGGCGTGAGCGCGCACATAGTGTCACGAGGCATCTCCCTGGGGGAGCCACCAGGACAAACCGTGAGCGGGTCGCGCTCCATACGCGAATGAGAGAGGGTGTGAGATGACTCCTAGTTGACCCTCCGAATGAACGCCCCGATTTGGGAATGGTCTAGGAATAGGAACAGCGACGGGATTACTATGCGCTTTCTCGCCCGCTAGGGTAAGGTTAGAGCTTAGCGTCGCTGCAGCCAACGGAGAAATACAACATGCAACGCGTGATTCTCATGTCGGGGATACATTGATGGATCGTCCGAAGCTCAATGCGCCCGTCTCGCGCACTGCCGCCCGCAAGGAGGAGATCAGCGCCCCTCGACCGCCCATCATGACGCGCATGCTAGTGCTGCTCTTCGTATCCAGCATCGGCAGCGCGACAGGCTTCTATTTGCTGCTGTCGGTGGTTCCGCTGTACGCCACGTCAGGCGAGAGCGGAGGCGATGTCGCGGCTGGGCTGACCACCGCCGCATTGATGTTCTCCACGGTGGTCGGCGAGCTCGCTACGCCGCGCCTGGTGGCCCGCTTTGGATATCGGCTGGTCTTCGCGGCGGCCCTGATACTGCTCGGAGTCCCGGCGCTGGTGTTGACCGCCAGCGCGAGCCTGGCCGTGATCATCGTGGTTTGCCTCGTGCGCGGCCTCGGCTTTGCGGTGACCGTCGTCGTGGGAAGCGCGCTGGTGGCATTGTTTGTCCCACATGAGCGGCAGGGTGAGGGCCTGGGTCTGTATGGTGTGGTCGTGGGGATCCCGTCAGTCGTGGCACTGCCGCTCGGTGTCTGGCTCGCCCAACACGTAGGGTATTCGCCGGTGTTCGTTGCCGGCGCCGTGGCCACGTTGTGCGGGCTGATCGTGGTGCCCGGTTTGTCGAGTCGGACGTCCGCGTCTGAACAGCCGCTTGGTGTCTTGGCAGGAATGCGCACTCCGTCGTTGGCCCGGCCCGCGCTCATCTTCTCTACCACGACGATCGCGGCCGGCGTGGTCTACACCTTTCTTCCGCTGGCGGTAACATCGGGGACCGGCAACGTCGCCGCACTCGCCCTGCTTGTCCAGGCCGTTGCCGCTACTCTTACCCGCTGGTGGGCCGGGCGCTACGGCGATCGGCATGGCTCGGGCACGCTGCTGATGCCAGGGATACTGGTTGCCGGCATCGGCATGCTTGGACTGATCGTGGCCGACAACCCGGCGGTGGTGGTGGCCGGCATGGTGCTCTTCGGCGCGGGCTTCGGCGTCACCCAGAACGCAAGTCTGATGCTGCTATTCGAACGCGTCTCGACATCCGGGTACGGTGCGGTCAGCGCCCTCTGGAATCTCGCCTATGACGCGGGGCTGGGTGTGGGGGCGGCAGGGTTTGGCGTGCTCGCGGCACAGACAGGCTATCCACCAGCGTTCGCGCTCGTCGCCGTACTTGTGCTGGCGGCACTGGTACCTGCCTGGCGCGAACGCCCAGCGCGCAGGTCGTATGGTGCCGTCGCGCCTTGACCGCTTAGGACATCTTTCCTCTACTGCTGCCAAGCAGCCAGCTACATCCATGGAGGTCTGCTCATGCCGCATCCTCTCGTCCTGCAGCTTCGCTTCACACGCAGCGAGTTCCGGCGCGCCCTCGCGGGCCTCTCCGACGAAGATGCCCGCCGCCGATTCGCCCCAATGAATTGCATCGCCTGGAATGTCGGCCACCTTGCATGGCAGGAGCAGGCCTATTGGCTGTGGGCCGGTCAGGATCGCGTGCTGCGGCCCGACATCGACGAGATGTTTGTGTCGGGCGCGCCAGCGAGCGCACCAGCACTCACCGAGATGTGGGCCGCGTGGCGAACCATCACCGAGGCGGCCGATCCCTGGCTGGACACGCTGACGTCGGGCGCCCTGGCTGAGCGCCGGCGCATCGCCCTGGGCAGTAAGGAGATCGAGTTCACCGTTGGGTCGCATCTGCAGCGTGTGATCTACCACTACTGGTACCATACCGGCGAGAACCGTGCGATCCGCCAGCTCCTCGGACACACCAACCTCCCTGAGTTCGTCGGCAACATCGATGACGAGGCGCCATACCGCCCAGAGTAGCGACGGGGTCGGGGCCATCCGCGTGCCACGCGCTGGTCGGTGACGTCCCTAGCAATCAGGCCTTCTCGAAAACGACGTGAGAAGGCACATCTTCGGGCCTCACGCCGCTCCTCATTTCAGCGGCGTACACTTGTGGCGCTATTGAGGAGGGGAGTGTGTCAGAGATTGTCTTGAAGAGCATTCGCATCTATCCCATTACAGCAACTTTCAGGTTGGTTGAGCAGGTAAGGGGTATCCGGCGTGGGCGAACCAGGCGGCCGCATCTTCCGGGGTGATGGCCGCGCAGGCTCGCCTTGAGCTTGGAGAACGCCTGCTCAATGAGCGTGAAGTCTGGGGAGTAGGGCAGGAGGAAGCGCAGGTCGCACTGTCGCTCCGCCAGCGCCTCGCGGATGCTCGCCGCCTTGTGAGCGCTCAGGTTGTCCAGCACGACCACCTGCCCCGGCCGCAGTCGCGGCGCCAGCTCGTCACGGATGTACCACGCAAAGGTCTCGGTATTCATCGCCCCCTCGATCAGCCAGGGCTCGCGCAGCCCGTCGGGGGTGAGCGCGGCCACCAGCGTCGTCTTCCTCCCGTGGTTGCGTGGCACCGCCCCCGTCGCGCGCTGGTCATGCGGCGCCCAGCCGTAGCGGCGGGTCAGCGAGGTATGGGTGCCGCTTTCGTCGACAAAGACGAGCTGCTCTGGATCGAGCTGGGCGACCTGCTCTCGCCAGGCGGCCCGCGCCTCTTCGTCGCGCTCGCTGGCTGCCAGTGACCTTTTGTATGCGTCCAGCCCAGCCGATGCAGCGCTCGCCACATGGTCGCCTCGCTGACCTCCTGTCCTTGGTGCTCCGCCCACCACGCACAGTGTTCCAGCACCGTGGCGTCCGGCGCCGCCTCCAGCCGCGCCAGCACGATGGCGTCTTGCTCACGGCTGATTTTGCGCGGGCCGCCGGGGATCGGTTTGCGCTCCACGGATCCGGTCTCGTGCTGCCGCACGACGTAGCGCTTGACTGCCGACACACTCACGCCAAAGCGCCGGGCGGCTTCTCGCATGGGCCGACCTTCTGCCACCACCCGGACAATGCGTTCACGCAGGTCAGTCGAATAGGCTCGCATGCCTGCCTGTTCTGCATCATCCATGCCTTGCCCATCTTCCTGCAACTTGCTCTAGTGCAAGTGCAGGCGTCACGCGCCGGGCATCAAGTTCTTCTTGCATACGCCAGCTTTGCCCACCATCCTCGGAAACCAGATTGCGCCAGTGAAATGACTGGTCGGTGATGGCGGAGAAAATCCAGCGCAGTGGGTGCCCGTGGCGGTTGGTGCCCTCGACGACGATCTCCTCGCCTGCTGCACGCGCAATCATGACTTGCGCGTTACGCCCAACCGGTCCAGTCCAGACGCTTCGCCAGGCGTCGATGGTGTCATCATAAAACCGCACGGTCGTCCCATATTCGTCAGCGGGCAGACCTGCGCGACGCCGCTCATCACGCGAGGGGAAGATCCACAGATCCTGGACCGCGCGGCCTTCCAAGACCCAGGCGAAGAGGATCTCACCGCTGCCGGTCTGGATTGGACCAGCGGAAGGATAGCCGGTCCATTGGCAGTCCCACGCTCCCACAAACTGCCCAAAGAGCTGTAGGTGGTCCGCCAGTTCGGGGGCAGGACCCTGCGCGAACAATGCCCCATCGAGCGGATCAGGAGTCTGGGGGAGAAAGCTGGACGAATTTTGGACCCGCTTCCAGTAGCCAGGATACTCCAGGACGAGGCCCTGCGCATCCACCCGCAGATCAGCAGTAAAGCCGCTCTCCAGGTTTTCATAGCGATAGAGTCCACCATCAGCCGTCTGTTCCAGGCAGGTATAGCGCTGCCTGGCCGGCCGGACGGAAAGGCCCGGCACGCTGACGTAGGCGACCAGCACATCCGCCGATTGACCAGGGCGGAGGGCTAAGCGGCGAATAGGAAGGGTGTTGGTAAAAGGACTCTGGGAAACGTCCACATCAATACAGCCGTCCAGGGCCGGGTAAGGCACACCCGCGTCATCCGTCCAGTGGCCTGCTCCATCCGTTCGTAGGGAGAGTATGCGAGGAATGTCCCCGATCAGTTGGAGCCGACAATCGTTGACGCGCCAGGCGCGGTCAGTCTGCACCTGGTACCAGAGACGGAAGGGGGCAGTGGACGCGCTGTTGAGCACGACACCATCGGCAACGGCCCCTTCGTCATGTTCGCGCAGATGCAGATGCTCCCATCCAGCCTCAGCTCCGGCCCAGGGAACCCACAGCACGTGCGATTCCATCGAAAAGGTCTCCTTGTTCTGAACGACAAGACAAAACGACAAGACAAGCCAACGAAGGGAGGGATAGAGACTTCCCGCTTCCTCGTTTGGGAAAGCTCCTGTCTATGCGTGCGTCTGTGCCGAGGGAGGCATACCAGTTTGCCTGCGCCGCGCCTATCTGCTCCGGCGAGTCCTCCTGGATGAAGTGTCTCCCGTGCACCATCACCTCTGTCTGATTCGGCCCGCTCCGGCAGAATTCCCGGCGGCTTCCAACCAGAATAGCTCCGGAATCTGCATTAGTGCCGCGGTTTTCGCGCGGCTCTCTATCATCGCCCGTTTCCTTCCACAAGCGAGGAGTTCATCGTCGCGTCTCAGCAAGTCTGCCAGTAACCCAAAGGAATAAGCGCCAGAATGGGTAAGGTGCTGCTTCATCTTTGGGTGCTGCCCTCTGCCACAGACATAGAGACAGGAACTCCCATCGGAGATGGCTTCTTGACTCACAAAGAATTGGGCTGCGTGAAAATGTCCCGTGTAGACGGCAGTGGTCCACTTTCATGCGTCGCGTCCAGGATAGAACACTATCTCTGACATCTCTGTGTCATATTATCGTGAGATTGGCAGAAATTCCTGGCAGTTTGGGCCTGTTGTCAGCTTCGCCAGCGGGTATCCCTGTCACATGTTCAGCGAGGCCTCCGTTGCCCATCTGAACCGGCTTCTCGATACCCCCGTGCCGTTGGACCGCTTTCGCCCCAATCTGGTGATCGGTGGTGCGCCGGCTTTTGCCGAAGACACCTGGCAAACGATCCGTATCAATCAGCAGGTCTTTCATCTGGTGAAGCCGTGCGACCGCTGCGCCATCACCACCATTGACCAGGCCACGGGCGAAGTGACCGGCAAAGAACCGCTCAGGACGCTCGCGCGCTTCAGAACGGTCAAGCAGAAAGTGCTCTTTGGTCAGTACTTGCTGACTGAGATGAGAGGCATCTTGCGCGTGGGCGACCGTATTCAGGTCGTGCGATCCCAAGCGCCCGCCGCCACCTCATAGCCGATGGCCGCTGGGAAACGTGCCCCTTCCTCGCTTGACTCCGTTTCCTCGTTTGTTCTGCGGTGAAGCTCTTCTGCCTAGCGCGTCGGGACGGCAGGCGCTTGCGCGGCAAGGTTGCGCACGACCTCGTCGCGGTACTGGATCAGGAAGTTCCACAGCGCGGTGGCGGCGGCGGAAGAATGGCCGGCGGCGCGGCGCGCGAGATACCAGTGGCGATGGACGGGGAAGCCGACGACGTTGAGCACGACGAGCCGCCCGGCAAGCAGCTCCAGCTCGATCGCGCCCAGCGGCATCACGGCGATGCCCAGGTCGGCGGCGACGGCCTGCTTGATGGCGCCGCTGCTGCGCAGCTCCATCCCCACGCGCAGCGTGATACCCCTCCGCTCGAACAGGCCTTGCATGTCCACGCGCGTGCCGGACCCCGCCTCACGCAGCAGGAACATCTCCTTCGCCAGCTCGTCGAGCGGGATGCTCTCACGGCCGGCGAGGCGGTGGCGCGGCGAGGCGATCACCACCAGCTCGTTGGGGACGAATTCGGCGACCTCCATGTCTTGCGCGTCTTCGATCAACCCCATCACCGCCAGGTCCACCTCGTTATCGAGCAGCTTCTTCTGGACGGTGAAGCGGTTGAGCACGTCGAGCGTCAGCTTCACCTCCGGGAACTGGCGGTGGAAGGCGCCGAGCGCCGGGGGCACGACGTAGATGCCGGCGGTGGTGCTGGCGGCCACCTTCACCGTACCGCGCCGGCCGCCGCCCAGCTCTTCCATCACCAGGCGCGTCTCCTCCAAGAGGCCGAAGATGCGCTCGCTATAGGCAAGCAGCTCGCGGCCAGCCTCGGTGAGGTGCAGCGTGCGGCCCACCTTCTCGAAAAGCGGCATGCCGATGCTGCGCTCCAGCGCCTTGACCTGCAGCGAGACGCCGGGTTGGCTGAGGTAGAGCGCCGCGGCGGCACGCGAGTAGCTGCCGTGCGTGGCGACCGAGCGGAAGATGTGAAGCTGGTGGAGATTGATATCCATACGCTGGCCTTCATGGCTGCCATAAGATGACTTGGCAAAGAATTACTTATGCCAGTCATCAGTAACCGATATTGCACATTATACATGGAGCGGCTATGCTTGCGCCATACCCCCGCGTGCGGGCGGCGCAATGGCGCACCGCCCAGGAGTGATGCGCGGGCAAAAGGAGACGACTTCCCCATGAGCACGCTGTTAAGTGAATCCGTGGAAAGCCGCCGCCAAGCGGAGCTGGCTGAATCCTGGGAGCGCGACCCTCGCTGGGAGGGGATCACCCGGCCGTATACCGCCGCCGACGTGGAGCGGCTGCGCGGCTCGGTACGCATCGAGCATACGTTGGCACGTTTGGGTGCTGAGCGGCTGTGGGATCTGCTGCACACGAAGCTGTACGTCGCCTCGCTGGGTGCGATGACCGGCAACCAGGCCGTCCAGCAGGTCAAGGCAGGCCTTCAAGCGATCTATCTGAGTGGCTGGCAGGTGGCAGCCGACGCCAACCTGGCCGGCCAGATGTATCCGGACCAGAGTCTGTATCCGAGCAATAGCGTCCCGCAGGTGGTGGAGCGCATCAATCAGGCGCTGCAGCGTGCGGACCAGATCGCGCACGCCGAGGGCACCGACGAGGATGTGTACTGGTTCGCGCCGATCGTGGCGGATGCCGAGGCAGGCTTTGGCGGCCCGCTGAACTGCTTCGAGCTGATGAAGGCGATGATCAAGGCCGGCGCAGCAGGCGTGCACTTCGAGGATCAGCTGGCCTCGGAGAAGAAGTGCGGCCATATGGGCGGCAAGGTGCTGATTCCCACGCAGCAAGCGATCAAGAATCTGGTCGCCGCGCGGCTGGCTGCCGACGTGATGGATGTGCCGACGATTCTGGTGGCGCGCACGGATGCCAACGGCGCCCGGCTCATCACCAGCGATGTTGATCCGCGCGACCAGCCCTTCCTGACCGGCGAGCGCACCGCCGAGGGCTTCTACCGCATCACGCCGGGCATCGAGACGGCCATCGCGCGCGGGCTGGCCTACGCGCCCTACGCCGATCTGATCTGGTGCGAGACCTCCGAGCCTAACGTCGAGGAGGCGCGGCGCTTCGCCGAGGCCATCCACGCGCAGTTCCCTGGCAAGCTGTTGGCCTACAACTGCTCGCCGTCCTTCAACTGGCGCAAGAAGCTCGATCCCGAGACCATCGAGATCTTCCAGCGGCAGCTCGGCGAGATGGGCTACAAGTTCCAGTTCGTCACGCTGGCCGGCTTCCACGCGCTGAATCTGGCGATGTTCGAGCTGGCGGCAGGCTATCGCGAGCGCGGCATGGCGGCCTACAGCGAGCTGCAGCAGCGCGAATTCGCGATGGAGGAGCTCGGCTATACGGCCACCAGGCACCAGCGCGAAGTCGGCACCGGCTACTTCGACGAAGTGGCACAGGTCATCGCCGGAGGACTCTCCTCGACGACGGCGCTGGACGGCTCGACCGAGGCAGAGCAATTCCATTAGGGTCTCTGCCCTGGCTGAGCCGGCCGTCGCGGGGAGAGCCTCCACAACCGCGCTGTGGCTGTCAATACGAGACAACGCTGCGCCAGCGAGCGCGCAACGACCGCACGACGAGGCGGCCCTTCGGGGCTGCTTCGTCGTGCGGTTCTTTGGCATTGGCAGATAGCTGATCGGCGGCAGACATCGCGGAGCGCACACGCACGGCGGCGAAGTATATCACGATCTGGTATGATTCAGGCGAGAGTGAGAGGCCCGTGTTGGCGTGACGGCTGGTCAGGCAACGCCGGACGTGTCGCCTCCAACAGAGTGGAAAGGAGCGCCGCCGCTCAATACCGCTGCGCGGAGCGAGCACCCGCACCACTAGGAGTGGGCCACCTCGCCTGGGGTTTGGCCCGATTTTTCGCTGCAAGTGAGCTGGCACGCACTTGTGCCCTGCACAGCCTCGGACCTTTCAGACGCTGTCGTGATGTCGCACGTCGTGATCCGGAGGTACCAGCGATGTTTCAGCAGACTCTCGACCCCACCGGAAACCTCGGTATAACAGCACTCGTTGCTCTGATCCCTGTTATCGCGCTCCTCGTCATGTTAGCGGTCTTCCGCCTCTCGGCCTGGCTGGCCACGCTCATCGGCTCGGTCATCACGCTGATCGTGGCCGTGCTGGTGTGGCATTTGCCGTTCGGCACCGGCGTCCAGTCCTATCTCATCGGCAGCCTCAATGGCATCTGGGCGGTGGACTGGATCACGTTCTGGGGCCTGATCATCTTCAACACCCTGGCCGTGACGGGTCTCTTCGACACGTTCAAGGCCTGGCTCATCGCGCAAGCGACCGCCGACGTGCGGGTGCAGGCTATCCTGCTGGCGTGGGCATTCGGCGCGCTGCTCGAAGGATTGGTCGGCTTCGGCTACCCCTGGGCAGTGGTGGCGCCGATCCTGGTCGCGCTTGGCGTCATGGAGCTGGACGCGATTCGCGTAGCCGCCATCGCCAACAACGCGCCCGTCTCGTATGGCGCGCTCGGCGCGCCGATCATCGCGCTCAACACGGTGACAGGCCTGGGCCTGCTGCAGCTCTCGGCCTCGGTCGGCAAGATCGTGGCGGTGCTGGCCTTGCTGCCGCCGCTGGTGCTCATCTATCTCGTCAGCGGCATGAGGGGCCTACGAGACGGCTGGCCGCTGGCCGTGGTGGGATCACTCTCGTACATCCTCGGCCAGTTCCCCACGTCGCAGTTCCTGGGGCCGTACCTGCCCGACATCATCGGCGCGCTGGTGTCGTTCGGCTGCCTTTTGCTGCTGCTTAAGGTGTGGCGGCCAAAGACTATGCTGGGCTATGGCGGTGTGCCGATTGCCGAAGGCACAACTCCAGAAGTCAGGGAGGTCGCGCCTGAGGTGGGAGGTGAGCGGCGGCAGCACACGGTCTTCGATGCTCTCCTGCCGTTCCTGATCCTGGTTGTCGTGGTCGTCCTGTGGACCGGGCCGTGGTCGCCGCTGCCCAAGGTCGGCCCTTTCAAGGTCGCACTGGGGGCTGTGTCGTCCATCTCGGGTAAGGCCAACGCAAGCGCCGCCCTCTACACCTTCACGCCGTTCGTCGCGGGAACCGCCATCCTGGCCTCGTGGCTCATCATGCTGTTGTTTATCCGGCCCAGCATGGAAACCATACAGTTGGTCTTCCGCCGGACATTCCACCAGATGTGGGGCGCGCTGCTGGTCGGCGTCTTCATCTTCGGCCTGGCCTTCGTGTTCAACTTCTCGGGCATGGCGGCCTCGCTGGCGTTCGCCTTCTCCAAGATCGGTCCAGCCTTCATTCTCCTGGCCCCGATTCTGGGCTGGATCGGCGTGGCGCTCTCAGGCAGCAACACCTCGACCAACGCCATGTTTGGCCTGGTGCAGGCGACGGTGGGTGGACTGCTCAGGTTCCCCATCCTGCTGCTGCCGTCGCTCGGCTCGGTCGGCGCGGAGGTTGGCAAGCCGGTGGCGCCGCAGACGGCGAGCGTCGGCGTCACGACGAGCAAGTACGTGCGTGACGAAGGGCAGGTGATCCGCCACAACATGGGCTGGACGCTTGTCGTACTCGGCTGGCTCATCATCGTTGGCTTGTTCTTCTACTTCGTGCTGCCAGGGACGATGGCACTCTAGGGCCGCTGGCACTGCACAGTCACGACGGGGCCTGGGTCACGCGCCCAGGCCCCGTCTTCGTTCGCACACCTATGCGAGGAGTGCCTCCGCCGCGGAAGCTGTCGCATCCACCGCCAGCTAGTCCAGTCCGGATGGCATGCTGCCGCGGATCGAGGCGTCCACCAGCTCGATGGGGTGGAACGTGGGGATGCGCACACCCTGCCGCTCCAACGCCGAGGTGATCTGGAGCAGGCAGCCGGGATTGGCTGTGGCAATCGCCTGCGGGCGCACGTGCAGGATGTTGCGCGCCTTGCGCTCGCCCAGCTCGGTCGCCGCCTCCGGCTCCAGCAGGTTGTAGACGCCCGCGCTGCCACAGCAGATGTCGGCCTCTGGGATGTCCACTACCTCCAACTCAGGGATCGCACGCAGCACGGCACGCGGCTGCTTGCGCACGCCCTGCGCATGGCCCAGGTGGCAGGCGTCGTGATAGGCGACGCGCAGCGGCAGGGGATGGCGCGGGGCCTGTGGCTCCAGCTCGGCCAGCAGCTCGGTCACGTCGCGCACCTTGGCCGAGAAGGCGCGGGCACGCGCGGCATAGGCCGGATCGTCGCGCAGCAGGTGGCCGTAGTCCTTCAGGCTCGAGCCGCAGCCGGCGGCGTTGGCGACGATGGTATCCACCTCAGCCGCCTCGAAGGCATCAATCAGCCGGCGCGCGTACGCCAGCCCCTCGTCCTCGCGTCCGCCGTGGAACGAGAGCGCGCCGCAGCAGCCCTGCGCCGGCGGCACGACCACGTCGCAGCCCTCGGCCGCCAGCACGCGTATAGTGGCGGCGTTGACGGGATCGAAGAAAACGCGCTGGACACAGCCGGCCAGCAGGCCGATACGGCGGCGAGGCGTGCCGGTGGCGGGCGTGTAGGACGGCAGCGCGCCGCGTGTATCGCGCAGGCGGACCGGCGGCAGCACGGCCTCCATGCCGCGCAGGCGCCGCGGCAGCAGCTTCGCAATGGACCGCGAGCGGACCAGACGCTGGGCGCCGGTGCGCTGGTAGAGCCACAGCGCGGGGACCAGCGCGCGCAGCCGCCCAGGATGGGGGAAGAGCGCGAAGAGCAGCGCGCGGAAGGCGCGATCGGGCAGCGTGCGCGGCGCGTGGCGCTCGACCTGCGCGCGGGTGGCCTCGATCAGCTTGTCGTACTGCACGCCGGAGGGGCACGCCGTGACGCAGGCCATGCAGCCGAGGCACTGGTCAATGTGGCGTGTCATGTGGTCGGTGAGGCCGATCTGCTCCTCGGAGGCCATCTTCATCAGGTAGATGCGCCCGCGCGGTGAGTCCATCTCCTCGCCCCACAGCAGATACGTCGGGCAGGTCGGCAGGCAGAAGCCGCAATGCACGCAATCGGCGATCAGCTCGGGATCGGGCGGGTGCTGCGTGTCGAACGCCGGAAAGACACCGGCCGGGTGGGTGGCCGCGGCGTGGGCAGTGGTGACTGCAGCGCTGGCGGCTGGGTGCGTCTCGTCGTGCGTGCTCATGGCTTCAGATTCCTCCCACGAAGCGGCCGGGATTGAGGGTGGCGTTGGGATCGAACTGCTGCTTCATCCGGCGCATCACGTCCAGCGCGGCGACTGGCCCCCAGACGTCCAGCCGGCGCAGCAGCTCCAGCGGCGCGTCCTGTACGATCAGGCTGCCGCGCCCGGCATGCGCCGCCGCGCGTAGCGGCGCGACGACTGAGGCGAGCGCGTCGGCATTGCCCGCGAGCCGCGCGAAGATGAGGCCGTGCCCGGCGTGCGCCCGCCACCTGGCAGCCACCTCCGCCTCGCGCGCCGTGCGCAGCAGCGTAGAGAGCCAGCCGGCGACCTCAGTCGGCAGCACACTCGCTTTCAGCAGCAGCGAGCCGTCGTCCGCGTCGCCCTGGGGCACCGCCTCGTCCGCTCGCCGCCAGAACGCGGCCTCCTCGTCGCCGGCGAGCACGTTGCCGGGGCCGAGTGCGCCGGCCAGCGCCGCCAGCGCCTCGATCTGGTCCGCCACGGCTTCCTCGATGCCCGACTCGAAGCGCACCGCCAGCCGCAGGTCGCCGCCCTCCGCCTCCGGCGAGACGACGTCCATCGCCGTCGGCACCAGCGTCGAGGCGTTCACGCGCAGGGCGAGGTCGCAGAGCGGGCCCGGCTCGGGCGCGGCGAAGAGCACGGTGCGCGAGACGGCCGGCAGCGGATAGAGGCGGAAGGTGGCTGAGACGATCACGCCGAGCGTGCCGAGCGCGCCGACGAACAGCTTGGGCAGATCGTAGCCGGCGACGTTCTTGACCACCTTGCCACCGCCGCGGGCGAGCGTGCCATCCGGCAGCGCCACGCGCAGGCCGATCAATTGGTCGCGCACGCCGCCGAAGCGCAGCCGCCGCGCGCCAGAGGCGTTGGTGGCGATCAGCCCGCCAACGGTGGCATTCGGGCCGAGCGCGGGATCGAGCGCGAGCCATTGGCCCGCCTGGCCGAGCTGTGCCTGGAGCTCGCGCAGCGGCGTGCCGGCGAGCACCGAGGCGGTCTGATCGGCGGGCGCATGCTCGATGCCGCCGCTCAGGCCGCGCGTGCTCAGCAGCAGATCACCGCTGGCCGGCGGCGCCCCGAGGTGGAGCTGCGCGCCGCCGCCGCGCACGAGCACCTTCAGTCCCTCACGGTCGGCGCAGGCCAGTGCCGCGGCCAGCTCTTCCGCGCTGGCCGGCTCGACCACCAGGCGCGGCTGTACGCCTGCCACCATCTCCTCGGGACCGGCGGGGCGCAGGCGTTGCGCTGGAACCACAGCGGCGAGCGCGGCCTGAAGATCCGTCACCGATGCTGTCATGGCTGCCTCCACTCCGCTCTAGAACCGCTCGCTATCTTTGCCGGCGGTTGAAACCGCGCCTGGATGGCCCTGTCCCCAGTGGGGATACCCCTGGGCCGCGAAACCCGCCTGCGCGGGTCAGGATACGTTATGATCTACCTTCCTCGCCTCTCTGTCATCTGTTTCCTCCGTTCCCTCTGCGGTGAAGCTCATCAGAACCGCTCGCCGAGGCCGGCCAGCTCGACCGGATGCGGGCGGTAGGGGCCGGGCGTCTCGCCACAGAGCCGCGGCGTTGGGTAGACCTTGCCGGGATTGCACAGATGCTCGGGATCCAGCGCGCAGCGCACGAGCTGATGGGTGGCGAGGTCGGCGGCCTCGAACATGACGGGCATGTAGTCCTTCTTGTCCCAGCCGACGCCATGCTCGCCGGTGATGCTGCCGCCGTGCGCGACGCAGCGGCGGATGATCTCGCCAGCCAACTCTTCGGCGCGCTCCTGGGCGCCCTCGTCGCGCTCATCATAGAGCACCAGCGGGTGCAGATTGCCGTCGCCAGCGTGGAACACGTTCGCCACGCGCAGGCCGGCCGCCGCGCTCATCTCGGCGATCTCGCGCAGAATCTCGGGCAGCGCGGTACGCGGAATCACGCCGTCCTGCACGATGTAGTTCGGGCTGATGCGCCCGACCGCCGCAAAGGCCGACTTGCGGCCCTTCCACATCAGCGCGCGCTCCTCGTCGGTGGTCGCCAGCCGCAGCTCAGTGGACCCCACCTCGCGGCACAGCGCGCTCACGCGCTCGAGCTGCGAGACGACCTCAGTGCGCGGGCCATCCAGCTCGACCAGCAGCAGCGCCTGGGCATCGGGGTAGTTGGCATGCACGGCAGCCTCGGCGGCCTCGATCGCCAGGCGGTCCATGATCTCGGCGGCGGCGGGGACGATGCCGGCGGCGATGATGCGCGAGACCGCCTCGCCGGCCTCGTCGCAGGTGGCGAAGGCGGCCAGCAGCGTTTGCACCGTTTCGGGCTTGCGCATCAGCCGCAGCGTGATCTCAGTGGCGATGCCGACCGTGCCCTCCGAGCCGACGACGATGCCGGGTAGGTCGTAGCCGGGGGTATCGAGCGCCGGGCCGCCGATCTCCACCAGATTGCCGTCGGGCAGCACCAGCTTCATGCCTAGCACGTGGTTGACCGTGAAGCCGTATTTGAGGCAGTGCGCGCCACCGGAGTTTTCCGCGATGTTGCCGCCGATCGAGCAGACCTGCTGGCTGGAAGGGTCGGGCGCATAGTAATAGCCATCAGGCGCCACGCGCTGCGTCACCCATAGGTTGATCACACCCGGCTGCACCACCGTCCGCTGGTTGGGCAGATCCACGTCGAGAATCTCGCGCATGCGCGCCGTGCCGATCACCACGCTGCCCTCGCTGGGCAGCGCGCCGCCCGAGAGGCCGGTGCCGGAGCCGCGCGGGACGAACGGGATGCGCTCGCGGTGGCAGAGCCGCACGACGGCCTGCACCTGCGCGGTGGTGGTGGGTAGCACGACCAGCGCCGGCGTCTGGCGGTAGCTCGCCAGCCCATCCGTCTCGTAGGTGCGAACCTGTTCTTCGTCGCTGAAGACGCCCTCCGCGCCGACGATGGCGCGCATCTCGGCTACGAGCTTCGGATCGAGCATCGAGCGCCTCCTCAATGTGATAGAACGGCCGAGCGCCCCCACGGGCTGCACCCGCCCGCGAGGTTCGACATGCCTCGCCGCCAGAGGGCGAGCCGGACGACGCGATGCGTAGGCTCCCCTCCAGCCTATCGAATGCGGACTAGCTGAGCACGGCGAGGCCGGCCCTGGCAACCTCCATATCCTGCGAGTAATGTCCGCCGCTCACGCCGATACCGCCAACGAGCTGGCCGTTGACAGTGATGGGGTAGCCGCCGCCGAAGACGACCAGCCGCTCGATGCCGCTCGGCGCGCCAGCGGCCAGCGGTGGATCGTCCTTGATGAAGTCGTGCCACTGGTCAGTAGACATCCCGAAGCCGGCCGCCGTGTAGGCCTTGTCCTGGGCGACCTGCACGCTGAGCAGCGCCGCGTTGTCCATACGGCTGAACGCCTTCAGCACACCGCTCTCGTCCACGACAGCAATTACAAACGAATGCCCCATCGCCTGGGCTTTCTGCTCCGCCGCCGCGATCATGCGGTGCGCAAGCTCCGTGGTAATGCTGGGCTTCTCATACGTCTGGGCCATGTGTTTCCTCCGCTCTGCTACACGCCAGGACACTACGCCAGGACACTACGCCAGGACACTCACTCGCTCGGGGCACTGTCACCAGTACCACCGGCCCTAAACTGTTGTTCGAGCTCCCGAATCTCGGGCAAGCCGATGAAATCGGTGAACTCGCTGAATCGCGGCAAGCGCTCGATGATCGGCAGGGGCGTCCCCGCTTGCTTGATCTGCGCCAGCGCCTCGCGGATGGCCCGCGTCGCCGCCAGCAACGCGCTGATGGGGAAGATCGCGATGCGAAATCCCCAGGCTTGCAGGTGCTGCACGTCCACCGGGGGCGTCTTGCCGCCCTCGGCCCAGTTGAACAGCAGCGGCACGTCGGGCAGGGCGCGCGCAATCGCTTCGATCTCGGCCTCGCTCTGCGGCGCCTCGACGAACAGCACATCGGCTCCCGCCTGATGGTAGCGCCGCGCACGGTCGAGCGCGCTCTCCAGCCCTTCCACTGCTCGCGCATCCGTCCGCGCGATGATGATGAAGTCGGGCGAGCGGCGTGCCGCGACCGCCGCGCGCACCTTCTCCACCATCTCGTCGGCCGGAATGACCTGCTTGCCCTCCATGTGGCCGCACTTCTTCGGCGCGACCTGATCCTCGATGTGGACGGCGGCGACACCCGCCCGCTCGTATTCTTGCACGGTTCGGATCACGTTGATCGGGTTGCCATAGCCGGTGTCGGCATCCGCGATCACCGGCACGCCGACGGCCCCCACGATGCGGCCCGCGTTATCTACCATCTCCGACATGGTCAGCAGCCCGACGTCGGGCCGGCCTAGCAACGAGGCGGACGTGCCGAAGCCGGTCATGTACACCGCCGGGAAGCCCGCTGCCTCGATGAGCCGCGCGCTGAGCGCGTCGTAGGCCCCTGGCGCGAGGATCATCTCCGGCCCCGCCAGCAGTGCCCGGAGCTGGCTTGCGCCGCTCTCACGACGGCCATCGAGTAGCAGTGCCATACGGATCCTCTCACCTCTGTGCCAGCTCGGCCTGCACCCACGGCACCAGCCCGCCGGCCGCGATCAACTCCTGTACGAAGGGCGGGAACGGCTGGGCGTGGAACGGCTGCCCAGCCACCTCGACCGTCCCGGTGTCGGTATCTACCCGCACCTGGTCGCCCGGCTTGGCCGCGCGTGCCGCGTCAGGGCAGATCAGAATGGGCAGGCCCAGGTTGATGGCGTTGCGGTAAAAGATGCGCGCGAAGCTCGCGGCAATCACGCAGCTCAGGCCCAGCGCCTTGAGCCCGAGAGGGGCATGCTCGCGCGATGAGCCGGAGCCGAAGTTGCTGCCCGCGATGAGGATGTCGCCCGGCTTGACCCGCGAGACGAAGTCTGGATCAATGCCCTCGAAGACGTGCTGGGCAAGCTGCGCGGGATCGGTGAGGGTGAGGTAGCGCCCGGGCAGAATGACATCGGTATCAATGTCGTCGCCCACCACATGCGCCGCGCCCTGGAACATCATACAGTCCCACCCTTTGCCGGGGAGGCGGCGCCGGCTACCTCCGCCGGGTCAACGATCTCGCCCGCCACAGCCGCCGCGGCGGCCACATAGGCATTGGCGAGGTATACCTGCGCGCCCGCGTGTCCCATGCGGCCGCGGAAGTTGCGATTGGTCGTCGTGATAGCTACCTCGCCGTCGTCCAGCAGCCCCATATGCCCGCCAAAGCAGGCGCCGCAGGTGGGCGTGGAGACGGCGACGCCAGCCTCGACGAGCTGGGCGAGCAAGCCCTCCGCCATCGCCTGCGCATACACCCGTTGGGTTGCCGGCACGACGATAGCGCGCGTGCCGTGGGCGACGTGCCGCCCGCCAAGCAGTGCCACCGCCTGGCGCAGATCGGTCAGCGTGCCGTTGGCGCAGTTGCCGATGTAGACTTGATCCACGTGGGTGCCGACGACCTCGTCCAGCGGCACGACGTTGGCCGGCGAGTGTGGCCGGGCGATCATCGGGCCGAAGTCCGCCAGATCGAAGGTGTAGGTAGCGGCGTACTGCGCATCGGGGTCGGGCGCGACGAGCTCGTAAGGGCGGGGAGCGGCGTTATCGCGCGCCCATGCGTCGGTGATGGCATCCGGCACGACGATGCCCGTCTTGGCCCCGCCTTCCACCGCCATGTTGCAGACGGCCATACGCTCGTCTATCGTCAGCGAGGCTATGCCCTCGCCCGCGAACTCCATCGCCTGATAGGTGGCGCCGTCCGCGCCGATCTCCCGCAGCACGCGCAGAATGATGTCTTTGCCGGTCACATACGGGCGCTTGGCGCCCCGGAACATGAACCGCACGCTCTCCGGCACCAGGAACCACAGCTCGCCGAGCGCCATGGCCGCCGCGATGTCGGTTGACCCCAGGCCGGTGCCGAATGCGTTGAACGCGCCGTAGGTGCAGGTGTGCGAGTCGCCGCCGATGATGAGGTCGCCGGGAGCGATCAGGCGCCGCTCCGGCAGGAGCGTATGCTCGATGCCGCCCTGCCCGACGTCAAAGAAATGCGGAATCCGCTGCTCCTCGGCGAACTGGCGCATCGCCTTCAGGCCATGTGCGGCGGCTAGGCTCGGCGCCGGCGCGAAGTGGTCGCAGACGAGCACCACCCGCTCAGGCTCGGCGACGTGTGTCGCGCCCATCTCGCGGAACTGCTTGAAGCTGAGTGGGCCGGTCACGTCGTTGAGGAGCACGCAATCTACCCGCGCGCGGATGATACGGCCTGGTTCCACCTCTCCGCTGATGGCGTGCCGCGCCAGGATCTTCTCCGCCATCGTCTGGCCCATCGTCATCCCTCTTTCCGGAGGAAGTCGCGCGCTGTGATGGTGTTCTCCAGCGGGAGCGGGTGCCGCCGCGTGGAGGAGTACGCCTTGCTGCCGAGGGTCGGCACCCAGGCGCCTGTTAGATTCGTCCTGTCCTGTCGTGTCTGGAGGTGGGGCCACGCTGGCTGAGACGGAGTGCGTGGCGATGGAAGAGGGCAGCGGCGTGGCTGCGTCACTTGTCATGATATCCACACGTTCATCCAGGGGTCAAGCTCAGACGAAGAGCGGCCCTGTTGCGCCCGACGCCAATGTCCCCCCTGGCGGACATTGGCGCGGCGGTCAAACGCCGTGAGGGTAGACGGTAGAATTGTGGGAGAAGGCATTGTTTCGGCGGTATGCTGTACATGCGAGCCCGATGGTGTGTGCTCTGCGATGCGCGCGTGGCGCGACGGCCGGTAGGAGGGAGATGACGATGTCCAGCTCTACGTCCGTGAAGTTGCCCGAGGGTGTCGAGGTGCGGGCGCCCATCACCCCGGAGTACGCCGAGATTCTGACACCCGCTGCGCTGGCGTTTGTGGCGAAGCTCGAGCGCGCCTTCCGCGACACGCGCATGGCCCTGCTGCGGCGCCGCGCGGATCGCCAGAACGCGCTCAACGGCGGCATCGAGCCGGAATTCCTGCCCGAGACGGCGGACGTGCGGGCCGGCGACTGGACGGTCGCGCCGGTGCCGGCCGACCTGCAAGACCGTCGCGTCGAGATTACCGGCCCGTCGTCGGATCGCAAGATGGTCATCAACGCGCTCAACTCTGGCGCCAAGGTCTTCATGGCAGACTTCGAGGACGCCAACGCGCCGACCTGGGCCAACTGCATCGAGGGCCAAATCAACCTGCGCGACGCCGTGCGCCGCCAGATTGACTACACGAGCCCCGAGGGCAAGGCCTACGCGCTGAACGAGACGATTGCCACGCTGCTGGTTCGCCCGCGCGGCTGGCACCTGCCGGAGAAACATGTGCTGGTGGACGGGCGCGAGGTCTCCGGAAGTCTCTTCGACTTCGCGCTGTACTTCTTCCACAACGCCAAAGCTCTGCTGGAGCGCGGCACCGGGCCGTACTTCTACCTGCCCAAGATCGAGAGCCATCTGGAGGCGCGGCTGTGGAACTCGGTCTTCGAGCTGGCCCAGGACGAGCTGGGCATCCCGCGCGGGACGGTCAAGGCGACGGTGCTGATCGAGACGCTGCTGGCGGCGTTCGAGATGGATGAGATCCTCTACGAGCTGCGCGAGCACTCGGCGGGCCTGAACTGCGGGCGCTGGGACTACATCTTCAGCGCCATCAAGAAGCGGCGCGCCAATCCCGACTTCATCCTGCCCAACCGCGCGCAGGTGACGATGACTGTTGACTTCATGCGCAACTACACGCTGCTGTGCATCCAGACCTGCCATCGCCGCCAGGCCCACGCCGTCGGCGGCATGTCGGCCTTCATTCCCGTTCGGGGTGACGCCACGCTGAACGAGCGCGCCTTCGCCGAAGTGCGTGCGGATAAGGAGCGCGAGGCGACTGACGGCCACGATGGCACGTGGGTGGCGCATCCAGGGCTGGTGCCGGTGGCGCTGGAGGTCTTCGACCGCCTAATGCCCGCGCCCAACCAGATTGATCGCAAGCGACCGGATGTGGACGTGGGCGCGGCGGACCTGCTAGTGATCCCCAACGGCACGGTCACCGAGGCTGGCGTGCGCACCAACATCAGCGTCGGCATCCAGTACATCGCGAGCTGGCTGAGCGGGCAGGGCGCCGCGCCGATCAACAATCTGATGGAGGACGCGGCGACCGCCGAGATCTCGCGCGCCCAGCTCTGGCAGTGGATCCGAAATCCGCGCGGCATCCTCAACGACGGCCGCAAGGTGACGATGGAGATGTACCGGGCGCTGCGCGACGAGGAGCTGGCGAAGCTGCGCGCGTCGCTCGGCGAGCAGGAGTACGGCGCGCGCCACTTCGAGGAGGCGGCGCGGCTCTTCGACGAGCTGACCGCGAGCGACGAGTTCATTGAATTCCTCACGCTGCCGGGCTATCAGCTGCTGGAATAGCAGCCGCCGGCATTTAGACAACGCGGTGCGCGGACCGCCGCTCTGCACTCTATGAGTTGAGCCAGCTCATCAGGGTGGAAGCCTTTCAGGTGCGTCCAGAGGCTGGCTTTGGGGTGCGCTGGGCCTAGTCTCGCATGCCTGATAGTCTCGGCGGAGAGCCACTCACCGCTGCGTATCGTGACTGCCTTTGCCGATGATGGTGTCGCCGTAGGTTGTGCCACTGCCAGCGCGTGATCGGGTGGATGGCTCTGGAACGGCCGTCTGGCCGCGGCGCCGGCGCACTGCCGGCGCCGCGGCCGGCTCCATCAGCGGACGCGGCGGAAGAACGCGCGAATGTCGCCGACCAGCAGATCTGGCGCCTCCAGCGCGGCGAAGTGACCACCACGGTCGAACTCTGACCAGTGCACGATGTTGTTCGCGCGCTCGGCGTAGCGGCGGATGGCGACGTCCTCGGCGAAGACCGCCACACCAGTGGGCGCCGTGCCCGGTTGCTGACCCCAGTTGGAGGCGTGCATGTTCTCATAGTACAGGCGCGCCGAGGAGCCGGCCGTGCGGGTGAGCCAGTAGAGCATCACGTCGGTGAGGATGCGGTCGCGGTCAATGGCGCTCTCGGGCAGCTCCGCCGATGGATTGGTCCATTCCTTGAACTTTTCGACGATCCAGGCGAGCTGGCCGACCGGCGAGTCGGTGAGTGCGTAGGCCAGGGTCTGCGGCCGCGTGGCTTGGATCTGGAAGTAGCCGTTTCCCTCACTCAGGAAGCGGTTGAGCCGCTCCAGGCGAAGCTTCTCGGCATCAGTGAAGGTCGCCAGCTCCTCCGGTTCCACAGGCCCAAAGGGGATGAACCCCATAGTGGCGGCGTTGACATGCACGCCAACGACATGGTCAGGGGCGGCGCGTCCCAGCTCAGGGGCAACGAAAGCGCCCCAGTCGCCTCCCTGGGCGCCGTACCGCTCATAGCCGAGGCGGCGCATCAGCTCGGCCCAGGCCTTCGCGGTGCGCTCCGTGGCCCATCCGACATCATGGGTTGGCCCTGAAAAGCCGTAGCCGGGGAGCGACGGGATGACCACATGGAAGGCGTCGGCGGGGTCGCCGCCATGCGCGCGAGGGTTGGTGAGCGGGCCGATAACGTCGAGGAACTCCACCACCGACCCGGGCCAGCCGTGCGTTAGGATCAGCGGCAAGGCATCCGCCTCAGGTGAGCGCACGTGCAGGAAATGGATGTTCTGCCCCTCAATGGTCGTCGTGAATTGCGGGAAAGCATTGAGCTTCGCTTCCCACGTGCGCCAATCATAGCGGGTGCGCCAGTAGTCCGCCAGCTCCTTGAGATACTCCAGCGGCACACCGCGGCTCCAACCCACGTCGGGCAGCTCGTCCGGCCAGCGAGTGCGCGCCAGCCGCTCATGCAGATCGTCCAGGTCTGCCTGCGGGATCTCAATGCGGAAGGCGCGGATGGTGGTGTCGTCTCCAGCAGCACCCTGAGCGTTCGTGGTGTTGGTTGGCGACTCATCACGTTTGGCCATGTGGACACTCCTCTCGCTCGTTCTGCCCAGCGATAGGAACGGAATGTTCCGTTCTCATATGATACAGTATAACAGAACGGAATGATCCGTTCAAGATCCGACGACGATTCTGTGGAGGTGATGAGGCATGGCGCAAACGACTACCACTCTGCCGCTGAGCGGCCGCAGAGCCGAGGCAGCCCGCAACGACCAGCGGATTCTCGACGCCGCGCGTACGGTCTTTTCTGCGAATCCAGAGGCGCCGATCGCTTCGGTTGCCGAGCGTGCCGGCGTCGGCATCGGCGCGCTGTATCGCCGATACCCCAGCAAGGACGCGCTGCTCCAGCGGCTCAGCCTTGACGGCTTGGAGCGCTACCTCGCCGCCGTCGAGACTGCTCTGGCCGAAGTAGGCGAGGGTGACCCCTGGACTGCTTTCGCCAGCTTCATGCGCCGCAGCCTGGACGAGGGCGCTGGCTCGCTGTCGCAGCGCTTCGCTGGGCAGTTCACCGCCACGGAGGAGTTGTACCGCCTGGGTCGCGAGGCACAGGCTGCCACGCAACAGCTGCTCGACCGGGCAAAGGCGGCCAGCGCCTTGCGGCCTGACATCGAAGTTGGCGACATCTCGTTGGTCTTCGAGCAATTGCAGGCCGTCCACGCTGGGGACCAGCAGCGCACCAGCCAGCTCCGTCACCGCTACCTGGCACTGCTGCTCGACGCCCTCCACGCGCCCGCGACCCCCGGAGCATCCGCGCCGCTGCCTGGCCCGCCGCCCACCTGGGAAGAGATCACGCAACGGTACGCAGGCTGACGCAAAGAGGCGCAACTCGTCGATAAGCTGACCGCGAGCGACGAGTTCATCGAATTCCTCACGCTGCCGGGCTATCAGCTGCTAGAGTAGGCAGCTCGCGTCCGCGGCCAGCCCGGTGGCGTGCCGATGTGAGCGCCACCCGGCTGTCGCTGGCAGGTGCTCCCACACGAGAACGGCGCACCATCGTAGGCGCGCCGTTCTCGCGCTCCTAGCGAGTTAGGAGCGTCGGCCGCCAGGGGCAATGCCCGCGCGGCCTCGCACGGATTGGGCGCCGGGCAATCACTACCCTTGACGCACCCGCACACCGCCTGCCGGAGAAGTCGCCGTTGGCTGAGCCCTCAGCAGGCGGCGTACGGAACAGATCAATCACGTGCGGCTATGGGCAGTGCAGGGTGAGCGGCAGCGTCTGGTACTGGTTCGAGGTAGGCTGAGTGAGATAAGAGCCCACTGCCCAGTAGTTGCCGGCGCCATCGGTCGCGATGTGGAGCCTCTGGAGGGGGGCATCGCTTGGCAAGAAGGCCCCACTGGGCAGCGCCGGGGTGGTCACGATCTGCCAGCTGGTGCCATTCCACTGCTCGATGAGGGGTACCACGTGACCAGTGCCGCTGCTCGCGCCGGGGCCTGTCATGAGCAACCCGGCCGCCCGCGCGTCATTGGCGCCCGCCGCGGCCACACTGTGCAGATTGCCGTAGACATCAGGGTTGGCCATCACGTTCTGCCAGCGCGTCCCGTCCCAGTGAGCGATCAGCGGGTGGTCCATGGGGCTGCTTTTGCTGGCGTAGCTGCCCACCGCCCAGGCGTTGGTCACCGAGAGCGCCACCACACTGTTCCAGCCCCCGCCCATCGCGCCTTTGGGCAAGGCCGGGCTGGGCACGACCTGCCAGGCGGTGCCAGTCCAGTGCTCAATGAGGGGCTGTCCCCGGCCGAGGTTAATCCATGCATGCCAGTCCCCGACGGCCCAGAGCTGATTGGTGCCGGGGATGCGGGTGACGGCAGTGAAAGAGCCGCCATTGTTCGGAGCCGCGCTCGGCGGCAGCGGCGGACTGCTGACGATCTGCCAGCTCGCGCCATCCCAGTGCTCGACCAGCAGTGGGGCCGGGCGCTGGCCATCGTCGTCGATCTGCTGCCCGCCGACGGCCCACACATCATCGGACGCGATAGCCGCCACACCGCTGAGGGTGGCGAACTTGGCGCCTGCCGGCTGCGCGCTGGGCACCACACTCCACGTCGTCCCATCCCAGTGCATGAGGAGGGCTCCTGCCCCCGCGCTATAGTTGAGCTGACCTCCAACCGCCCAGATATCACGCGGCGAAATCGCTGCTATGCCATTGAGCGTGCCGTGGCCACTATTGGCGACGACGCGCCAGGCGGAACCGTCCCACTGCTCGATCAAGCTGTCGACCGGACCGATCGTATCGCCCTCGGAGTAATTGACCCCAACCGCCCAGGCTGAAGAAGGCGAGAGCGCGCTAACCGCGGATAGGCTGCTATTGGGATACCTGGTGTTGGTGGGGCTGGCGACGATACGCCAGCCTGTGCAGGGCACTGGCGTGGCCGTGGGAGATGGTTTGGACGTGGGCGTCGGCCGCCCACCGCCGCCCGTGGTGGTCCCACAGGCGGCGATGATGAGTGCGAGGCCCATGAGCAACGCGACGCCGATGCGCCGCCAGCGATGAGAGGATTGCACTGCGCGAGGACTGATTGTATCGGTTGGCCACGACATCGGCGTGACTCCTTCCTCTTCTCGCTCCATGTTGGGTGTGCCTCTGCACTGCCGACGACGAGCTATGGGCAGCGCGCGATCAGCGTCAGGTTTGAGCGATTGTCCTTTGGCCGGTAGTCACCCACCGCCCAGTAGGCGCCGTCGCCGTCAGTCGTGACGCCGTCCAAGCCGCTGTACTCCGCCCCGCTGGGCTCTGGGCTTGGCGCCACCTGCCACGCGACTCCATTCCACTGCTCGATCAGCAGGTGTAGACGTGGGTTATTCGTATCCCCTGTGACGATGTGCCCGACAGCGCGCACGTCGTGCTCTCCGGCCGCGGTGACACTCGTCAGCGAGCCTGGCTGATTGGGTCCCCTGACGACCTTCCAAGAGGCACCATCCCAGTGAGCGATCAGTGGGTGAGTCGTGTGATCACTGCCGATGTAGTCACCCACCGCCCAGGCATCCGTCGCGGAGAGCGCCACCACGCTGTTGAGGGTCGTGCTGAAGGCATCGCTTGGGAGGGGCGGACCGGCGACGATGTGCCAGGCGCTGCCGTCCCAACGCTCGATCAGCGGCTGTAAGTAGCCAGTGGTCCTGGCGCCGATAGTACGATACGGGGCGTAGCCGACGGCCCAGAGATGATTGGTGCCGGGGATACGCGTCACCGCTGTGTAGACGCTGCCGGTCGTTTCCGCCGGCCTTGGGCTGCTGACGACCCCCCACGCCTTGCCGTCCCAGTGCTCGATCAGCGCCTCGCCGGAGCCTGGGCCGAGAGTCCCGGTGTATCCGACGGCCCAGATGTTATTCGCGGCGATCGCTGTCACACTCGTGAGGTAGCTCCCACTGGTGTCGGGATTGGGGCTTGGCACGACGCTCCACTGCGAGCCGTTCCAGTGCATGATCAAGGTCGTGTACACGTATACCCGGTAACTATCGTTATAGTAGCCGCCCTGCCGGCCGACGGCCCAGACATCATGCGCGGATACTGCCGCGACACCGTACAGGTTGCCAGGACCCGGATTGGCGACGAGCCGCCAGGCCGTGCCGTCCCACCATTCGATGAGCGATGAGGCTGGACCGGGTGCCCCGGCGAACTCTCCGCCCACGGCCCAGGCGTCGCTCGAGGAGAGCGCGCTCACGGCGTTCAACTCGTTCGATGCAGGAAATGGATATGGGTTCGTGACGTTCGGGCTAGAGACGATGCGCCACGGCTTGAAGGGGACGGGCGTGGATGAAGGCCTGGCCGCCGCGGTTGGTTTGGAGGTGGGCGTCGGTTGGCCGCCACCGCCGGAGGTCGAGCCACCGCAGGCCGCGATGATGAGGGTGAGGCCCATGAGCAGGGCAGCGCCAAAACGATGCCAGCGATGAGAGGATTGCACTAAAGGATCATGTGGTCTGAGCGTGCGCCACGACATGCGCGTGACTCCTTCCTTCCTGGCGCGGTGAGCGGCGTACGGCTCGCTTCCAGTCCACAGTCGGAGTCGGGTCGTTCATCGCCGGCGGATAGTGCAGCGACCGCACTTGCACCTGAGATGCAGCGCAGTCTGATGGGGGACATCTCGGGAGTGTCACCCGCACGCGTCAACGTAGCCGCCTGCGCTCACGGCCGTATCACCGCCAGGCTGGCGAAAGTCACAATGTAATCTCAACCCTTTTTCTGCCGGGTGCTGGCGCGACATCGTCTTCGCAGCCAGTGCCGGCCCCGCGCCTGCCACTGTCGCGCGCCGGCATTCCAAGCGAATTCACGCGGTCAGCGCGGACTGGCTCGATTGCGGCGCAGGCCGAGCACGACAATCGCCGCCAGCAGCAACGCGCAGAACGCAATGCCGGCGAGATCCACCCACAGGCTGCGCGAGACGTCGAGCACGATGGCCAGCACGAAGATGGCGGCGACCTCGATGCGGATCAGCGTGGTGAAGAGCACGGTGCCCGCGCGGCCCTTGCTGGGGGTATCGTCGTGTTTCGTCATGATGTCGGCGCTCGAAAGATCGTCAGCCACTCGCTAGCTGGACTATTGTAACAGGCTAGCAGGATCCTCGATCAGCGCGGCGACGGTGGAGAGGAACTCCGCGCCGCGCGCGCCATCCACCACGCGGTGGTCGCACGAGAGGCTGAGCGTCATCATCGGACGCACCGCCGGCTGCCCGCTCACCGGGACGACGCGGTCCGTCACGCGCCCAACGGCCAGAATGGCGGCCTGCGGCGCGTTGATGATCGCGTTGAAGGCATCTATGCCGTACATGCCGAGATTGCTGATGGTGAACGTGCCGTCCTGCAGGTCGCGCGGGCGCAGCTTGCCCGTCTGCGCGCGGCTGACCAGATCGGCGCGGCGCTTGGCGACGCCGTTGAGCGTGAGGTCGTCCGCCTGGTGGATGACCGGCACCACCAGCCCATCCTCGACCGCCACCGCCAGCCCGACGTTGATCTCGTCGTTGGAGGCAATCGTGCCGTCGTGCCAGGCCGCATTCAGCCGCGGATGCCGGCGCAGCGCCTCCGCCACGATCTTGACCAGCAGGTCGGTGTACGTGAGCTTCTCGGAGGCGTGCTGCTGAGCGCGGTCGCGCCACGCGATCAGCCCTTCGGCCACGACGTCGCGCGCCAGGAAGAAGTGCGGGACCGTCGTCCAGCTCTGCGTGGTGCGCTCGGCCATCAGCCGCCAGATCGTGCTCATGGCAGATCCGGCCGCCGCCGGAGCAGGAGCAACAGCCACGGCAGGAGCGGCGCTGGCGGCGGGCGCGCTCGCCTCGTCGCGAGGCGGTGCGTGGACGGGCGCGGCAATCTCGGCCGCCAGCACGTCCGCCGCGACGACCACCCCGCCGGGGCCGGTCCCGCGGAGCGTGGCGAGATTTACCCCATGCTCCGCCGCGATACGCCGTGCCTTGGGCGAGGCCAGACGCCGCGCATTCGTCCCGTTCGCGCCATAGTTGGGAGCAGCGGTAGTCGTGGGGACGGGTGCCGCAGTGCTGGAAGCCACGGTCCTAGCGGGCTGCACGGTGGCGGCAGGCCGCGCGGCAGCGGCGCCCGCGGCCGGTTCGGGTGCGCGATCCGCCGCACTCCCCCCGGCCGCCTCCGCTTCTTCCGGTGTCAGGATGACGGCGATCACGTGGGCCACCGGCACCTCGTCGCCGGCCTTGGCCGTCACCCGCGCGAGGATGCCGGTCGCCGGCGCTTCGAGGTCCACCGCCGCCTTGTCCGTCTCGACCACCACCAGCGGCTCACCGGCGGTGACGTGTTGTCCCTCGGCTTTGAGCCATTCGACAATCTTGCCGCTATCCTGGGCCATGCCCAGCACTGGCAAGATGACATCGGTTGCCATGCGCACCCCTCCCCGCGACCCTGCCGCTTCTCTAGACGCGCTCTTTGACACTATGCGCCATTGCCCCGCTCGCGCGCCGGCCATTCGGGCTGGCCTGGACGTTGAGGTGTGACTGCGCCTCACGCCGCGTCGAGAGCTGCCCATTGACCGTGTAGTAGTGCGTGCCCGCGACAAGCAGCTCTTCGGCCGGGAAGCGCGTGATGACCTCGCAGCCGTCCTTCGTCACCACCAGCTGCTCCTCGATGCGCGCCGCCGTCCAGCCATCTGCGGCAGGCCAGAAGGTCTCCAGCGCGAAGACCATGCCCTCCTGGATGACCTCTGGGTGGTCGAGCGAGACGAGCCGGCTGAAGATCGGCTTCTCCCAGATCGAGAGACCGACGCCGTGGCCGTATTGCAGGGCGAAGGCGGCCTCCTCGTCGGGGAAGCCGAATTCCGGCGCCTTGGGCCACAGCTTGACGATATCCGCGGTGGTCACACCCGGCTTGATAGCGTAGATCGCGGCGTCGAGAATCTCGCGGCACTTCTTGTAGGCGTCCACCATCGCCTGCGAGGCGCTGCCGATGGCGAACGTGCGGTAGTAGCACGTGCGGTAGCCGTTGTAGCTGTGCAGGATGTCGAAGTAGGCAGGGTCGCCGGGCCGCAACGCGCGGTCGCTGAAGACGTGCGGGTGCGGGCTGCAGCGCTCGCCCGAGATCGCGTTGACGCCCTCGACGTGCTCCGAGCCCATGTCGTAGAGCGTCTTGCTGACGAGACCGACGCACTCGTTCTCGCGCACGCCCGGCTTCATGAAGCGATAGAGGTCGTCGTAGGCGGCGTCCACCATCATGCAGGCCGTGTTAAGCAGCGTGATCTCGTCGCGCGTCTTGATCAGCCGCGCCTGCTGCATGAGCTGCTGCCCATCCACCACCTTGATGCCCTCGGCCTGCAACGCGAAGAGCACCGGCAGCTCGATGGCGTCCACGCCCAGCGGCTCGCCGAGCAGCCCGCGCTCCTCCAGCTCGACGCGAATCTTGCGCGCGACCTCCTCGGCGCGGCCCGCCGCCGGCAGCATCGCCCCGCGCTGCGTCGAGATGCCCGCGCGCGAGCGCTCCTCGCCCAGCCAGGGGCAGTAGAGCTTGTGATGGCGCGCCGCCGAGCCGAAGTCCCACAGGATTGGCTCGTCATCCTGCGGCAGCAGCGTGAAGCGCGCCAGCTTGTCCATCGCCCAGGTGCCGATGTGGGTCGCCGTGATGTAGCGGATGTTGGCCATGTCGAAGCACAGCAGCGCGCCGAGCTCCGACTCTTTGAGCAGCTTCTTGATACGGGCCAGGCGCTCTGTGCGCAGCCGCTCGAAGTCTGCCCGCTCTTCCCAGTCAACGCCCATCGTGCCGTACGTCTTGAGTGCCATGGTCGTACTCCTTCGCCTTCGCTCGCCAGCATGCTCGGCGGTAGATACACGCGGCTAGACCCGCCCGCAGAGCGTCCTGGCCATCTCGGTCACGGTGGCGGGTGTCGGGACCGTCTGGTCTTCCAGCACCGGAGAGAACGGCACGGGGACGTCCATCGCCCCCATGCGCTTGACGGGCGCGTCGAGGTAGTAGAAGGCGCCCTCGGCGATCACCGCCGCCAGCTCGGCCGTGACGCCGTAGCGCTCGTAGCCTTCGTCCACCACGATCGCGCGGCTGGTCTTCTTGGCCGATGCGATCAGCGTCTCTTTGTCCAGCGGGAACATCGTGCGCGGGTCTACGACCTCGGCGCTGATGCCCAGCTGCGCCAGGTTCTCGGCGGCGGCGAGCGCCACCTGCACCATGCTGCTGGTCGCCACGATGGTGATGTCCGTTCCCTCGCGCTTGACGTCGGCCACGCCAAACGGGATGGTGTACTCGTCCTCGGGCACCGGCCCCTTGAGCTGGTACATCATCTTGTCTTCGAAGAACACCACCGGGTTGTCGTCGCGGATGGCCGTCTTGAGCAGGCCCTTGGCGTCATAGGGGGTCGAGGGCAGCACGACCTTCAGCCCAGGAATGTGGCTAACCCAGGCGTGCAGGCTCTGGCTGTGCTGCGCGGCGCTGCGGCGAGTCGCGCCGAGCGTCGTGCGGATGACCATCGGAACCTTGAGCTTGCCGCCCGACATATAGTGGACCTTGGCCGCCTGGTTGGCGATCTGGTCCATGACGATGCCGAGGAAGTCACCGAACATGATGTCCACCACCGGGCGCATGCCGGTCATCGCCGCGCCGACACCGATGCCCGTGATGCCTGCCTCCGAGATCGGCGAATCCACGATGCGTGTCTTGCCGAACTCCTCGACCAGGCCGCTGAGTACCTTGAAGGGCGTGCCAGCCTCCGCGACATCCTCGCCGATGACGAAGACGCGCGGGTCGCGGCGCAGCTCTTCGGCCAGCGCCTCGCGTATGGCCTGGCTCAGCGTAATCTCGCGCGTGGCGGTGGCTTGCGTCGCGCCCGCTGCGGCGGCGGATGAGGTCAGACTAGGCGTAGACATCTTGCGTGACCTCCGATGGATCGGGATAGGGCGCGTCGAGCGCGAAGGCTACGCCCGCCTTGATCTCGGCGTCCACCTCGTCGCGGATCGCCTCCAACTCGGCGCGGGTGGCCACGCCGTCGGCTTCGAGCCAGGCGGCCATCAGCGAGATGGGGTCGCGCTCGCGCCGCCAGTATTCCTCTTCCTCGCGCGAGCGGTAGTACGCCCGCTGGATGTCGCCGACGTGGTGGCCGTAGTAGCGATAGGTGGTGGCCAGCACGAAGCTCGGCCCCTCGCCCGCCCGCGCCCGCGCCACGGCCTGCTCGGCGGCGGCATTGACCGCGCGGATGTCCTGCCCATCCACCTCCGTCACCGGGATGCCGAAGGCGGCGGCGCGTGCGCCGAGCGAGCCAGCCTGCGTCTCGGTCCAGTGGGTGTACTCGCCGTACTGGTTATTCTCGCAGACGTAGAGGACGGGCAGCTTCCAGAGCGCCGCCATGTTCATCACCTCGTAGACCAGCCCCTGGCCCAGCGCGCCATCGCCAAAGAAGCAGACCGCCACGCGGTCGAGTCCCTGCGCCTTGCTGGCATAGGCGGCGCCGGTGGCGATGCCCGCGCTGCCGCCGACGATGGCGTTGGCGCCGAGGTTGCCGGTCTCTTGGTCGGCGATATGCATGCTGCCGCCCTTGCCGTGGCAGTAGCCCGCCTCTTTGCCCAGCAGCTCGGCGTACATCAGATCAATCGCGGCGCCTTTGGCGATGCAGTGACCGTGGCCGCGATGCGTGCTGGTGATGTAGTCATCCTGCCGCAGCGCGCCGCAGACGCCGACCGCGACCGCCTCCTCGCCGCTATAGAGATGCGCCAGGCCGGGCATGCGCGCCGAGAGATAGAGTTCGTTGACCTGCTCCTCAAACTGGCGAATGCGCTGCATCTGGCGGTAGAGAAAGAGCCAGTGTTCGCGCGCGCCAGCGTCCGGCGCGGATGGCGTCTTGCGCGACGCCTGACCAGCCTGTGCCATACGATGTCCTCCGGAAAACACGTTCGCGTTGTATGTGCGCTCGGCGCTCAGCCTTCCAGATGCGGCGTGGCGGCGTCGGTGGGCGCGGCGGCGACATCTTCACTCACCTGCGTCAGATGCGCGCGCATCGCTGTGCGCGCGCGCTCGACATCGCGCCGCTCGACCGCATCCAGCAGCGTCTTGTGATAGACCTGCCCGCGCTCTGGTCCACCCGGCACAGAGAAGATCCGGGCGCGCTGCTCAGAGAGCAGGCCGACAATCGAATCCACCAGCGAGACGATCAGCGGATTGCGCGAGGCCAGCGCCAGCGTGCGATGGAAGCGGTTGTCCGCCTCGATGTAGGTATCGGCGCGGCGCAGCGAGCGCTCCATCATCTCCACCGCCTCACGCAGGGCGGCGATGTGCGTCTCGGTAGCGCGCTCGGCGGCCAGCGCGGCGATCTCAGGCTCGATGATCTGGCGCAGCTCGACCAGCGCGTCTGGGCTGTGCTGGCCGACGCGCAGCATCAGCCCCAGCGACGAGCGCATGGCGTCAAAGGTGTTGTCGGTGATGATCGTGCCGCGCCCTGGTCGCATATCCACCAGGCCCATCTGCGCCAGCGTCTTGAGCGCCTCGCGCACCGCCGTGCGGCTGGCGCCAAACGCCAGCGCCAACTCGCGCTCGGGCGGCAGGCGGTCGCCAGCGCGCAACTCGCCGCGCACGATGCGCCCCTGGATCTGCTCCACGATGCGCTCGAAGAGCTTGCTGCGCCCGACGGGCTGATACATCATCGCGCGCTCCTGCGCTACGCCGCTCATCTGGTCATACCGGTATGATGGTCATACCAATACGTGCTTTTGAGTATACTGATGGATGCGCGCGTGTCAAGGGCGAAAACAGCGCGCCACTGAATCCGCTTTCCGCAGGGGCGGCTAGATTCGCCACCTGCCATTTGTCGCGTTGCGGGATGCGCGAAACGTTACAAAAATTAACCAAATTCACTTGACTGCAAGCTTGGGCTTGTGCTACGATGCCAAGCAGAGATGAAGGGAGCGCACAGCTGCTTCGTCCTGGCAGCGCGACGCACGCGCACGGTCCATCAGCCACCCACATCGGCGCGGGTGCGCTACCACTCACAAGGGTGGGATTCCAATGAAGAAATCACAGCAACCTCAGGCGCAACCATCCACCGTCACCCAGATTGGACGATCGTTGCGGTCGATCTGGAGGCAGCTTCGTCGCTTCCTGATCGCGACCGGGCTCACCGTGACCATGATTAGCATCGCGGTGTATGTGGCCTTCTGGTTCGTTGCGAGCCACACCCAGCAGATCGTCTCGTCGAACACGACACAGACGGTCATGCTAGCCAATTTCGAGCCGGGGGTTCCATCGCCTCATCCGACCCTGAAGCCAGCGGGGCCGTCCGCCTCCATTGTTGAGATCATCGCGGGCAGAGCCGTTGTGCTGGCTTACCCCCAAACGGCCACTACGCCAGCGCATCAGTTCCCAGGCGTCTCCGCAGCGGTTACTGGCAAGTTGATCGCGACGGACGCCCCCGGCGCGCCTGTGTTCGAGCTAGCGGTTCATCAGGCTTTCGTCTGGAATGCTGTTACTGGGCAGGTGATCCTCGTAAATCCGCCTGCTGCGTTCGTCCATACCAACTACCTCTGGAATCTGACGCAGCCACTAACACTTGCGGTTTCATCGTCCGCTATGTCCATAGAAAAGGTCATCACACTGGAGGCACAGGTGACGCGCTCAAGCGCGTATGGCGTGCCGTCGGAAAGCTACGCCGTCACCTTGACGCTGACGATTGACGGCAGCGGCGATGTGACGTTCGGGGTGTTTGCGCCAGCGATGGCGTTCGTCTAGGAGCGACAGATATTCGACTTCGACCTGACCGCTTGCGCCAGCGAAGCTCGCCGCATCCAGCCGGGCAAAGCAGTCAGGTTTCTTCGGCTTGCGCGCTCTGCCTGCTCCGCTGACTTGTAATGTTCAACCACCTGTTGTAAGATTCTGTAAAGGAACAGCATGTCCGTTCGCGCTTCAGGCGATCACGAAGGCATGTCGGGGTTCATCGAGGAACCCATTGAGGTAGAGGAGCACGTGCGGTGGGTCGAGTATCGCCCTCACAGAACCCGAACAAGCGACCAGTGGAGGATGAGCTTCACGTCAACGGTAGCCGCATCGCAGAAACATTCGGCTCCGCGCTGCGTGCAATTCGCAAGGCGCGCAGACTGACGCAGAGCGAACTGTCAGCAAGCATGGGACAATCATCGGGCTATATCAGCCTGCTCGAGAGCAACCAACGGCCCCCAACGCGAGCCTTTCTTGATGGGCTTAAGCGTGGCCTAGATGAGATGGCTAAGCCACTTACCAGTGAAGAGGCAGGACGTCTCGAAACCCTGGCCCAGATTGGCGACCCTATCGCGCAGTTACGTCAGTTCGCCAGGGCGATAGTTGTCAGTGGCGCATTAGATGAGTTCCAGCGCGTCCTGCTGCGACAGGGCATCGACGACGCCATCACCGGCTATCTGGATCTCTCGAAGGCTTACCAACTTCTCAACGCGAGTCGATTCCAATTGGCCCATGACCAGCTCGTCCAGCTGGCGGAGCCCGACGGCGCGGCGCTCCCAGCTTTGATGCGCGCTAGCGCGGGGGTCGCCTTGGCCGACGTCGCGCTGAAACTCGGCAATCTCAACGGAGCGAGTGAAGCTATTAGCAGCGCCATCTCGCTCATTCAGAGCATATTGCCCCAGCATGCCACACTGGAGGCCGAGGCGCTGGCGCTTCAGGGCATGATCAGTCTGCGCGCTGGAGAATACGTCCACTCGCGCCAGCTATTCAAGTTGGCGCTGGATCTCTATACCAGAGCGGACACCAAGGGCGACGAAGACCGAGTGGTGACGGCGATTGGTTTGACGAAATCCTATAACCGCCTAGCCCTGCTCGCATTGCTGATGGGCGAGCCCCAATTAGCGCTTTCCTATTGCGACTCCGCACTAGAGAAACTCAAGCGTGTCAGTCCGGTTCATACTGACCTCAATCATCCCCAACGGCTCCGCCTCGTCGCATTGCAAGCATGGGCCCATGCGGACATGGGGGAATATAAAACCGCTCTTGAGTTGCGCAAGCGATGCCTTGAGGCTTATCAGCAGCGCAGTGATCGCTATGGTATCGCGAAGACTCACCTGTACATGGCAGACGATGCGCGACATGAACTTCAGGCTGCCGTGGAACCCAAGAGCGAACTGCCTATCGCCAAGGGCAAGGACCGTACCACCAGGTACCGCGCGCGACTCCACGGGACTGAAATGCGCAGGCTTGTTGAGTATGCCGAGGAACATTACCGCACGGCCATTGAAGACCTCACCGCTCTCGACGAGCGTATCTTGCTCAGCCGCGCGCATCGCGGGCTCGGAGAAACGTTGCGCTACAAGGCCTTCCAATACCCGGAATCCGAAGGCGCCTATCGCATCGATTCCAGGCAGGAGTTAGAGACCGCTCGAGGACAAGACGAATGGTCGAAACAGGATCGCCTCCTGCCCAGTACGCTGATCTCACTCGCACGGCTCAATTGGGATCAAGGCCTTCTCGCCTCCGCTCGCGACCATCTCAGACCGGCGCTGCGGCAGCTCCGCGTGGCATCCTCATCCGAAGACATGGCGGCATTGGAGCAGATCGAATGGTGCGAACGCGCGCTGGGCGTGCTGCACGATGCGATTGGCCCTCAAGGTGGCCAGAGTTCCACACAGGCAGCAAGTTCGAAGGATTCGCGCTCGATGTCAAACGCCTCGCAAGAGTGGCAAGATCTTATTCAACGACTTGCTCGCGCTGTGGCGAGTGGCATTGAGCGCAACCATACACAGCCCGTGACCTCCGACTCATTGAGCGTGGAATGGACTCGGCGGCTCTATGACATAGATGAGCAATGGGGACCGCGGCTCGTCGCGCAGGAGGAGTTGACGAGCAGTAATGAGCGCCATCCACTTCGGGGCCTTGACCGTAAGGATGACGACGACGCTGGCGAGTTCCACATCGCCCGCTATCTTGCCTGCCAGACACGTATTCGTGACGCGGATGTCCGCACCCAGGCCGACGCCTATGTTGATATCTGCGTTCGCCAGGTGGTCACCAACCGGATCAATGCCGGAGGAAACGAGAGTCGTCATGCCCGCAAGCGCGCGGCTGAAGCATTACGCCGACTGAAAGAGCTGCGCAATGGGTATCGGCTACTCGTCATGGATGAGCCATTGCCGATCCATGTGCTGATCAAAGGCGAGCGAGCATTGGTCGAACTCACGTCGGCGACAAGCGAGATTGATGACAGCCTCGCCGCCCATATTGTGGGGCGCGGCAGCGAGTTGTGTTACGATTTCCAAGACCCCGAGACGGTTGGCGCCATCAAAGGCGTATTTGCCGACATGCGGATCGTGGCGGAGCGAGGCAGCGATCCAGAGGCGGTCATCGCCTGGCTTTCCTTGCTCCTGGGTAACACCAGCGAAGCGCCTGACCCTGCGTCGATAACAGCCTAGCGGATTAACGATACAGTGGCGGATCAGGAGGGTCTTGCTCGCTACCCTGCTCCCATTCCACCAACATCTGATGATACCGAAAACAATGTTCGGTAATGGCACCGAATTCTGAAAGTTCTCCGTGCTCGAGTAGATCCTTCAGCAGCCCGGCAAGCATCTTTACTCCATGGAAGTACCCACGTGCATATCCCCTTGGGGCACCTTGCGCATCCGTGCCATCCTCATCGTCATCGCCCCAGTTCTCCGCGTCGACAGGATCGCCATCATCCATAGCGTATCGCTCCACGCCCCGCCCCTGATGGGCACCCGATGCCATCACACAAGAAACGTCGCCATCCAGAATAGCTAGCTGTTCGCACAGTAATGTTAGCATACAGAACCACGATTGCTATAGTACAAGCCAGCGGCGCCATACGCCGCAAGGCGCTCTTGGCGTGTGCGACACTGGCGGTACACCGATGTGGGCGATGAGATCAAGCGGGAACGCTTCTTTGGCATATCCTCGAGTCTCGGGCAACAGCAAGGGTGGACGCGCTGAGTGACAGTGACCTGTTTCACAAGGTGAAATGAGATGTGTTGCAGGAAGAGTGCGAAGCACTCTGCCGCCACAGGGGATCCGGACGCTGGCAGCCCATACGCCCATCCTGATGGAAGTAGCCAGTTTCTCGCACTGATAATGCCTACATGCTCCGAAACCAGGCCGCACGGCGCGGCTTCGGCGGCAACCTTCACCCCACCTCGGCCAGCGCCTGGCGCACGCGGGCAGGGGTGAAGGGGATCTGGCGCAGGCGCGCGCCAGTGGCGTTGGCGATGGCGTTGGCGATGGCGGGCGCCATGACCACCGTGGCCGGCTCGCCCGCGCCGACCGG
>DASUBU010000058.1:0-48641 GCA_035763125.1 Ktedonobacterales bacterium
GCGTATGGGCGGCATTGACTCGCGGCAGCAGCTCTCGAAGGGGACGCAGAAGTCACCAATCATCCGCAATCCGATGATCGTGGATGCAGATCGCTAGCCGCCGCGGCCGTGTTCGGCTCAATGCACTTGAGCGCTCACCGACTCCAGAACACTCAACAACTGGGGCAAGGTGAACGGTTTGGACAGTATGCCATCGGCTATCAGATCGCGGTTAGCTTCGAGTCTGGTGAGCGCGGACATGAGTATGATCTTATGTTTTGCCCGCTCAACTGGGGAAGCCTCCAGTTCCTGCAGCATGCCACGCCCGTCAAGTACCGGCATCGACAGATCCAGCAGCACAATGCGTGCTTCACCGCGTGCCAGCAGATCTAGCGCTTCCCGCCCGTTGCCGGCTGTCTCGAACGGCACCCCTTCCAGCTTGAGCATCTCCGCCAGCATAGTGCGTATGGGAGCTTCATCGTCTACGATCAACACGGTTGGCATGTGCGCCATGCGAGTCCCCTCTCTTGCGCCGCGCGCTGCGGCGCCCACTCCATCAATCTCGATATCCTGCTCGACAGTGGAAAACACGGATGAATAAGAACACGCGGCGAAGAGCCTGCCACAGCTAGCCACCATCTGGCGCGGGGGCCGCTGAGGCGCGCAGACAGAAGCGGAAATCGGCACCATTGCCGAACTCGCTCTCGACCCAAATCTCACCTCCCATGGCCTCGATGTATTTCTTGCAGATCCATAACCCGAGGCCCGTGCCGCGCACGCTGGTGGTCAGCGAGCGCGAAAGCCGGACGAACTTGTGGAACAGGCGACCGATCTCGTCGTCGGGGATGCCCTCGCCGAAGTCGCGCACGCTTACGACCACAAACTGATCCGATGCCTCGGGGGCAAGGGCGACCGCTCGCTGCTGCTCGGCCAGCGACTCGCGTGACTCGACCCATGCCGTAACACGGACCGGGCTGCCCTGCGGAGAATACTTTACCGCATTACTCAAGAGATTGCTGAAGACGGTGGGCAGGCGCTCACCATCGGCGACCGCCCAGAGCGTGGGAGCGATATCGGTCACCAGGCGGGCGGTACTCTCCGGCGGGAGGTTGTCACTCGCTTGCTTCGCGGCCTGAAGGATATTGACGGGGCCGGTCATAATGGCAGGCTGCTTGCCCTGATCCCATGAGTTGATGTCATTGAGCTTGCCGATCATGTTGGTGAGCTGTGTTGCCGCCTGATGAATCTCGTCGGCGAAGCGCGCGAGCCGGTCGTGGTCCAGCTTGTCGCCGTGGCGCTGAATGAGCGTCACATAGCCCTCGATAGCGGTGACGGGCGTGCGGAACTCATGTGAGACGGTAAGGATGAAGTCATCTTTGAGGCGATCGAGCTCTTTTTGCTTCTCCAGCTCATCGGCCAGTCGGCCAAAGAGGCGGGCATTGTGGATCGCGACGGCGCCCTGGCTGGCGAGCCCTTGCAGCAGGCCCATCTCCTCGGCCATGAAGCGATGGGTCTCGCCGGGCGTGTAGATCATGAGGATGCCTAGGCGTCCGCCGGTGTGCTGGACGGGATCGGGATGGACCAGTGGCAGCACCAGGCACGACTTGATCTGCTGGCGCGCGAGGAAGCGGCCGAACGGACTGCCATCGCGCCATTCCTCCTCGAGATTCGTCAGCGGCAGGATGCGGCCCTGTTCGAGCATATTGCCAAGGTCCTGCCAGGCCAGTGGGATGCGAGTGGCGGAGAAGGGTTCGCCGGCGGTGTGGTGGACTCCGACCTCGGCAGCGGCGAAGAACTGCTCGCCTGCATCGTCGAGCAGGAAGACCGCGCAGGCCGCCGCATGGGTAAGACTATGCGCTTGCTCGGCAAGCGAGTGCGCGGCGGTTTCGAGGTCGAGCGAGCCGTGGAATGCGAGCAGCGCATTGTTGAGCTTGGCGAGCTGTTGCGCCTTCGCAGATGAGCGGTCAGCAAGCTGGCGGTTTTGAATCACCAGCGCGGCAGAGCGCGCCAGCGCGGAGAAAAGGCGCAGGTGCTCGGCGCCATAGGAGTTGGGGTATGCGGTGGCGGCGAGCAGCACGCCAAGAAAGGCATCAGGGGTGGCGAGCGGTGCGACAAGCAGCGACTGCGCTGGTGCCTCGCTGAACCCCAGGCTGGTGTACTTGGGGTAACGTGTGCGATCCCCCGGCGCGGCCAGGCAGGTCGTGCGGCCTTCGCGGGCGTCGCGCCACCACTGCGGAAGATTCGTCGCCGCGAGGATGTGCTCAGGCTCTGGGCGGCCTTCCACCTCGGCGGCATGCACATGAACTTCGTCGTGCCGCGTACCCAGCAGCAGCAGCGCGAAGGTCGGCGCGGGCAGCGTGCGCCGGACGATCTCGCGCACGCGCAGGTAGGTCTCCTGGGTGTCGGCGCTGCTGGCATCGAGGAAGGCTTGTAGCTCAGCCTGGCGGTGGACCTGGCGCGCCAGATCGGCGGCGACGAGCGCGCGCGTGATCCGGTCGGCGTGCAACGTCAGCAAATCGAGATCACGGCGGCTGAACGAGACGGCTGGGTTGCGATGGTAGACCAGCAGCACGCCGATGACCTCGGTGTTGGGCCGGGTGGTACTGAGGGACGCGGGCCGGAACAGCGGAACGGCGAGATATTGAGCGGCATCCGGCTCGGGTGGCGCGGTTCCAGCAGGCAGCAAGCGGCACTGCTCGGCAGAGGCCAGCAGCGGCGCGGCTCGCAGCCAGCATTGGCCTATCAGGCGTTCGCCGCGCTGGTACATGCGCACGATCGAGGCGGCCGGCAGCACCTGCGTCGCCTGTCCCCCGATGTCGTCATCAGTGCCCTGAGCCTGAGCCGTCAAGGCAGGCGAGGCGGCGACTACACCAGGAACGAGCGGCTGCGAGCCGCGCGCTGGCAGCCCTGGCGAGCCGAGCGAGCTATCGGCTGGCGGGCGCGTCCGCCGCGCTCGCACGACCATGATCTGGCGCGCGCCGTCCAGCAGAGCGAGCTCGCCGCCATCCGCCTGTGTCAGCGCGAGCGCGGCGTCCAGTGCATCGGCGAAGTGATCGAGTGCTGGTGCTGCTGGTGGTGCTGATGCAGCTCCCTGGGAGTTCTGCTCGCCAGGAGTGCGCTGTGCCGCGGATGTCGCCATGCTCGCAGATGGCGGAGCGCCACGAGGTGTGCTCTCCCCACTGGTGGGTGTGCGCGGGGGCAGAAAGGAGGGCGGCATGGGGGATGTCCTCGAAGTCTCGCGAGCCACAGTGGGCGGGCAAGCGCACCGGCCGCATGAGCCAGAGCCGCCCGCTGTGCTGGCTGCTGCTGGCGGGCTGCACGATTCGAGGGGCCATCCTCGGCGTCTGCGCAACACGATGTACAGCATGCCGGCAGCACGCAGCGTATGCGACTGGGAATCATAGAAACGCCGCGTCGTTCGCCCGGCTCAGGATACCACAGACGTGGCGCAGCGGCAACTCGGCAAGACTGGTCTGACGCTTGCTTCCATTGACAGCGGCAGTTGGCAAAGACTATCATTCGGCCACGATGGACACGTCGCGATCACGGCGCGCGACCTTACCCGCTGATCTGCTCACCGCGCGCAAGCGGTGCGGCCCCCCAGAGGACTACGCATGGCACCAACTCAAACACAACCGGGCGGTGATGGCACCCGTCTGCTCCACTACACGCTGCCCAATGGCCTGGAGATTCTTGGCCAGCAGATGCCCGATCTCGAATCAATCTCGGTTTGCTTCCATGTGCGCACCGGCGCCCGCGACGAGCACGATCCGGCCCTGTTCGGGGTGTCACACTTTCTGGAGCACATGGTCTTCAAGGGCACCACACGGCGCGACGCCGAACAGATCACCCTTGATTTCAACAACATGGGCGCTGAGTTCAACGCCTTCACCTCGAACGAGCAGACGGTATACTATGCTCGCGTGCTCGGCGAGTATCTTCCCAACGCGATTGATCTGCTCAGCGACATGATGCGCCCGCGGCTGGACGCGCACGACTTCGCGCTCGAGCGCAACGTGATTCTGGAAGAGATCGCCCGCTCAGAAGATGTGCCCTCCGGCCAGGCCTATCGCAAGCTGTTGCAGACATACTTCGCGAGCCATGCGCTCGGCCACGAGGTGCTGGGGACGCGCGAGAGCATCCGCAACCTGACGGTCGAGCAGATGCACGCGTATGCCAACCGGCGCTACGCATCGAACAACCTGATTCTGGCCATTGCCGGCGACTTCCACTGGCAAGATCTGCTCGATCTGGCGGCCGAGAAATGTGGCGCGTGGCAGCCGGGCGAGGCCGGGCGCACCGCGCTGCCGCACATGCCCGCGCGCTCGATGGCGCAGGTGTACGTGAAGCCGGCGCTGCAGCAGCAAATCTTGCTGCTGGCGTGGCCGTCATTGAGCTATCAGGATCCCGACATCTATGCCGCGCATCTCGCCGCGATGGTGCTGGGTGACGGGACGGGCTCTCGGCTCTTCTGGAACATCTTCCAGAAGGGGCTGGCCGAAACCGCGGTTGCATCGCTCTCCGCCTATGACCAGACGGGAATGGTGGTGAGCTACGTGAGCACGACGCCCGACCATGCCGCAGGTGTGCTGGAGCTGGTGAAGGCTGAGCTGCGAAGCATACAAGAGGACGGCGTGACCGAGGACGAGCTGCGCCGTGCGAAAGACAAGCTCGTCAGCCGGGTGGTGCTGGATGGCGAATCTGCCTACAGTCGCATGCAGGACCTGGCATACACCTGGGTGACTGAGCATCGGCTGCGGACCATCGAAGAGGAGATGGAGGAGATCGAGAAGGTGCAGGTAGCGGATGTGCGCCGTGTGCTGGATCGCTTTCCGTACACGGAGCATCAGGTGCTGACCGCGTACGGCCCGCTACGCGCGGAGGCGCTGGGTATATCCGGCAGTGCGGAAGAGTTCACCGCCGAGGGCGACGAGGCTGCGGCCGCCGAGTAATCGTCGGATCGGCGCGCGGTCAGATGTGGACGTGGCGGCGCAGATGAGCGGATCGGTACGGGTCCGCCATAGCCCGTTGCGCGAACGTGATTGTGCGTCGTGACAGGCTATGTTATACTACGCGCCGTTGCACCCCGGCGCGTCCGCAGCGTGCCGGCCGGGGAGTGGTGGAGAGGCGGTGGGGGCACCCCGAGCCGGCCACCGAGATCGGCGCCGCGCGCAACCGCGGGGCCGAAGTTGGCGGAGTCATACATGGGCAAGTACAAGCAGTGGTTGCATCACCAGGAGATTGGGCGACGGCTGCGCGACCAGATCAACACCTACGAGCAAGAGCGCGCTCGGGTGCAGAAGATGGCGCCGGCACATACGACCCAGCTCCCACCGACCGAGAACCCGGTCATTTCAGCGTTGTTGAGCTACACCCAGCAAGGGCATAAGCTCAGCGACATTGACGTGATCAAGGCCGCTATGCCGAAACTGGATCCAGACTTGGACCCACTTCGGCCCGCGGGTAGGAGCGTGACCGCCGCGGCTGGGGCGCCTGCGACAGCGCCAGCAGCCAATCCAGCGGTGGTGGCGAGCCTATTGGCGCGGGCCGACCAGATGCCTGCCGATCCAATGGCCCAGCTCAACAACTTCGCGCTGGCCCGCGAGCAGGCAGAAACGGTCAAGACACCGGCACCCGGCGCGAGCGATCCTCGCCCCGGCGCTGACTCGATGGGCGGCTGGTGGCAGCGCCAGCGCTCCTCCGATGAGGACTGAGCACGCTTGACGCGGCGGTGTGTGGCGCGCAGGCACATTCCGCCGCGTGGAGTGACAGAAACGGTGAAGGTAAGCGGCCATGGCAAGCGATCCAGCTGCGGTCACGAAGCTCTACGAGCGGATTCCGCTCGAAGCGATGCAGCAAGTATCCGATAGCTATCTGGCATGGTATGTAGACCGTGTGACGCGCCAGCTCGATGAGATCATGGCTGGGCTGCGCGCGGAACTGCGGGAGAATGACGCCAAAGAAGCGTCGTTTTGTCCGTCGCCCGCAGAGTTGAAGGCCATCGAGCGGCTGCAGTCCAGCGGGGTGACGGGAGTTGATCTGCTGGACCGCATGACCGAGCAAGGCGAAGATTGGCTCGTCGTGACGATGCGCCGACTAGACCACTTTGAGCGCACCGGCCTGGCTCCCAAGGATTACTCGACGTGGTGCGAGCACGCATTGAGCGGCGCCTATGACTGGATTGACCACGACAAGCTGGGCAGCGGCGGAGGCGCACCGGCGCCGAGCGCGAGTCGTCCGGCGAGTGGTGGCTCGAGTGTGCCCGACTGGATGAGCCGTGGCGGACGGCCCGAGGACGGCCCGACGGCCCCCGTGCCAAGTGTCAACCGCGGCTACAACGGCGGCGATTCGTATCCTGGCGCTCAGCGGCCGGCAGGCGCTGGTGCTGGTGCTGGTGCTGGTGCGCCGGCTGGCCAGGGCGCGGCAGACGACGACGGCAAGGGCCGCAACATCTTCCGCATCTTCACAAACTAGCGCGCGTCTGGCAGGCGCCCCGCGCAGCATAGCACAAAGAACACGGCCGGGTGGGAGACACGCTCTCGCCCGGCCGTGTTGTGTCGTGTGTCGCGCGGCTGAGCATGTCTGGGCAGCCGCGCGCTGCCACAACCACGCGCTCGGCGGAGCGACTGGCATGCCGTCGCCAGACGTGCCGGCGTCTGGCATGCTCCCGACCTGAAGTGCCGAGGAGAATCCTGTATGCGAGGGCACAGAATAGCATGAAGCCGTTGCGCTCGCTGCCATGTCGCCTTCTCATGGGGCAGGCGCGCAGTGTGACCGCCTTCACAGCGGCCACCTGCCGAGGCTGGTATCCTGGCAACCGACGAAGGGCGCCAGTCAGTGAAGGCGAGGGCAGTGATGCGACAGAGGCGCAAGCGGGTATGGTGGGCGACTGGGGCGAGCGTGGCGCTGGTGACGCTGGTCGGGCTGCTGGCGCTGGCATCCTTCCAGCCGGTGGTCGCGAACCACGTCGGCTACGCCTTGCCCGGCAGGCAGGCACTTCCCAGCCAATTCTCGTATCAGGGCCTCAGCTACTCCAATCCCAACCTCTGCGCGGGCGCGTCATGGTGCGATCCAGGGGCAGCGTCGCGCTGGTCGCGGAGTGATCTGGAGGAGAAGGGCATGTGGCCGCTCAAACAAGTGACGAGCATCGGTACGCTAATGGGAGACGCGCACCCGGTCCTGGAGCCGGTGAACGATCCCTCGATGGCAGGCGCCGGAGGACCCTTCGCCGGCGACGTGCATCCGTTTGCGCTGCTGGTTCCGGATGGCGCTGGCGCTTACTTCATCTATATGCGTCCTGGCGGGCCTTAGCAGAGAGTCAGCCACCATCGAGAGCGGCCTGCACCTCCCGCATCGCCTGCTCAGGCGACTCGAAGACGATGCCCGCGTGCCGGCAGCCCAGGCGCCGGCGACGTCGGGCGGGAAGTCGTCCACGAGCAGCAGTTCACCATCGCCTCAGGTGTTCACGCATACGCCGCGAAGCCGGTCACTGCCTGGCCAATGACCAACGTGTGAATCTCGTCGGTTCCCTCGTACGTGAACACTGACTCGAGATTGTTCATGTGGCGGCTGACGGGATATTCCAAGGTGATGCCGTTGGCGCCGAGGATGCCGCGTGCCTCGCGAGCGGTCTGCAGCGCCTGGCGGACGTTGTTGCGCTTGGCGATCGAGACCTGAACTGGATGCGCCTGGCCCTGGTCCTTGAGTCGCCCAAGCTGAAGCGCGAGCAGCTCCGCCTTGACGAGCTCGGTAGCCATGTCGGCGAGCTTGCGCTGGGTGAGCTGGAAGGCGCCAATGGGCCGGTCGAACTGGACGCGCGTCTTGCTGTAGTCTACTGCTGCCTCGAAGCACGCTCGTGCGGCGCCGTTGGCGCCCCAGGCGATGCCGTAGCGCGCCTCGTCCAGGCACGAGAGCGGGCCGCGAAGGCCCTTGACATCGGGCAGGATGCTCGAGGCGGGGATACGGCAGTCGGCAAAGTGTAGCTCACTGGTGACAGAGGCGCGCAGAGACAGCTTGTGCGTGATGTTGCTGGTGGTGAAGCCGGGCGTGTCGCGCTCGACGATGAAGCCGCGGATCGTGCCATCCTCGACGCCCTCTTCGCCGGAGGTCTTGGCCCAGACGACGGCGAGATCGGCGAAGCCACCATTGGTAATCCACATCTTGGTGCCGTTGAGCACGTAGGAGTCGCCGTCGCGGCGCGCCGTGGTGCTCATGCCAGCGGGATTGCTGCCGAAGTCTGGCTCGGTCAGGCCGAAGCAGCCGATTAACTCGCCTTGCTGCATCAGCGGCAGATACCGCTGCTTCTGCTCCTCGGAGCCATAGGCCCAGATCGGGAACATAGCGAGGGAGCCCTGCACCGAGACGAACGAGCGCAGCCCACTGTCGCCGAATTCAAGCTCCTGGGAGGCGAGGCCGTATTGGACCGCGCTCATGCCGGCGCAGCCGTAGCCTTCAAGGTGCATACCGAGCAGGCCGAGCTGCGCAATCTCAGGAATCAGCTCGCGTGGGAAGGTGCCGGCCTCGAAGTGCTCGCCGATGACTGGCAGCACACGCTTGCGCACGAACTCGCGGACGGTATCGCGCACCATACGCTCGTCTTCGCTCAGCAGCGAATCTATGTTGTAGAGATCGGTGGCGGGGGGCAGCGCGACTTTGCGGTGCGCGGCGTGGCGAGCCTGGCGCTCGGGAACGGTATCCACCATGGGGCTATCTATCCTCTCGCTGAAGGATGGCGTCGCAGGCCGGTGCGCACGGGAGCGACGCCGATCTATCCGCCGTGGTCATGGCTTGTTCGTGGGGAAGGCGCACCCTGAGATAGTGTACAAGAAAGCGCGGACCGGCTGCCAGACGATGCTCGCGCCACCTACGGGTACGCCTGGCCTGTCGGCCGCACGACGATCTCGTTGATGCCCACATTGGCTGGTTGGCGTACGACGTAGAGGATCGCGCGGGCAACGTCGCCGGGCATCAGCGGCTCGGCGCCCTTGAGCATGTTGTCAACGATGTCAGGGGTGTACTGCGCCCTCTCCTGGAACTCGGAGATGACCACGCCGGGTTCAATGCTTGTGACCTGAATGCCGCGCGGACCAACCTCATGGCGCAGGGATTCGGCGATGGCGCGCGCGGCGAACTTGGTGCCACAATAGGCCGAGCCGGTAGGCGTGGCCACACGCCCGGCGACCGAGGACATCACGATGACGTGGCCGGCGCCACGCTCGAGCATCGGCCGCACGCCATACTTGAGCGTCAGCAGCAGGCCATAGACGTTGGTATCAATCATCGCTTTCCAAATGGCGGGATCGCTTTCCACCAGCAGGCGGCGGTAGCCGAAGCCTGCGTTGGCGATCAGGATGTCGAGCCGGCCCCAACGGTCAAGCGTCTGCTGGACGAGGCGCTGCACGTCAGCCTCCTCGCGCACGTCGCCGGTGACGACCAATGTTTCGCCAAAGTGCTCTCCCTCGCCGTGGCCTTCAGTGGCAAGACGCTCGGCAAGCTGCTGGAGACGCTCGCCGCGGCGGGCGAACATGACCACGTGCACGCCTTCGCGCACGAGGAGCTCGGTCGTCGCCTCACCCATGCCGCTGCTGGCGCCTGTGACGATGGCGACGCGCTCGTGAAGGTCCACCAGCGGCCTGGGCGGCTGTGGCAGTGGGAACGGCTGCTCGTCGGCAGAACTCATCGGGTGACTCCTCCGTGTTCAGGATGGCCGATAGACGACACCCTTGGGAACAAAGCGTGTGCGGTCGCCGCTGCGCAGGCGTGCTTCAAGCGCCTTTCGCTCGCCCACCGTCCGCAGATCGTAGACGTACTCGCCGGGGTGATCGCAGACGTCAACCTGCACTGGGGCGATGAACGCATCCTCGCCAACATCGAGCATCTCATTGTGGATCTCGCGATGCATCGCGCCTGCGAAGCCGCAACTCGGACACCTATCCGCGGTAGGCAGAAGTGGCGCTTCGCGTGCAGGGTTGGCCTTCCTCTGCTTTGCGTCATTCGTCAAGGTGTGCAGCCCCTCACTTCTCTCGGCACCCTCCCATTGTAACCCAAAGGCTAGATGCGAGTGCGCCCCTTGGGTGTGAACCCAGTGATGCATCCGTTAGATTCACGCAACTGACAGTTGACAGCCAAAGAGAACTGTCCAGTTGCCCGGCTGGTAAGGATGGCACCGGCACCACCCTCACCAGCCGGGCCGCGCATCCATCACATGCGGTTGCCGGGTGCGCCACTGCGTCCTGACGACGGGCCTCAAGACCTGGTACCTTCAACGATCCCTGGAGACGCTCGACTGCAGACGAACAGGAACCGCCACGGCCGGCTCTCCAGCACGCTCGTGCCCGCGGTTGAGGAGCAACGCGATCACCATCACCTGAGCCACCGTGAAGGCAGGAACGCCAAAGGTAGGCAAGAGCCACGCAATCCCTAACTGATTGGGCGCGGTAATGTTGAACCGCAACCCCTGCGCGGTTGCATTGATGAAATCAGCCAGTCCTTCCACCGTAAAGAGCCACACGAGTGCCGGAGCGACCCGCCAGCCTGAGCGCACAGCGGCGAGCGCAGCGAACGCCAGAGCCACAGCGAGCATATCGCCCACCGTCTCAGGAAGGGTGAATGCGGCGGGCAGCGCGGCGTCCGCAAGGCCCGGAACGAGGACGATTAGCCCGATTGTGCGCAAAGTCTCAAAGAGGAGCAGCGGTGTCAGGGCGTCGCGCAACGAGCGTCCCCTCAGGCGAGGGTAGATGACCCAGCGCGCTAGCAGCCCGAATGAGAGCAGACTCAGCGTGACCTGCGTCACAAACACCAGGGTCGCGTTCATGTGAATCCTCCTCCTGCACGTGATGTGCATCATGCGCGCTGCTCTGAAAGCGCGCCAAAACGTGTAGATACACCTTTCTGACGCGTTTCAGATGGAGCACGCGCTTCAACGATCCTCAACTGGTCGCGGTGAGCGCTGGGCGAGGGTCACCAGGCGCGACAGGTCGCCGCGCATGCGCGCCCACTCGCTTTCCCCCACGCCCCGATCCACGAGGGCTGCCTGTGCCGCGCGCCAGAGTGGCAACGCAGCCCTCAGGGCAGCGCCACCGGCTGGCGTCAGCCGCACAATGCGCGTACGGCGATCTGTTCCCGGTGCGACCGCGACCCAGCCAGCCGCCTCCATCGGCCGTAGGTCGCGCGCGAGCGTGGTCCGGTCCATCACTAGCTGCTCAGCCAGTTCGGTGATCGAGGGCTCTCCCAGCGCCTCGACGACCATCAAGAGAGTTAACTGCGTGGCACGCACTCCACTTGGCCGCAGCAGGTCATCGTACAGCCGCGTGATGGCACGAGCGGCCTTGCGAGTGTTGTAACAAACACAGGCCTGCGCTTGAGCCTGCGCGGTTGCAGGAGTGCTCGGCATGTCCCCCAAAGGATGTGTGGTCATATTAGGAGTATATACACGTAATTGGCTGCTGTCAAGAGAAGGGGAGCACAGACCTCAGATCCGTGATGGGACTGGCACGTTCACAGGCCGTGATGCGCTCAGGAGTCTCGCAAACGACGCCGATACATGGGTGCGATGATGCAGACTTCTCGCGGGATAAACACTCAGGCGGCCAGGGCCGCCTGCCAGGCCCACACCGAATACCCGGGCAAGCCGTCTTGCCGACTCCGAAGGCCGTAGGCCGTCGCGCCCGTGCGGCCCAACGATGCGCGATTGTTCAATCGCCGTCGTCAGCGTGTCGAAGCCCATGCGGCGCTCCCGTTTACCACGACGCCCGCTTACCACTCCGCACGATAGCATCTGTTCCTGCTCAGGTATACTGTGGTCAACGTGCGTTTGATGGTGGTCAAACCGGCAGGAGGATCCTGGGGATGAACGAGAATGGAACGGGGGCACATGTGGCGGCGCTGCCCCGCTGGGATATGAGTGTGGTGTATCCGAGCCTGGAATCGCCGGAGTTCGCAGCCGACTTTGCCGATGTGGTGGAGAGCATCGCGGTGCTGGGCCGCCTCTTCGATGCGCTGGGGATCGCCAAGCGCGAGCCGCAGCCACTCGACGACGAGACGGTGCAGGCGTTTGAGCGGGCGACCGAGGTCTACAACGGCGTGCTAGAGCGGCTGATGACGCTCGGCGCGTACATCGGCGCATACGTCTCCACCAATACGCGCGATACGCTGGCCCAGGCTCGGCAGAGCGAGCTGCAGCAGCGCACCGTGCCACTGGCGCAGCTCGGCACGCGCTTCACCGCCTGGATCGGCTCGCTAGACGTAGAGGCGCTGATCGCGCGCTCCGAGGTGGCCCGCGCACATGCCTTCGCACTGCGGCAGGCGGCCAAGCGCGCCGCGCACCTGATGAGCCCGGCGGAAGAGGCGCTGGCGGCCGAGTTGAACGTCTCGGCGGGCACGGCCTGGGCCAAGCTGCACGGCAACGTCTCCTCGCAGATCAGCGTGCCGGTGGAGCTTGGTGGCGAGACGCGCGAGCTGCCGATGAGCGCGGTGCGCAACCTGGCGTACGACCGCGACCGCGAGGTGCGGCGACGGGCCTACGAAGCGGAGCTGGCCGGCTGGGAGCGCGCAGCGGTGCCGCTGGCGGCGGCGCTCAACGGCATCAAGGGGCAGGTCAACACGCTCGCCCGGCGGCGCGACTGGGAGTCGCCACTGGACGCCGCGATCTTCGATGCCAGCATAGACCGGCAGACGCTGGACGCGATGATGACCGCCGCGCACGAATCGTTCCCCGACTTCCGGCGCTACCTGCACGCCAAGGCGCGTACACTGGGAATCGAGCGCCTGGCCTGGTACGACGTCTTCGCGCCGGTGGGCGGCGGAGGGCGCGCCTGGAGCTTCGACGAGGCGGCAGCGTTCGTGGTGGAGCAGTTCGGGACGTACTCGCAGAAAATGAGCGACTTCGCGGCACGCGCTTTCCGCGAGCGCTGGATAGATGCCGAGCCGCGGCCGGGCAAGCAAGACGGCGCGTACTGCATGCCGCTGCGACGCGATGAATCGCGCGTCTTCGCCAACTTCAAGCCGTCGTACGGCGGGATGAGCACGCTGGCGCACGAGCTCGGCCATGGCTACCACAACACCAACCTCGCGCAGCGCACGATGCTGCAGCGGCAGACGCCGATGACGCTGGCGGAGACGGCCAGCATCTTCTGCGAGACGATCGTGCGGCAGGCGGCGCTCAAGCAGGCCGATCGCGACGAGCAGGTCGAGATCCTGGAGGCGTCGCTACAGGGGAGCTGCCAGGTGGTGGTGGATATCACGAGCCGCTTCCTCTTCGAGCAGCGCGTCTTCGCAGGTCGGCAGGAGCGCGAGCTTTCGGTGGATGAGCTGAACGCGCTGATGCTGGCCGCGCAGCGCGAGACCTATGGCAACGGACTGGACGAGAGCATGCTGCACCCCTATATGTGGGCGGTGAAAGGGCACTACTACAGCGTGGGGCGCTCGTTCTACAACTTCCCGTACATGTTTGGGCTGCTCTTTGGCCTCGGCCTCTACGCGCGCTACCAGCAGAATCCGGACGAGTTTACCCGCGGCTACGACGAGCTGCTCTCCGCGACGGGCATGGCGGACGCGGCGGAGCTGGCGGCGCGCTTCGGCATTGACACGCGCACGCCCGACTTCTGGCGCGCCAGCTTGGCGCTGGTCAAGGCCGACGTGGACCGCTTCGAGGCGTTGGTGGGATAGCGCCGGCTACTTGCCTTGTTCGCCGTCCTCCATGGAGGAAAGGCGCTCGGCCTGGTCGGAGGTGATCAGCGCGTCGAGCAAGGGATCGAGATCGCCGTCCAGCACGCGCGGCAGGTTGTGGACCGTGACGCCGATGCGGTGGTCGGTGATGCGGTCCTGCGGGAAGTTGTAGGTGCGGATCTTCTCGCTGCGGTCGCCGGTCTGCACCTGCGAGCGACGGGCCGCGCCGAGCTCGGCCGCGCGCTTCTGCTGCTCGAGGTCCCACAGCCGCGAGCGCAGCACGCCGAGCGCCTTGGCCTTGTTCTTGATCTGCGATTTCTCGTCCTGGCAGGTCACAACCAATCCCGTCGGCAGATGCGTGATACGCACGGCAGAGTCCGTCGTGTTGACGCTCTGGCCGCCGTGTCCGGTGGAGCGGTAGACGTCCACGCGGATGTCTTCGGGCCGGATCTCTACCTCGACCTCTTCGGCCTCGGGCAGCACAATCACTTTGGCCGTGGAGGTGTGGATGCGCCCCTGCGATTCGGTGGCGGGCACACGCTGAACGCGGTGCGTGCCGCCCTCGAACTTCAGCCGCGAGTACGCGCCCCTGCCGTGTACCTCAAAGACGACCTCTTTGAAGCCGCCGATGCCGCTCTCATTGGAGTCGAGCACCTCGACGTTCCAGCGATGCGTGTCGGCGTAGCGCGTGTACATGCGGAAGAGGTCGGCAGCGAACAGCCCCGCCTCGTCGCCGCCCGCGCCTGCCTGAATCGTCACGATGGCGTCGCGCTCGTCCATGATGTCTTTGGGCAGCAGGGCGACTTTGATGTCGGCAAGCAGGCGCTCCTCGCGGGCACGCAACTGCTCTAACTCGTCGCGCGCCATCTCTCGCAATTCGGGGTCGAGCCCGCCCTCGTCGAGCATCTGCGTTGTCTCGCCAAGCTGCTTGCGCACGTCTTGCAGGGCACGATAGGCGTTGACGACCGGCGTCAGCTCCGAGAGCTCGCGGCCGTAGCGCTCCAAGAGCGACGGGTCGGCTGCTGTTTCGGGCAGGGTCATCAAATGGGAGAGCTCGTCGTAGCGCCGTGCGAGCGCGTCGAGCTTGGCGTCGAGATTCATGGCGGGCACCTCTTTCTGTACGTCCTCTCGCCCTAAATCTGCCTCCGCAGGTTATCGCGATGACGAGCTGTAAAGTCGTGTCGTACGAGCAAGCGAAAACGAGCGTATATCGTGCGTACGTGGCTCACGAGCGCAGTGTGGCGCATGCGACTGGACGCATCTTGGGCACACGGACGCCCCATCGCCGCGGCAGAGTGCACCGCGGAGACGGGGCGCGAGACACGGACGCGTTACTGCTTGTCGTCGCCGCCCTGGCGCTCACGGCTGAGGAAGCGCTCGTACTGGAACGCTTGCAGCAGGCCAAGCAGCAAGGAGCCGAGGAGTGTCCCAATCAGGATGATCTCCATCGTGCTCAGGCGGATAGCTCCGCGGCGGTTCATTGGCGCAACCTCCCACACGAGTGCCCACAAGATGACGGGCGCGTGCATCTACACAGAAAGAGTATACCCCATCACGCGGAGCGACCAGTGCGAAGTGACGTGGCATGCGATACGCGCGAATACGCTACGATCCGACCAGGGGCGGCTGATGGTCCCACTATCTGACAGCGGCGAGGAGTAATCCGCATGCAATACCGGCGGCTTGGCGACGCGGGCATCAAGGTGAGCGCGATTGGCCTGGGCGGATGGATCAATTACGGCGAGGGCAAGATGTCGCAGGAGGCGGCAGGTGAGGTGGTGGGGGCGGCGCACGAAGCTGGCATCAACTACTTCGATCTGGCGGATATCTATGGCCGTGGGCGCGCCGAAGAGCAGATGGGCGCGCTGCTGAAGCGCTATCCACGCCACACGCTGGTGATCGCGACCAAAGTCTTCTGGCCGATGAGCGACGACCCCAACGATCAGGGCCTCTCGCGCAAGCATATCTTCGAAAGCATTGACGGGAGCCTCGCACGACTGGGCACCGAGTATGTGGACCTCTACTTCTGCCACCGGTCGGACCCTGAGACGCCGATTCTGGAGACGGCGCGCGCGATGAACGACCTGATTCGCATGGGCAAGGTGCTCTACTGGGGCACGTCGGAGTGGACGGAGGAGCAGATTCGCACGGCTTACGATCTGTGTAAGGAGCACATGCTCACGCCGCCGCAGGTGGAGCAGCCGCAGTTCTCGATGCTCTATCGCGAGCCAGTGGAGTCGCAGATACTGCCGCTGGCTAGAGGGCGCGGCTTCGGCGTGGTCGTCTGGTCGCCGCTGGCGATGGGCATGCTCACCGGCAAGTACGATCAGGGCATGCCAGAGGGCACGCGCTTCCAGCGCGAGGACTGGGCGCGCGAGCGGTTTTTCAGCGAGCAGAATGCCGAGAAGGTGCGGCGACTCAAGCCAATCGCCGACGAACTCGCTATCACACGCAGCCAGCTCGCGCTCGCCTGGATTCTGGCGCACGAAGGCGTTAGCAGTGCGATCACCGGGGCGACGCGCGCCGAGCAGGTGCGCGAGAACGCGCGGGCGGCTGAGGTGGCGCTCTCGCCGGAAGTGATGCGGCGGGTGGAGGCAGTGCTGTCGGGCCAGGCATAGCCGACGCTTTCCATGGTAGAGAGCGAGCAATACAAGAAGGACACTGAGGACACTGAGGAGAGAGAGCGGCGGAGAAGGTGGCGGCAAATTGCAGCGCGGCGCCGCTTCTCTGCGCTCTCCACGTCCATGCACCTGCGCAATGCGGGCAGCCATAGTCTATGGCTATAGGAAAGCCCTGTGCGCGGATAGCACCGCAGTAGAGAGATGTGCGCGCCGGGCCGGACAGCATGCCAGACGTCATCGTGCTAGGGCACTTGGCATTGTTTTCTGATCCTGCCGAGGTCAGCCAGCATGGTATGGTGATCGCAGAGGAACGGCGCTGGTGGCACCCTCCGCCGAGAGACACCAGCAGAAACAGCAAGCAGGGCATAGGACTATATGCTGAGCGATGAGGAGTGCGTGCGAGAGCTGGCCGAGCGCTTCCCGGAGCTGGCGGTTCGCCAATGGCGGCCGGTGCAGCAGGGCTGGGACAGTGTCACGCTGCTGGTGAATGATGAGTGGATCTTCCGGTTCGCGCGGCGGCCAGATGTCGCAGTGCGGCTGGCGCGCGAGGCGCGGTTGTTGCCGGCCCTGGCGGAGCCGCTGCCGATCGGTGTCCCGCGGTTCGAATATGTCTCGGAGGCCGAGGAGGTCGTGTGGCTGGTGGGATACGGGGCCATCAGTGGGCAGGGGCTGGACGTCGCATCGCTGCGGCGCGATCTTATGCCGGCGCTGGCACACGAGCTGGGGGCGGCGCTGACCGCGCTGCACAGCTTTCCGGTCGAGCGGGCGCGGGAGCGGGGCGTGCTCGGCGGGGATGCAGCCGACTGGCGGGACGAATACGCCGCGTTCTACGCGGAGATCCAGCAGCACATCTTTCCGCTGTTCGAGCCTGAGGAGCGGGAGCAGGCGGCAGCGAAGTGGGACGAGTACCTGGGCAACGCAATGAATTTCGCCTTCACGCCGGCGCTCATCCATCGCGATCTGGGGCCAGAGCATATTCTCTGTGATCCGGAGACCGGGCGGCTCACTGGCATCATTGACTGGGGCGACGCGTGGATCGGCGACCCGGCGATTGACTTCGCGGGCATTTGGCATGGGATGGGGCGTGCGTTCGCGGAGCAGACGCTGGCAACCTATCGCCGTCCGGTAGAGGCGAACTTCTGGCAGCGTGTCGCGTTCTATGCCGCGATCGGACCGTACTACGAGATTCGCTTCGGCCAGTATGAGGGCGACACGGGGCATATCGCGCACGGGCTGGAAGAGCTCAGGAAGACATTGCGCGCGCGGTGAGGCGCCACACGGGAGGCGTGGCATCGTCTTGTGCGGCGCGCCTCTCGCGCTCCAGCTTGAGCAGATGGGCGGTAACAGACTGCGCGGCCATCGGGTACAGGCGCGGATCGACCTCGGCATAGATTGGCGGCACGAGCTCGGCGACGGTGCGGGGACCGCGAGCCAGCTCCGCGATGATCTGATCCTCGCGCATCTGCCGATGGGCAAGATACTCGGCCAGCAGGGTGGCGGGATCTTCGATCTGCGGGCCGTGGGCTGGCAGCAGCAGCGCGAGATCGAGCGCCTGGAGGCGACGCAACGAGGCCAAATAGTCGAGGAGGTCGCCCTCCGGCGGTGCGATGACGACGGTGCCCTCGCCCGCCACGAGGTCGCCCGCGAAGAGGGCGTGGCTGTCTTCGAGCAGGAAGCACAGGTGGTCGAAGCGGTGGCCGGGGGTGTGAAGGGCGCGCAGACGACGCGTGCCGATTACGACGAGCTGATCGTCGGCGAGCATCGTATCGGCTGCTGGTGAGCCGGCGCGACTGTAAGCGAGGATGGGCGCGCCGGTGCGCTCGCGCAGAGCGGCGGCGCCCTCGACATGATCTGGATGGCCATGGGTGATGAGGATGGACTGGATACCGCCGTGCGGCTGGGCGGCGGCGGCGATGCGGTCGAGGTGGCCTGCGTCGTCGGGACCGGGATCAATCACCACGCAGCCGGCGATGCCGTCAGAAACCAGGAAGGTGTTGGTGCCAGGACCGGTCATCAGGGATGGGTTGGGGGCGAGCAGCAGCTCGACGCCGGGCGAAAGCGGCATGGCAGTGTGTCCTTCTAGTACGGTTCCACCTATGGCGGCGCGACCGCAGGCCGAGCATGCTAGCTAGCTTTGGGTGACCACACGTCGCGCGTCTACGGCTCGTCGGGCAGCAGGATCACGTCGCGGCCATCGCGCTGGACGATGCGCGGCTGAATCGTGGGAGGGATGCCGGTGAAGCGCTCGGCGACGGCGGCGAGATCTGGCACCTCGACGAGCAAGTGGAGCTGGTGGATGGTGGCGAAGACGATGGGAAAGTCACCAGCCTTGAAACGGGCAAGGGCATCGGCCGGCCGAATCCACGCACCGGCGCTGGTTTCGAGTTGATCGTGGGCAGCCTGCTGGCCGTCGGGCATCGGGGCGAGGAAGAAATGAGTATCGAAGCGCTTGGGAAACGGCGGGGGCGTGATCCAGTGCGCCCAGTGCAGCAGCTCGCGCGTGGCAAGTGTTAGGCCCTCACGCGCGGCCACCTCAGCCAGCGTGGTCTCGCGGCGATTGAGGGCGGCGCGCTCGGCGGCCACACGCGCCCGATCATCATCGGCCTGGGCCAGTGGATGGCCGTTCCGTGTGGCGAGCAGAACGCCAGCTTCCTCGAAGCATTCGCGGATGGCCGCGGCGCGGAAGCCAGCGCCCAACGCGGTGGGTCCATCTGGTGCGCCATCGCAGAGGGCAGCCGCAGTCTCGGCGGCGATGTCGTCCGCGCTGACCGACCCGCCAGGAAAGACGAAGGCATCGGGGACGAATTCGCTCTTGATGTGGCGGCGGACCATATAGACCTCGAAGCTACCGGCTGGATGTGGACGAGCCAGGACGACGGCGGCAGCGGGACGCGGCGCGGCAGGCTGGTGCGGCTGAGACATGCATACCTCCGAGAGCGGGAGCACGACGGGCGAAGTCACCCACTGGGTGCCTCTCCGGACGTGCGCATGGTATCACACGGTGGCCGAGCGAGAGGCGATACGCGGCATGCTCGCGCACACCAGATGAGCGGCCTGACTGGCAGCCGCCGCTAGGAGGTGCGTACCGTCCGCGTTGACGCGTTGCCATTCCCTCGCTATACTCGCGCCAGCAGATGGCCACGGACGCGCGCCAACGGTGGGGGATGCTGGGGGGCGAGCGGGCGGCCGGGGAAGCAGACCTATGACGCCGGGAGCAATGAACCCACTGCCGGTCGGCACGACCGTCCACGAGCGATATCGCATCGTCTCAGTGGTCGGTCGCGGTGGGCTGGGCACTGTCTACCAGGTGACAGACGTACTCTTCGGCAAACAGAACGTCTACGCACTGAAGGAGTTGATTGATCAGTCGGAGGGCGCCCGGCGACAGTTCGAGCTGGAGAGCCAGTGGCTCCAGTCGCTGGACCACAACCACATCCCCAAGGTGCGCGAGCACTTCGAGTGGGCGGGTCGCCTCTACTTGGTGATGGACTTCGTGGATGGTGAGAATCTCGAGCAGAAGCTGATCCGCGCAGGCGGCGGCGGACTGCCGGAACGACAGCTAATACACTGGATCTTGCCGATCTGCGACGCGCTGAGCTATCTTCACACGCGCCTGCCGCCCATCCTGCACCGCGACGTAAAGCCCGCCAACATCATCGTGACACCAGGCGGCCACCCCGTATTGGTGGATCTGGGTATTGCCAAGGAGCACCTGCCGGGGGCCAATCAGACGCTGACCTTCGTACGCAAGGCGGGCACAGAGGGCTACGCGCCGCCCGAACAGTACGCCAGCGGCGGGCAGACCGGGCCATGGTCAGACGTCTATGGGCTGGGGGCGACGCTCTTCCACCTGCTGACGGGGCGCATTCCGCCGACAGCGGTGGAGCGGGTAGCGCTGGACAAGCGATTGGTCCGACCTCGTGACATCAACCCGATGATCTCGCCGCGCGCCGATGAGGCGGTGTACCGCGCGCTGGCGTTGCGGCCAGCGGAGCGCTTTCCCTCGATGGTGGCATTCGCCGAGGCGCTGGCGGCGAGCGACGCACCACCGCTGGCCAGTCGCCCACCGGCACCGCGCACACCCGTTTCGCCGCCACCGCGCACACCCGTCTCACCACCGCCGTCCGGGCCGTCGTGGGCATCCGTGCCGTCACGGCCTTCCATGCTCTCGCCGCGGACAATGGCCGGGGCAGCAGGCCATCCCCTGGGTTCGGCGCCGCCACTGACACCCCCGTCGCCGGCTTCCGCACCCTCGCGAGCAAGTTCGCCATCACCCGCTCCGAGCACGCGAACAGGTCGAATGGCCGGCGTGGAGCGGGCGACCGGATCGCATGCGCTGCATGCGCCAGGGGAGATACACGACGCCGAGCACGGCACGTCCGCCGAAAGCGCTGCCGGAAAGGGTCCCCATCGCCAGTCGCGGCTGGGCAGGCGACTCGTCCTGACAGGGGGAGCTATCTGCCTGCTGGCAGTAATCCTGGGAGGCGGGCTGGCCCTGCTGGCGGCATTGGCGCCACCGGATCGCTCGACGCCGCAAGCGACGGTCAATGGGTACTACGCCGCGTTGATAGCGCAAGACTACAATCGCGCGTGGCAGTTCGCGGCTGAGAGCCGCAATGATGTGGGCGCGCAGAGCAGCTTCGTGGCCAGTCTGCGATCCGAGGACGTTCAGTACGGACGGGTGAAGAGCTTCACGGTGGTGAATGTGGAATCTGACACAGCTGGACACGCGACCGTGCGCGTGAACGTGACACGGGCAGGAGTGCCTGGAGCGCCTGACACGACTTCCAGCTTTACGCTGGTGTTGTCGCAATTTGACGGCAATACGTGGCTCATCAATAGTGTGACGGCAGGGTAACGCGCAGCGCAACGTGGGGTGAGCCTGGCTAATCGCCGGGCGTAGATGAGCTTCCCAAGGAGATTCCGCCTGGTCTCGTCGCGCATCCGGTTTCGGAAGCGACGGCCAGAATACCTAGCCTGCCAGTCCCGCCACTTGTGCCTTGTGTGGCCACACCGTACAGTGCGAGCAGGCCGTTCGATAGAACGGATATTCCACTCCTCAATCTAGCGGCCGGCTACCGCGCTGCTCCTCTCCGCATGGGAAAGGCCGGCGCGGGCAAGAGACAATGTGACATGCGACATGGGAGGTGACGATGGATCCAGGCCACACACAAACCGCAATCAGCGTCACGGTCCTGCTTCCGGCTGAGCTACAGCCGCGCGCGGGCGGACGGCGCGCGGTGCAGGCCGCCGGTGCAACAGTGCGGGAGGTAATCGAGGCGCTTGAGCGCGACCACCCCGGCTTGCGCTTCGCGCTCTGCTACGAAACGGGCGAGCTGCGGCAGTTCGTCAACATCTTCGTCAACGGCGCCAACATCCGCTATGCACGCGGCCTGGAGACCCCCGTGCTCCCCGGCGCAACGGTGCACGTGCTGCCATCAGTCGCCGGCGGCTAGCGTGCGCCCACTTCGGAGCCTGCGCACGCTCTCGCGTCGCGCTCAGTGCTCCACATGCGATCGGTTGGGTGCGGCACCAAGGCCGCGCCGCATTAAGGCCGCGCCGCATCAAGAGCCCTCAAACACGGTCTGGGAGGAACCGGGGGCAGTGGCCCCCACCAGCAAGGGAGACGCCCATATGCCCGCAGCTTCCCCGTACGCACCTGGCACCGTCGTCTTACTCGTAGGCACCAAGCGCGGCCTGTTCATCCTCCGCTCGGAGGATCGCCGTACCTGGACCTGCGAGCCGCCGGCGCTGCGCGGTCATCGCATTTTCAACGCGGCGCTCGATCAGCGCGGCGGACGCAAGCGCATCTTCGCCGCCGACAATGGCGTGTTCTTCGGCAATTTCCTGCGCTACAGCGATGACTTCGGCCAGACCTGGCAGGAGCCTGAGCGTGGGATTCAGTTCCCAGAAGAGAGCGGCGCCAAGCTCACCAACATCTGGGTGATCGAGCCAGGCCGCCGTGACGACCCCGACACCCTCTATGTTGGCGTGGACCCGGCCAGCCTGTGGGAGAGCCATGACGGCGGCATCACCTGGGACCTCAACGCCGGGCTGTTCAACCATCCCACACGCCCGACCTGGAATCCGGGCAACGGCGGCCTGTGCTTACATACCATCGTGCCAGACTACGCCAATCCGAAACGCACGTGGGTCGGCATCTCGGCGGTTGGCTGCATGCGGACCGACGACGGCGGCGAGACCTGGACGTTTGCCAACAAGGGTACGCGAGCGGGCTTCCAGCCGGACATCTACCCCGAATACGGCCAGTGCCTACATCGCATGGTCCAGCATCCGACGCGGCCCGACACGCTCTATCAGCAGAATCACTGCGGCATCTACCGCACCGACACTGCCGGCGAGGAGTGGACTGACATCCAGGGCAGCCTGCCATCTGAGTTCGGCTTCCCGATCGCGCTCGACGCACATCACCCCGATACGGTCTTCACCGTGGTCGAGGAGCCGATGGGCCGGCACAACTTTGGTGAGCAGTTCACCGTCTACCGCACGCGCGACGGCGGGTCGAGCTGGGAGCCGCTGACGGAGGGGCTGCCGGCTGGCGAGGGTGTCACGCTGGGCGTCCTGCGCCATGGCATGTGCGCCGACACGCTCGACCCTTGCGGCGTCTATGTCGGCACCAACACCGGCCAGATCTTCGCCAGTCGCGACGGCGGCGATTCATGGCACACGATTGCCGATTTCCTGCCGGCCGTCCATTCGGTGACGGTCGCCATCATCGAGTAGTTGCAGGTACGCCGTCGTCAGCGGACGGGGCCGCCGGGTAGATGGAGCATCCGGCGGCCCCGTCCTCGTGTGGCCCCCTTGGTGAGGCCTGCTGGCGCTCCGAGTCGTCCCTTTGTGATACGCTGGCGCCGCTCCCCATCGGCACGTACACTCTCTACTACTGAGCACCAGACGCAGGACAGCACTTGGAGCAAGAGAGAGAGAGAGCAGATATGGACGTGCTGGATGCCATCCGCGACTTTCGCGCCGTTCGCCAGTTTACCACGCAACCGCTGCCACCGGAGGCTGTGGAGACGATCCTCAATGCCGGCAGGCGCGCGCAGAGCTCGAAGAACACGCAGCGCTGGCAGTTCGTCGCCGTCGAGGAACGCGACACGCTCGCGCGGCTTTCGACCACCGGCGACTTCGCTGGCCATCTCGCCGGGGCAGCTCTCGGCATCGCGCTTGTGGCGCCACGCGATGACGAGTCGCGCGATTGGATCCTGTTCGATCTGGGGCACGTGACGGCCTACATGCAGCTCGCGGCCTGGGCGCAGGGCATCGGCTCGTGCATTGCCACGATCTACCATCCTGAGCGGGCCGCCGCCATCCTTGGCATTCCGCCGGAGTACGAGTGCCCGCTGGCGCTCTCGTTCGGCTTTCCCGCGCCGGGGCTGCGCGAGCGTCCCCCCCGCGCTGGCGGGCGCCGCCCACTGAGCGAGGTCGTGCACCGCGAGCGATGGTAGGCGTAGAAAAGAACAGCGGACCGGCGAGCGCTCGCCGGTCCGCCAGGTTCCTCGCAGGGGCCTACTTGTAGAGGCCCAGGCCGTTCGGCCGCGACTGCCAGCCGCCGGAGCCCGCCGGCTCCAGATAGGGGCTCGTGCCGCTGGACGAGACGATGTACCACTTGAGGTCGGTGTTGTTTGCGCCGTTCGGGCAGTGGTAGCCGCTGCCGTTGAGGCCCGGATCGCTTGTCAGGTCCCAGTAGCAGAAGACGCCGTTGCTGGTCGTCAGATCGTCGGTGCTGTAGACGATCTTATACTGCTCGTAGGTGCCGTCGGGATAGGTGATGCGCTGGACGTTCGAGTCGCCGGCTTGCGGCCCAGTGGCGCCGGGGCAGAGGCTGATGATATAGGTGCCATGCCAGTTCAACCGCTCGCCGCCACCGCCCGGCACGAGGCCCACGAACCCCTTGCCGCCGTCTACACATCCCGGCCCGCCGGCAGAGCTTGCCGCCACGCGCGGCACGATGATCGCCGCTGTGATACCGAGCGCCGCCACCAACGCCAGCGCCAGGGATGCCGCAAGAACGCGTCGTTTCATAATACTTCTCTCCCGCACACTGTGCAAATGACCTCTTCGTCGTCGTGCTGGACGGGCGCTGCCGGCTAGACTACGAGGCAGCCGCGCGCCGCTCTACCAGGCTTGCTCATTATAACGCACTGGGAATGGAAAAGGAACTCGCATCTTCTGCAAGCGATGACACTCGCGCGCAGCCAGCGCTCGGCTGCGAAAGCGCGCTTCGCGGGCCGCGCGCACAGGAGGCAGCAGGACGCCAGTGGAAGATGAGAGACGGGAGAGGGAGGCGAGGGAGCGCGGGAAAGCAGGCGGGAGCTTCCACACCTCTCCGCCTGTCGTCCCGTGCCCGCTCGCACTGCTCGTTTAATGGCCGCGCCGCACCAGCTCGTCGAAACGCTTCAGGCGCGCCTCGACACGCGCGTGCACGGTCGCCGCGGGCACGCCCATCAAGAGGGGCAGCCCATCATCAATGGTGCTGATGCCCCAGACGTGAAACCAGCCCTCTGTGGCGATGGAGTGTGCGATCTCAGGATGCAGCATCAGGTCGCGCGCGTTGATCGCCGGAATTAGCACGCCGTACCCGCCATCGGTAGGCACCTCGCCCCCCGCGCGCCGCGCACGGCAGAGCGCCCAGAAGCCTTCGATCTTGGTGTTCACGCCGCCGATTGGCTGCAGCTCGCCATACTGACCTACCGCTCCAGTCACGGCCAGGGAGCAGCGAATTGGCACATGCGCGAGCGCCGAGAGGAGCGCGAAGACCGACGCTGCCGAGGCGCTGTCGCCGCCGGTGCCGCCATGCTCCTGCTCGAAGCGGATGCGGATGGCGGCTCTGATCTGCCGGTCTTGCGCGTAGCGGTAGTGCAGGTAGCCTTCCGCGGTCAGTGCGCCGCGCACGTGTGAGGCATCCGCCGCCGAGGCCACCGCTTCGACATCCACCAGCTTCTCATCGCGGCCAGGGCTGGCAGTGGCGCTGATGCGCATCGGCACAGCGAACGAGCCCTCGGATGGATGCGCCTCGTAGATGCCCAGGCCATTGATCTGCCCAAGCGCGGTGCCAGTGGTCGGCGTAATCTCCTCGCCGGTCATGATGGCATCCAGCACGCGCTGCTGGTTCACGCTCTGCAGCGTACGACGGCGCGCGACAGCGCCATCTACCTCCGCGCCGGTCGTCCCCGGCAACGACTTCGCCTGCGCCAGCCGTCCCGCCTCGACGGCGATATCATGCGCGACAAGCAGGCTGGTCGTCAGGCGACTGCGGTTCAAGCCGTCGGTGCGCCGCGCACACTCCTCGATCAGCCGCGCCACACCAGAGGCATCCAGCTTCGGCAGGCCATGGCGGCTGGCAACGCCGTCGGCCAGTACCGCGTAGGCCGCCTCGACCTCGCGCGTCCAGACCGCGTCATAATTGCACCACGCCTCGTAGCGAAAGAGGCGGCCGAAGTCGTCGCTGTTCGAGTCCAGCGCATTGTAGACGTCGCCACTGCCCACCAGCACGACGCGCACGTTCAGCGGCAGTGGTGGAAAGCCCGCCTTCAGCGTGACCTGGCCGAGTCGCAATGCCCCCGCCAGCGTGCCCCACGTGCCAGCGTCAGCTACGTCAGCGGCCTGCAGCACCAGCACCCCGCCATTGGCGCGCATCAGCACGTCGGTCAGATCGGCCTGCGCGAGCGACGCCGAGACCACCGGCGCGCCTGACGTCAGCGCCGCTCCATCGCTGTCGAGTGCGTCATCCGGCATGGGCGTCACGTGCCCCGCCGGCACCGAATCGCCGCTGCAGAACGGCGGGCCGTCGTCCGACGGGATGAGCGCTTCGAGGGCGGCGCGAAGCTGAGAGATGTAGCCGCGCGCCGTATCGGGCACGCTCGGCTCCATGCTATCGAAGGCGGTGGCAATCAACATACGGCGGTCGGGTGGCTGCGAGGAAGATGCGCTGCTGCCATTGCTGCCGCCCTGGCCGCTGTCGTCGCTCCCCTGGCTAGCCGACCATCCCTGACAAACCTGGCTTAGCGCGCCGAAGAGGGATTTCATGAATGGCGCGCCAGTGGCTTTGGGCAGCGCCAGCAGCGCTGGCTTGTCGAGCGCGGTGACATCTGGCACGTAGCAGTAGTCGGGCGGCGCCGACCGCTGCCGCATTACATCGCGCGCCAGCGATGCGACCAGACTCGTGCGCCCCTGACCCCGGCGCCCGCCAATGTAGAGATGTCCATCGGGCGGCGCCGTTGCCAGCCAGTCGTGTATCACAGCGGCGACCTCCGGCTGGAGCCGTGTCGCAACCAACTGCGCCACCCAGTCTTGCAGCCGCGGGTCCATCGTACGGTCCGGCGAGCCGCTGCCCGCACTGATGTCTCGTCCAGGCGCCACGCGCCCAGTGTACGGCGCGAGCAGTTGAGTCCGCTCTGCCTCACCCAGTCGCTCCCACTCCGCGCGTCGCAGCAGCTCATCCATCTTGGTCAGTGCCCGGGATCCTCCCACGCCTGCCGCGCCTTTCGCGGCTTGTGTCGCACTTGGGGCCTGGCGTCGTCCCAGCATACCGTCGTATTCCTCCTCACAGTTCCCGCGTCGCGCAGGAACACCACCCAGCCGGTGTCGCGCCCCATCCTACCATGTCTTGGCCAAGCTGACTAGCGCCACATGTCCTGCGGCTCGCACCGCTCGCTTCGGATGTGACTCGAACTCTCAGGTGAACTGGCCGCCCACAGGCGAGCGCCCCTCCCGGTAGATCGGGAGGGGCTGTTTGCACTCGACTACCGCCTGAAGAACGTTGCGAACTCACAATGGTGACTGAGCACCGCGCTGCACGGGTTACTGCGCGTTGTAGCAGCAGACGCCGTCAATCTCCAGCGGCACCGTGTCGGACTGTGCCGTGGCGTTGGTCTCAGCGCCTTCCTGCAGCGACGAGGCCAGCGCGTAGGTGCCCACCTCCTCGAACAGGCTGCTCGCACTCGGTGAGCCGACGACCGAGCCGACCATGGTGAGCGTGATCGTGCACGGGTTGGCGGCTGAGGGCGCCGGCGGGCACGCGACACTGCCACTCACAATCGAGCCGCCGAGGCCCGGCTCAGGATAGGTGATGACGTGCGGGAAGCAGGCGGAGACCGAGCAGAGGTCAATGCTCTGCGCCCTGCCGGCGTAGAAGATCGGCGTATTTGCCGCCGTCGTCTCCATCGCCGCGTAGTAAATCGTGTTGCCCATCTGCCAGCGTGTCACGTACTGTACGTTCGTCGCCCCCGGTACGGCCGCTACGGTTGCCGCTGGATTGCTCAGGTCGGCCACCTTCATCGTCACGGTGACGGACGTGCCGTTGGTCGAGAGCGTGCTGCCGATAACGTCCATCCCGGGCACGTTGCTGCCGCCAATCACAGGATAGAGCGCATCGTCGGCGGTGTCGCTCAACCCGCTGGCGGGAGCGTTCGAGGTGCCTGTGATGTTGTTGCCGAAGAGTCCCGCACCGGTCGCCTGGCGGGCGACGGTGATGACGCCAGCCCCCGCATGATCCACCAATTGCTGATTGTCCGGCGTGAAGTCCGGCTGCACGAGGCCGTTCGAGGTGTCGTCGTAGACGATCTCGGCCGCGCCCTGTGCGTCGATCGTCACGACGAAGAAGTCGGCCAGGTTGCGATTGCCCTGCTGCTCGATACAGGCGGTGCCCTGCAAGCAGATGCTGTTGTAGTGCATCGGGTGCGGCGTCACCTTCTCCTGCTGCACTCTCGGCCCCGCGCCGTTCACAGTCCCACTGCCATTGACGGGGTAGACCACCTGCGTCATGTAGACATCCCAGGCCTGGTTGCTGTCGGAGCTGGGATCGGCGCTGATGTTCGAGCCGTACCAGACGATATCGGCTCGCCCCGGTCCACCGGCTTTCACCCACGGGAAGACGCTTACCTGCGATGGCGCGGCGCTCACCTGCACGGGCGCACTCCACTGGCGCCAGCCGCCTGCCGCGCTGGCCACGCTCACCCAGGTCTGCCGCAGCGCCGGATTGATGCTGTCGCCAACCCACGTGACGAACAGGTTCCGTCCCGAGTCCATAGAGGCGACGACGAAGTTAGCGGCCTCGCCGGCGTCGGTGGGGACACCAGTGGCAACGGTGATCAGCTTGCTTGGATCGCCGCTCGGATTGCTCGCGTTCGGCGCGTCCAGGAACGTCAGATTCCCAGAGGCATCGGGCGTGCCGATATTGAGCAGGATGTTCGAGCCGCTGTAGTTCGCCTGGAAGACATCGCCCGTCACCTGGTCAATCGCGGGGTAGCCATCGGCGCCAAAGGGCGCGTAGCCGGTGGCCGTGCCGGGGCCACCGTTGGTCGCGTTGACGAAGTTCAGGCCGGGGCCACCTGGCTGTGGATCGGTGTCGGCGTTGCTCTTGACCCACTCGCCACCGTACACGACGTCGTTGTACTCCATGTAGATCAGCGGCCGGGGGCCGGTGTAGGCCGACTGATTGGGCGTGCCGGGAGGCGGATCGTAAACCGCGAGCCACTGCCGGTCCGCGCCAGGGATGCCGGCACAGCCGGCGGGATAGATGCTCTGGGCGACGGTCGCCCCGCCATCGGCGGTCGTGGCCGTACGCAGGCACGCCAGCGCGTAGAGATCAGAGAAATATTGCTTGCCGGTGTGGTCGAAGGCGATATCGGTGTCGCCGCCGCCCGGCGGATCCTCGATGCCGGCGAGCGGGCTGGGCGGCGGGCCAGGCGAGATGACTCGGAACGTGTGGCCACCATCCACCGAACCGAACCAGGTGGAACGCTGAGTGCCGGTGCCGGTAGGCCCACTGACGAATACGCGACCCTGCGGATCAATGCCGATGTCTGGCTCGCCGTTAGTGTGGATCGGGTCCACCACCCGCGGGGTCTCGAAGGTGATGGCCTGAGCAGCCTGGACGGGCCGCGGGCGCGGCCCGACGAGAAAGACGGCCGCGACGAGCGCGCAGGCGAGCGCACAGGCGAGGATGACACGCTGTTTGCGCATGAACATGAGTTCGCTCCTGGCTACGAATTAAACACACGAGACGCGCAGTGCATCTGATGGGCGAAAGGGAGCGGATGGGAAGCGGGAGCGAAGCCGCCCCCGCCCCCACCCCCAGAAGGCCCGGCATGGCGCCAGCTGCCACACGTAGACCTTCCGCATCCCGGCGGAGCTGCGCGAGGTCGCTGACGCGGTTGGTTGGTGGAGCGCTAGAGCGATAGGCTGCCGTCAATCAGGCTGCCGCTCAGGCTGTAGCCGTCGCTGAGCTGGATGCTGTACGTGTCGGTCGCCGGCGAGCCGCCCTTGACCTCCACGATGGTGAACGTCACCGGCACCCCGTTGTCAGTGCCCTTGCCGAGCATCGTCACGGTGTGGGTGGCGTCGTTGAATTGCATCGAGAGGATCTGGGTAGAGATAAAGCTGACATGCGAGCCAGGGTCGGAGAACTGGGCGGTGTTCGTCTTGTCGTCGCCGTCGCCATCGCCGTCATGGCACGCATCAGCATCGGTCTTGAACGTGGCGGTCCCACCGTGCTTGCCGTGCAGATCGCCGGTGCCGTCGTTGTCGTGGCAGGGCGGTTGGGTGCTGCACGTCTGGCCAACACCATAGCTCGCGCCGTAGCCGGCGTTGGGGGCGCGGTCGGCTGCTGCCGTGTAGAAGACGCCCGTGCCGTTGACCGTGAACGAGCCATGCGTGTCGGAGTAGGGGTTGGTCAGCGTCGCACCGTTGGTCGGATTGCCGACATCGGCGCGCGGCACGATGATGGTGATCGTCCCGTTCGGGCCGGCGACGAAGGTGCCGGAGAGGCCGGTGTTGACGGCGTTGAAGTTCGTGGTATAGGTGCCGTCCGAATAGGTCACGTCAGCCGAGCTGTTGGTTGTGGCCTGGGCGTAGTAGGATGTCCCGTTGTACGCCCAGTAGACCGTCCAGTACGCGGAGACGAGGTTGACGGGCGGCGGCGGCGCCGAGAGATTCGTGAAGGTCATCGTGACGGCGATGTTGTTGGCGTCGGGCGTCGAGAAGTAGGCGTTGACGACATCGAGATTTGCCATGTTCGATCCATCGCCGCCTGGATAGCTGTTTGGCGCATCGCCGCTAAAGTCCACCACCTGCGGACCGGGGCAGGTGCTGCCCTGCGGGAGTGGGGGCGGCGGCGGAGGCGCCTGGCAGTCGTTGGGAAGCGCTGTTCCCGTGGTGGCGCTGATGCCGGTGCATTGCCGTGTGAAGTAGAGTACGGCGCTGCCGGGTGCCGCGTGGTCGTCGGCATAGGCGATGTCGGCCGCACCGTTGGTGGGGTCAATCGAGACCTGGAAGAAGTCGAGCAGCGTACGATCGCGCGCCGGTGTACTCAGATCGCACGCCAGGCCGTCAATACAGAGGGGGCCGTGGTGGATCATGTGGTCGCTCGCCTGGGTGACCGTCCAGGTGCTGCCACCATCGGTCGTCTGCGCGAAGTAGGTGTACCAGTTGTTGTTGGGATCGTCCTGTGGGTTGGGCTGCGCGCCGGCCCCGCCGCTGGCGCCATAGAAGACGACGTCGGCGATGCCAGCTTTGCCTGCCTGTGCCCATGGCATGAGCGCGACGTTGTTGCCACTGGGGTTGGGAATCGCCGCCGGCGCTGTCTGCGGATTCCAACCCGTGCCAGTGGCGTCGCTCTTGGTGTAGATCGCGTTGCCATCGGTCCAGAAGGCGTAGACCCGCCCGTTGGCGTCAACCGCGGTGATGGGGAAGATGCGGTTGTAACGAGCACCGACCGGGCCGTGATAGATCTCGTAGTTGCGCCACGCGATGGTCGGGAGCGGGCCATCGGTCACCGTTCCCACCGCCTCGTAGAGGCGGTTGAAGTTGGTGGTCCCGGCCTGGGACTGTGCGAGGTTATCTGCCTGGCTATCAGGTGTGGCAAAGATGGAGACGAGCGTGAGGTAGCCGCCGGAGGGCCGGTAGGCGACGATGTTGCCAAGCTCATTGCCGGCGCCTGCTTCCCCGGCGACCGCGCCCTCCCACTGGCCTGGCGGCACGTCGTTATTGTTGATAATTGGGCCACTCTGCACGTAGCTGAAGCCGCCGTCCACGGAGATGCCAAGCTCGATATCCAGCGGACCACCGACATCATGGTAGGTCATGAAGATGTCGGCGTAGCCCAGGCTGTTGAGCTTGGAATCGGCGGCCATCCACATGCGATCGTCGCCGCCCACCTGCTGCGAGAAGACGTTGGGTGGGCCGAAGGTGGTGCCGCCATCCTCCGATTTGCCCGTGGTGATGTTGGCAAGCGACAGGCTGGAGTAGGCAAGCACATCGTCGGTAGCGGCGGGGGTGATGGCGGCGTTGGTCTCCTTGGGTCCGACCGCCCAGTCACAGTCGCCGCCGCCGGCCGTGTGATCTGGCTGCCCGAGGAAACTGCTGGCAGAGCCGTCGTGTCTCACGCGAAAGGCCAGGCAGCCGCCGCCGAGTCCGACCGGGGCGATCACGAACGGGATGCCATGGCTATCGGAGCGGATGCTGGGTTCCGCGGCGCTGTTACTGCCCTGCAACAGAAGATTCGGGTTGAAGGTGGTCGTGGTGCTCGCCGCGGCAACGGGCAGGGCTTGGATGCTCGCGAACGAGAGAGCGGCAACAGCTAGCACCGCGACGAGGGTCACAGTGACCACGAGACTGAGTGTCAGCCGGCGCAGGCGACGATTCATTAGCTCCTCCATACTCCGTCACGGCGGCCGCGCCTCAAGGAGCGGCGGCCGTCGCCATGAGGGGTAGCAAGAGGGCTGCCAACTAGGCCGCCAGTGCATATGCCAGGTGGCATATTCTTCTGAGACATAGCTGGCACGAAACTACCTGGCGGCACACTTCGACAGCGGCTACGCCGGTTCTGCGTTGAGCAGGCCCAGCTCGACTGCCCGTACGGCCGCTTGCGTACGGTCAGAGACGTTCAGCTTGGCGATGATGTGCTGGACGTGAATCTTGGCGGTGCCCGCGCTGACGCAGAGGTGGTGCGCAATCTCGCGGTTGGTCTTTCCTTGGACCACCAATTGCAGCACCTCGCGCTCACGCGCTGTCAGCGGCTCGATCAACTCCGCCGGCGGCGAGGCACCGGCCAGGCGGCGGGTCAATGATGCTAGCTGCTCGCTAGCGAGCAGTGACTCACCGGCGAGCACCCGTCGTACCGCCCTCAGCAGCTCGCGACTCGTGGCGTCCTTCAGCACATAGCCGGCGGCACCGGCGCGCACCGCCTCATAGAGGTAGTCTGGGCTGTCGTACATCGTGACGATAAGCACAATGATGGACGGGTCGAGTCGCTTGACCACGCGCGTCACGTCGAGGCCGTTGGCCCCTGGCATGCGTACATCCATCAAAACAAGGTGGGGCAGCAAACGGCGACAGAGCTCTAGCGCCTCGGCGCCGTCGGCGGCCTCACCGATTACCTCGAGCCCTGGCGCGCCGAGTAACATCGTGCGCAGCCCCGCACGGGCCAGCTCGTGATCATCCACGATGAGCACCCGGTGTCGGCTACGCCCACTCACACCGCTCATGCCACACCATCCGTCTCGCGCCTCGCCCTGCCCACACCACTGCCGAGGCGAGATGGCTCTAGCTCAAGTGGCCCAGCCGGCGCCGTCGCCGGCACCTCAACGGCGATCCGGCAGCCTTCGCCAGGCCGGCTGGAGACGTTGAAAGTGCCGCCCAACAGCTCGACGCGGTCGCGCATCTCGCGCAGTCCAATGCGGCCGAAGCCGTCAGCGCTAGCCGTTAGCTCCGCGAGATCGAAGCCGCACCCCCAGTCGCGCACTTCGAGGCGCACGCTGTTCTCCACCCGCGTCAGCCCGAGGCGCACGCGGGTGGTGCGAGCATGTTTTCGGATGTTGGTGAGCGCTTCGAGCGCCACGCGGAAGAGCCCAGTCTCCAGTGCGACCGGCAGCCGATCACCACCCAGCGACTCATCGTAGGTGACGTCCCATCCCTCGTCGAGCAATGACTGCACCTGCATGCGCAGCGCCGCCGCCAGCCCCAGCTCCTCCACCAGCGTCGGCCGCAGTCCCGCGATCACGCGGCGCGCCTCTCGCGTGGCGCGCTGGGCGAGCTCGAGTGCGCGCCGCAGTTCTTCGCGCGCTTGTTGCGAGCGCGGGCGGAAATGCTCGGCGAAGGCCTGCATGTGCAAGTGGGCGCCCGCCACTACCTGTGCCAGCCCATCATGCAACTCATAGGCGACATGGCGCTTCTCGTCCTCGAGTAGCTCAGCACGCCTGCGCTCAAAGATATTTTCTATCATCGCCAGACGATAGGCCGCCGATCCGCCGTCGTGAATGACGGTGGCCGTCAGCTCTGCCCAGAGTGTCTCGCCTGTCTTCTTTAGGAAGCGTTGCTCCAGGCGACAGTGGCCCATCTCACCTGGTAGGGCGCCTGCATCGAACGCAACTGCGGAGGCGGCGTCGTCTGGATGGGCGATCGCCGCCAGGGTCAGGGCGGTCAGTTCCGATTCCGAGTAGCCCAGCATCTCGCGCAGCGTGCGATTCACCTGGAGCATGTGACCGTCGGGCGCGAGCAGCGCCATGCCGATGGGCGCTTCCTCGAAGAGCTTGCGAAAGCGTTCCTCGCTCGCACGCAGAGCCTCTTCCGCGCGCACGCGTGCGGTAATGTCATCGAGTACCACCAGCCGGCCCGAAAGCTGTCCCGCACGGTCGCGCACCGGCCACAGATGGGCGTAGAAGTGATGCGTCTCGCCACCGATGGCCACCGTCAGATCCGCCTCGGCCTCGCCATCGCGTGCCACCTGCCACAGTAGCGAACTACCTGCCGGTAGCGCCGCAGCAAAGCCGCGGCCTAGCGGCGCAGGGACGCCAGCGCTCAGCAGCGCACGCGCAGCGCGATTGAGGTCCACGATGCGGTCTTGCCCATCCAGCACGAATACGGCATCACGCATGCTCTCGATGACTGCGTCACGCGCCACTGGCACGATTTCGAGCAGCCGGAAGCCGAGCAGGCTCCACGCGAGGGCAGCCCCACTAATGGTGAAGGCGAAGGGTGTCAGATCGAGCGAGCCAAACGGACTGAGGCCGGCAATGGAGAGCACATTGCCGATCCAGGGTGCGGCCACTGCCGCTAGCAGCAGCCTCGCCTGGCCGCGTACCAGCGCATTCGGATGCACTACGCCCAGAAAGAGCGGGCCGAGCAGGCCCGCTCCCAGCAGCAACAGGGCGTACGAGTAAGCCACATTCAGCCAGAATGCTGGGCCATGCACAGTGACCAGGGCGGCGAACGCGTGCTGCGTTACCAGGCGCTCAGAGGTGTGTACCAGCCCGTGCCAGCGGTTGGTCCAGACGAGCGCCAGCATAACCGCCGGCTCGATCGCCAATCCCAGTAGTAGGCGGCGTGTGAGCAGACGCCGGCGGCCGCTGTAGTCAAGCACGAAGGCCAACCAGACGCCTGGGACGATCACGATGCCTACATACGCGACGTTGTCCCAGACGAGCTGGCCGGGCAGACCAGCCGAGGCCACTTCCAGAGCATAGCCCATTGACCATTCGGCCACGGCGCCGAGCAGCACGGCAAGCGCCAATGCGCCTGGTGTTGGTCGTCGCCGCCAGGAATAGATGGCGAGCGCGAGCGCAAGTGCCGCCGCTACCACCAGCGGCAGCTCGTAGGGGGTAGACTGCCAGCGCATCGCTGCCACCTTGACGTCGTCCTACAGTCGCTGGCGCCATGGGTCGTCCACCGAACGTAGACCCTTGCTCGTGCCAGCTCTACCCGCGACTGTACATCATTGCCCGCCACGCTGTCCATCTGCGCGACGCCCTCAGGTGCTACAACGCGAGCTTGCGAGCGAGCCGGTCCAGTCGCCGGGCGTAGCTGTGGTGCTCGATCTCGACGAAGTGGCGGGTGGATTCTTTGTACTTCACGCCGCCGCCGTAGTCCTCCTGACCAGCGGCCTTGAGCTTGCGGAACCATGCCGCCTTGCGCGGTGAGCGCTTCCGCGCCGTCAGAAAGCGCGCGATCAGCCGCGCCTGCCGCTCTTCCAGTCCCCATTGGCCGCTATCGGGCTGGATCAGCCCGACGACGAAGAGATTGTCATAGCGCGGGTGGAAGACGTTGAGGTAGAGGCTTGGATGCCCGTGCTGCCAGTTGAGCAGGCCCGTATCCATGAAGGGGAAGACAATCTTGAAGCCGGTGGCGTAGACGACCAAATCCACCGGCTCGCGGGTGCCGTCAACGAAGACGATCTCGTGGCCGGCATACTCGCGGATGTCTGGGCGTGGCAGCACGTCGCCGTGGGCGATGTAGTACGGAAGCTGGGTGTTGACGATTGGGTGCGTCTCGAAGAGCGCATGGTCAGGCGGCTTGACGCCGTAGCGGCTCAGATCGCCCACGGCCATGCGATGCGTCAGCTTGCCGATCAGCCGGCGCACGCCGAGCGGAACGCCGAGATCGAGCAGGCGCTCACCCACCTGATCCACTGGGCGACCGAAGAAATACTTGGGCATGTAGTAGTAGCCGCGCCGCGTGCTGAGCAGTGTGCGCGCCGCATGCTGCGCCGACTCGGCGGCGATGTCGCAGCCGGAGTTGCCGGCGCCCACCACCAGCACGCGCTTGCCCTCCAGCACATCCGGCGACTTGTACTGTGAAGAGTGCAGGGTTTCGCCGGAGAACGTGCCGGGATACTCGGGATATTTCGGCTCCCAGTTGTGCCCGTTGCAGATCACGACGCCCGTGTAGCGCCGCCGCTCGCCAGTGTTGAGCATCACATCCCAGGCCTGGCCATCGTTGACCGGCTCGATGCCTGTCACCTCCGTATTGAACGTGATGTCGCGCTCCAGATCGAAATGGCGCGCGTAGGCCTTGAAGTAGTCGAGCACCTGCGTATGACTGGGATAGTCGGGGTAGTCTTTGGGCATGGGGAAGTCGCGATATTCGGTCAGCGGCTTCGAGGAGATCAGGTGAATCGAGCGGTAGACGCTGCTATGTGGCTTGCCAAAGTACCAGTTGCCGCCAATGCCATCCTCACGCTCGAAGATGTCGTAGGCGATACCAGCGTCGTTGAGGTTCTTGGCTGCCGTCAGGCCCGACGAGCCTGCGCCGATAATGCAGTACTTGCCAGCTTGCTCAATGGGTTGGCTCTCCATCGCTCCGCCTCGCTTCCGTCGCCTAGCGCAGCGCCGCCCCACACTGCGTGCAGAAGCGCTTGCCGGCCGGGTTGGGCGTCCCGCACTGGCGACAGGTGAAGCCGACGACCCCGCGCAGCAGGCTTTCGCCGCAGCCCGTGCAATAGCGATTCAGCGGCGGGTTGGGGGTGCCGCAGTGCGGGCACCCTACCGAACTGCCCGCCTGTTGAGGGTAAGCCGCTGCTGGCGGCGGTGCAGGCGCCTGGCCGGGCAGCAGCGGTTGTCCGCAGGCGGAGCAGAAGCGCTGGTTTGGCGCGTTTGGATGGCCGCATCGACGGCACATCACGGCTGGATAGCCCGTTCGGCGCTGCGGCGCGGACGCCGGACCCTGCGACACGCGCTGCCCCTGCATCGGCCCCTGTCCCGCTGCCTGCGGCGGTTGGGGCATGGGCCGGCCCGAGAGCACGACCGGTGTTTGCGATTCAACTGCCTGCTCCAGCGCGACGGCCACATCGGTCGCCTTTTGGAAGCGATCGGTTGGATCCTTTTCCAGCGCCTTGAGGATGACCGACTGGACCGCCGGCGAGATGCGCGGGTTGAACGAGGAGGGAAGCGGTACCTGCTCGTAGATGTGTGAGTGCGCCAGGGCGGTGTAGTTGTCGGCCGCGAAGGGCGTGCGGCCGGTCAGCATCTCATAGAGCATGACACCCAGGGCGTAGATGTCGACCCGGTAATCTACCCCCACCCCACGGCACTGCTCCGGCGACATGTACTCCGGTGTGCCAACCCCCGCCCCATCGCGTGTGATCGCCGCCGAGGTGGCCAGCACCTTGGCGATGCCAAAGTCGGAGAGTACCGCGCGGCCAGCGGTATCCATCAGCACGTTCACCGGCTTTACGTCGCGGTGGACGATGCCCTGGCCGTGCGCGTAGGCGAGCGCGCCGCCGACTTCGCGCACGACCCGCGTGATATCGCGCATTGTCATCGGCGTCTGCATGCGATCCTTCAGCGTCCCGCCGCCGATGTATTCCATGACGATATAGAGCCGGCCGTTGTCCTCGCCGGCGTCGTGGACGATCACGATGTTGGGATGCGAGAGGCGCGCCGTGGCGCGCGCCTCCAGCTCGAAGCGCGTGACGAAATCCGGATCGGCGGCGTAATAGGGCGGCAGCACCTTGATTGCCACCACACGATCGAGGCTCGCCTGGCGACCGCGATAGACGCGCGCCATGCCGCCCTGCCCAAGCAACTCCTCGATCTCGCAGTGTCCCAGGGCCGCGCCGATCAGATCATCCGTCACGCCATCCCGCCCTCGCCTCTCTCGCGGCTGGCCCGTTCGGTGGTCGGTGCCGCCGCGAGACCTACCGTAGGTTGAAGATCAAGACCGTCTGGCCGACCTGAACTTCGTCGCCCTCTTCCAGCGGCTGTTCGGTTGCCCGCTGCTGGTTGACGTAGGTGCCATTGGCGCTGCCTTCGTCGCGCAGGTAGTAACGGCCACCCTCGTCGCGCATGATGGTCGAGTGCAGGCGCGAAACCGCCAGATCCTCCAGAAAGATGTCGCTCTCGCGGCTGCGGCCGATCGTCGTGCGATCCTTACGCAGCTCGAAGACGTGCCCCTGCTCTTTGCCCTGGCGCACCGTCAGCACGCCAACGCCCACCCGCTGGCTGGCATAGGCTGGCGCACCGGCGGCTACGCCTGCTCCGGCAGGGCCACCCCAACCGCCACCCGCGGACTGTGCGGCACCCCAGCCCCCACTCGGCTGGCTTGGCCCGTCCTGGCCCCATCCGTTCGCGCCAGAGGGCTGGCTACCCCATTGCCCTTGGCCAGGACCACCCGCTGGAATCGTCGGCTGTGCAGCGCCCCACGCTCCATGCGCGGGGGGTCCGGCGGCTCCCGCACCGGCATCCCAGCCAGCCGGCGCGCTGGGCGTCATCGGCCGCGAGCCGGATCCAGGCGCTGGCCGGCCCCAGCCACCCGGTGTGCCTTGATCGTCCCAGCCGGCACCTACGCCAGCACCGCCAGCGGCCGCTCCCCAGCCCACGCCAGAGCCGCCGCGGGCAGCAGGCTGGTCATCCCACGCGGGAGCCGCCTGGCCGCCCCACGCACCAGGGCTCTGCGCGCCGAATCCTGCACCGGCGCCAGCGCTAGCGCCGGCTCCGTACTCCTGGCCCCAGCCGCCCGGCTGTCCGCGCCCACCGGGCCCTTGCGCACCACGCCAGTCGTCATCGCTCATCGGGTTGTGTGGCTGGCCGAGGGGACCCATCTGCGCGTCGTAACCCAGACCGCTCGCCGTTCGGCGGGCCGCGCCATTGCTGCGCAGCACCATCACGAACACCAGCACGATCGTGAGCACCACTACCAGCGCCGCGGCAGCCACGGCGACGGAGCTGCTTAGCCCTCCGTCACCCAGCACACCTGGCCAGGTTTGCGCCAACGTCACCATCGAAATCTCGTCCTTCCTCGCGCGGCCTAGCGCGGACGCAACTCGAAGCGCAGCTCGACATTGCCTAGCCGCAGCATATCACCCGCGTGCAGTTCTGCCCCTTGATGTGGCACGATTGGGGTGCCATTGACCAGCGTGCGGTTGAAGGCACCCAGGTCTTCGATAAAATACTGGCCCCCGCGTCGAGTGATGCGCGCATGCCTGCGCGACACCGTTTGCTGTGGGTCCAGTGGCAGGAGATCCACGTCCGGACGCATTCCCCGCTGGGGATCGCTGCGTCCTATGATCAGGTCTGGCGCCGTCAGCGCCAGCGCCATGCCGCCAGGCGGCACCAGCGCCGCCTGCGGCTCCTCTGACTGTGTTACGACTGGCGGGCGGCTAGGCAACGGCAGAGCATCGAGCGCCTCGACAAAGGCACGCGGCGTCGCGAATCGCTCAGCTGGCACTTTGGAGAGCGCCCGCCGGAAGAATTCGTCGTATTCGGCGGGCAGTTCCGGCTGCAGCGCGCGAGCGGAGGGAATCGGGCCGTTGAGGTGCTGCATCACCACATCCCAGGCATGCTCACCATCGAAGGGCACGCGCGCCGTGAGGAGCTCGAAGAAGACGCAAGCCAGCGAGTACAGGTCCGCGCGTGTGTCTACCTTGCGGCTGTTTTCCACCTGCTCCGGCGCGACGTAGAACGGCGTGCCGACAAAGAAGCCGGTCACGGTGATATCGGCTGACTCGTGGCTGCGCGCCAGCCCGAAATCCGTCAGCTTGACGGTGTTATCCACCGCCAGCATCAGATTCTGCGGCTTGATGTCGCGATGCACGATGCCCTGCGCCGCCGCCGCGGCTACTCCCGCCGCCGCCTGTTCCGTCACGTCTATCGCGCGCGCCACCGGGAAAGCGCCACCCGTCAGCACAGCATGCTTGAGATTGTGCCCGTCTACGTAATCCATCACGATAAAGAGTGAGCCCTTGTCCTCGCCGAAGTCCACCGGGCTCACCACATGCGGGCCGGAGAGGCGTGACAGCAGCTCGAACTCGCGTTTGAATCGCTCGACCAGCTCCTGATCGGCAGCGGCCTGCCGGCTGAGCACCTTCACCGCGTACAGCCGGTTCGTCTCCATGTCGCGGCCAATGTAGACGGTGGCCATGCTGCCACTGCCGCGCTCATCTACCAGCTTGTAGCGATTCTTCAGCACCCGTCCCAGCATGCGCCGCCACCTCCGCCATCGAGCGTCGCGCTCCCCGCGCAGCGCATCATCCCGCACGCTGTTCGCTCAGCCGCCAAGCGCAGCCGCGCGCCGCCTCGCCTCATACCTACTATGCGACGCACAGCCGTCGGCTCGCGCAGGCGGTTTGCTGCGACGAGCACGCGCCCCATTATAGCAACGTCCACCGTCTACCCGCAACGCCCACCAATCCATCTGCTATGCCGCCGGCTTCCTTGCCGTCTTTGCCTTCTATCGCCCCACCCCTGGCACTCGATGTCACCTTCATTCCTCCTCGCTCGCGCCCCCTACATCGAGCTCTGGGTTCGCGCTCGCATCTACTCCTTCGTCGTCGGTAGCCTGCGAGCCGTGTGTCTCTTCCCATAGCTGGCGGACCGTCACCCGCGCAGTCTCGTAGTTGAAGCCCCGCCGCAGCAAGAATTGTCCCAACTTGGTGCGGAACTCGGGGTACTCGGCACGCGCGACCGCACGCAGCCGCTGGCGGGCGGCAGCCAGTGCGCGCGCTTCATCCTGTTCGGGATCGGCCGCCGCCTCGACCGTCTCGCGGCTCACACCACGCAGCCGCAGCTCCTGGCCCATCGCACGAGCCGAGCGGGGGCTGAACTGCTCGCGGTTCTCGACCCAGAAGGCGGCGAACTGGGCATCATCAAGCACGCCGAGCGATTCGAGACGGTCCAGCGTGCGCTCGACGGCCTCGGGGTCGGCTGGCTCGCGATTGCGGCGCGGCGCCAGCAGCCGCCGGCGAACCTCCGCGCGGCTGCGCGGCCGTGGCGCAAGGAAACGCAGCGCGGCATCCAGCAGGCGGCGCGCACCATCGTCGGAGCGCAAGTGAGCCAGCTCGTCTTCCGAAAGCTCCATGCCGACTGCAAGGCCGGCGGCGACAACCACAGCGCCATCGAGGCCGAGCGCAAAGCGGCCGTCGAGGAAGAGGCTATAGCGGTCTGATTGATGCGCCTGCGGCTCGATTGACGTAATCTTCATACGCTTCTGTTCCGCGGGCGCCACATAGCATCGGAAATCCGCCGTTGGGCGCTCTCGATGGCGCGCGCGAGCCCCGAAAGCAGCGGCAGATGCGCCACGCGGCCCTCCATCGCCGACGCCATCAGACGCAGCCAGAGCGCCAGGCCGAGCACGCCGACGAGCGCCCATCCCGCCAGCAGACCAATCCCAAACAGTGTGGCGGCGCGTGGATCGGTGGCGCGGCTGCCGGCAACCACCAAGAGCACATAGAGCGCGACCTGCGCCAGCGCGAGCGATGCAAAGAACACCAGCGCCGTGGCGGCGTGGACCCGGACGAAGCGGTTGCGCCGCTCACGCTGCAAGAGCACCACCGCGGGCACTAGCGGCAGCGCGTACGCCAGCGCCGCGACCACGCGAGGATTTCGCCGGCCACGCAGGCCTAACGCAAGGCCAGCGCTCCCCCCGCGGCGGGCTGCGCCTGGGATGGATGGCGCGAGCGGGGCGGCGCCGGGCGCAGACGCCGGCCCGGAACGAACGGCCAGTGACGTGGAAGCGGCGATAGGAGTGCGCCGAAACGACGGCATCGGTTGTGTGCCTGCCACTGAACGAGAACCATGCTCAACAGGGAAAGGTGGCGAGCGGGGCGGGGCAGGCTGCAGCGGCGGCGTCGGCCGCACAGGTGCAGGGGTCCGGATGGGTGGTGTGGGGCGAGCGGGCAGAGCGGACGCCAGGGGTGGTGTGGGGCGAGCGGGCAGAGCAGATGAGAAGGATATCGCCGGCGCTGGCCGAGCCGGCACGGTGGGCGGTCGGTCGGGTGCGGATCCGCGAGAAAGGCGGGGCGTAAGGCGAGGTTGCGAGCGCCTGGGCGTCGGGCGATATTCCAGCGGGGGAAGCTCGACGCGCGGCTTGGTCGGCGTCGCGTCCTCGTCGCGCTGAGAGTCCACGGCCTCAGACATATGAGCCAGGCGTGAGGAGTGGTGGGGCGGCGTAGCGCTCGGCATATGCTCCTACAATCGGCAGGCGCCAGCGATGACCCGTCCAGGCGGCGATCATCGAAGCCAGCCAGATCAACACAATACCAGTTGCTGAGAGCAGTGCAATTCCGCTGCCAAGCGCGCCGAAGACGGTCCAGTGTGTGGCACTGGTGAGGTCGTGGAAGAGGGCGTGCAGGATCGAGGCCGCGACGCCCAGCACCGTCAAGGCGCTGCTGAGCAGGATGGATTGCAGGGCGTGGAAGCGGACGAAGCGGTTATCGCGCTCGTTGAAGTAGACCAGCACGCCCGAGATCCACCCGAGTAGATAGCTCATGCCGGCCGCGGAGTTCGATCCAATCGTCAGCGTGGTCGGTCCCCACGTCCGGGCGACCTGCCAGGGCACATGCGCGTGCTGCCCGCGAGGTGTAATCGCCGGTGACGCGGGATGGGCGTACGACGCATCGGCAGGCGTCTGCCATGCCGGCAGCGGCGGCGGCGGGCCATCCTGAAAGGTGGTAGCGTCTAGGTTGCCGCTGCCCACAGGGCCGTCGGGTTGGGCCGCCGACGGAGGCGCCCCCCCTGCGTGGACGGGATGTCCGTTGGGCGAGGTCACGCGCGAGTGGCGAACATCCAGCAGCGTCAACTGCCCGTCTATGCTGACTTCAGGCTCATCAGCGGTTGGGAGGATGGAATTCCCATCAGAGCGCGCTGAGTCTGGCAGCTGCGCTGGCGGCGCCGGCTGCGCATCGGCGTCTACCGGAGCGCTGCTCGCGGGATCCTCGGCGGGACGTTCTCGTGGCGGCACGACCTCTCGCATCTCCACAGCGCCCTCCTCTCGTCTCGCGCCATCTGTTATCCTTCAGACGAGCTAGCGGCCTCACTTAGCCACCGACATAGCGCAAATACTCATCGGCCAGCGCACTGAACTGCTTGTGCGGTCCGTTGCCGCCGAACTTCTGCCGCAACGAGCCGACAGCCTCCTCAACGTCGGCCGCCTCCGCCACCTCCAGCGCCTCGGTGATGATGGTATTGAAGATTGGCGGGTGGATGCCGGGGATCGCGTCGCGTCGCATGCTCATCACGGTTTGCTTGTGCAGGCGGCTGGTCGGGCGGAAGCGCGAGACGATGATGCCCAGGCCGAAGATCTCGTGCTGCGCGCGCAGGGCGAAATCGGCCATGCGATCGAGCACCAGCGGGACGCCCAGCGTGGAGAGGATGTCGGGCACCACTGGGATCAAGAAGTAGCGGCTGATGGCGATGCCATTGAGCGTGATGACACCCAGATTCGGCGGGCAGTCAATCAGCACATGGTCGTAATGGGGCAGCACATCACGTAGCGCTTCACGCAGCGCATAGACTGGCCCGGTGCGGAAGGTATCCAGGTCGGCGATCTTGGTGATCTTGTCTTGAATGCGATGCAGCCGGATGCTGGCCGGCAGCAGATCCAGGCCAGGAATGCCGCCTGCGACATTGGAGACGCGGGTCATGATGGCTTCCTGCGCGGAGAAGACCTGAGTGCCGTCGAGCTGGTCTTTGAAGAGCTGGTAGAGCGTCTGGCCGTTCTGGTCGCGCTCGCGCCAGCGCCGCTCGGTGACCATCGCGATGGTCGCGTTGGTCTGTGGGTCAAGGTCAATCACCAGCACGCGCTTGGCATGTTCAGCGGCCAGATAATGCGACAGGGCCATCGTCAGGGTCGTCTTGCCCACGCCGCCCTTGAGATTGATGATGCTTGTTACGACTGCCATCCCCCAAAACCTCCCGTCCCACGGCCGTGCCGCGTCTTCCACTGGCTGGCACGGACGTCCGTGCAGGCGACGCGTGATGCTCTCGATGCATCCACCATCCTATCCAAGATGGGCGCGGCTGTCTAGTCTTTCGCCTTCCTGTCACCTGAGCTCCCCGCTCTCACTGGCTCCGCCGTCCGTCCGCGCACGCTCTCGTCCCACGAGACTGTGGCACACGTCTTGGTCGGTGACGGCTGAGCGCGTGAGCGCGGGTCGAGTGTGGGTGATGGCGAAGGTTCCACTTGACCCGGCACGGATTCGCTGGTAGGATTGCCCTCATCAGGTGGCCGGGGCCAGCCTCCATGCCTCCTTGCCGCAATTTGTCGCTATCGAGAGCATCACCCATGCGAGCAGCCTGCTACGATCGCAGGAGAGGACAGACCCACCGGCTCACCACCGGTGGTGTGACCCTTTGCCGACCTATTCACCGCTGATGTCGGCGGCGCGGGATCTGGTGCGCATGCGCCCTCTTGACCGCTCCGCACGGCGCAACTGAATAGCGTCCGCAAAGGAGTCCAATTCGTCATGTCCGTACGCTCGCACATCACAGTGCGTGTGCCGGCGACGTGCGCCAACCTGGGGCCAGGCTTCGACTGCCTGGGTTTGGCGATCACGCTCTACACGAGCTATCGCGTCGAGTATGAGCCGGCATCCACGCCCTCGCACCCCACCATCAGCATTGAGCTGCTCGCCTCCGGCGAGCATGCCCAACCTGCCCTCGCGCTGCCCGCCGATGAGCGCAACCTCTTCTATGTCGCGCTCATCGCGCGCCTCGCCCACTTCGGCGCGCCACCGCAGGATCTGCGGATACAAGCAACATTCGACGTGCCCCCGGAGCGCGGCCTGGGCACCAGCGCGGCGGCCGTCGTGGGCGGCCTGCTGGCGGCGGGGGCTATCGCCGAGCATCTCAACCTCCACGACGCACAGGAAGATGGCAAGCTGCTCGATGCCGCCGTCGCGCTGGAGCACGGGCAGCACGCCGATAACGCTGCCGCGGCATTGGCGGGCGGGCTGGTCGTCAGCGCCAGAGACGAGCGCCGCGGAACCTGGCGCGCGGTGCAGGCGCCGTTGCCGGACGATCTGCGCGCCGTACTCTTTATCCCAGACGTCCCGATGGATACCGCGCGCGGCCGCGCGCTGCTGCCACCAAGCTACAGTCGCGCCGACGCGGTCCACAATGTCGGCCATGCGGCGTTGCTGGTGGCGGCGCTGGCAACAGGCACCCATGACGCCATTGCCGGTGCGATGGACGATCGCTTTCACGAGCCGTACCGGGCGCGACTCTTCCCGCAGTTGCCTGAGATGCGCGCGGCGGCCTACGACGCGGGCGCACTGGGGGTGTGTCTCTCAGGTGGCGGCTCAACTGTTCTGGCCATCGCCGCTGATCAAGCAGAGAGGGTCGCAGATGCTATGCGCGAGGCCGCGCGGGCGCTGCGGGTGCCAGGCCATGTGCTGATGGCCGGGATTGACCGGCGCGGCGCGGTCGTAACCGGCGCAGGTTCCGCGGCGCCAGAAGGTGCGCGAAAGACTACGGCGAGCCTCGCCAAAGCCGAGCGCGCTCCAGGGCAAGACGTACCGCCCAGTCTGGTGGGCGCCGAGGAGAGCGGGATGCGCCTGCGCTGCCCGGCCTGTGGGGCGAGCTACCCCCTCCGGCGGATGCAGTATCGCTGCTCTTGCGGGCAGCCACTAGACGTCGCGCGAGATGATCCCATGCCAGCGCGTGACGGCGATGCCTGGCGGCGGCTCTTCGACGAGCGGCTGGGCGCGCTAGGACCACAAGAGCGCAGTGGAGTCTGGCGCTTTCGCGAGCTGCTGATGCCCCTGCCAGCGGTGGTGGCGATCACGCGACCAGAGGGCCAGACCAACTGCTATTTCGTGGGGCAAGGCGCGGCTTCGGTCGGACACAAGGCAGTCGGCGCGTTCGCTGGCGCCGAGCGGCTGTGGGTCAAGCACGAAGGCGAGAATCCCACCGGCTCGTTCAAAGACCGCGGCATGACGGTCGGCGTCAGCATCGCGCGCTGGCTCGGCGCGGAGGCAGTGGCCTGCGCCTCGACGGGCAATACCGCCGCCTCGATGGCGGCCTATGCGGCCCAGGCTGGGCTGCGTGCGCTCGTCCTGCTGCCGGAAGGCAAGGTGGCGGCGGGCAAGCTCAGCCAGGCGCTCGCCTACGGTGCGGAGATCCGGCAGATCGCAGGCGACTTCGACCGAGCGATGGTCGAGGTGGAGCGGCTCTGCCAGGACGAAGGCATCTACCTGCTCAACTCGCTCAATCCGTTCCGCATTCTCGGCCAGCAATCGCTCGCCTTCGAGCTGGCGCAGCAGTTCCAGTGGGACGTGCCAGACTGGATCGTGCTGCCCGCTGGCAATCTGGGCAACACCTCGGCGCTGGGCATAGGGCTGCTGACCGCGTTTCGGCTTGGCCTGATCGAGCGCCTGCCGCGCATCGCCGCCATTCAGGCGGCGGGCGCGAACCCGTTCTATCAAAGCTATCGCGGCGGGTTCGTCGAGCTGAAGTCGGTCCAGGCCCATACGCTTGCCACGGCCATCAACATCGGCGATCCCGTGAGCTACCTGCGGGCGCGCGACGTCATTCGGGCCACGCGGGGCGTTGTCGGCGAGGTGACGGACGACGAGATCTTGCGCGCCAAGGCGGTCGTGGATCGGGCGGGTATCGGCTGCGAGCCAGCCTCGGCGGCTTCTGTGGCCGGTGTGCGGAGACTGGTCAGCCAGGGCACGATCCAGCCGCACGAGCGCGTCGTAGCGGTTCTGACCGGCAATCTCCTCAAGGATCCCGATGCGGTGCTGCTTGCGCAGCGTGTGGCTCGCGGGGAGGAGGTGGGGCCATGCTGATCATGAAATTCGGCGGCACCTCAGTTGGCACCGGTGAGCGCACCCTGCACGTCGCGCGGATCGTCCAGGCGCAGCGCGAGCGCCATCCGGTCGTCGTGACCTCCGCGATGTCGGGCGTGACTGATTTCCTCTTGGCGCTGGCCGAGGCCGCCGCGAACGGTGAGCGTACGATCTGCGAGCGCGTTCTCGGCGATCTGCGGGCGCGACACCTGGAAGCAGCCCAACACATCAACCCACACGCCAGCTGGGAGCGGCTTTCCTCGCGGCTGGCGAGCCTGGACGCTGCTGTGGAGGATGCCCTGGCACGCCGTGACGGCTCGGCGGCGACATGCGATGCCATCGCCAGCTTCGGCGAATTGCTGGCGGTGCTGCTGGTCGCGGAGGCGCTGCGCACGCTGGGCGAGCCTGTGCTGGCCTGGGAGGAGCCGGTCATCGTGACGGACGACCGTTTCGGCGACGCAACGCCACAGATGGAGGCTACCAGGGCGGCAGTTCACCGAGCGCTCGCGCGAGCCGACCTCCGTCCTATCGTTGGGCGCTCGCCAGACGCCCCCACGAGTGAGTATTTACAGGACGCCCCTGCGGCAACCCTGGTGGCGGCGGGGTTCATCGGCCAGACGGCGGACGGGCGACCGACGACGCTGGGCCGCGGCGGCTCGGACTACTCCGCGGCGCTGCTGGCCGCCGCGCTGGATGCCGAGGCGTGCTGGATCTACAGCGACGTGGACGGCGTCTTCACCGCCGACCCGCGTGTGGTGCCGGATGCCGAGGTGCTGCCCCGCATCTCCGCCGCGGCGGCCGGACGACTCTCGTACTGCGGCGCCAAGGTGCTACATCCACGCTCGATCGCCCCGGTGGCGCGGCGAGGAATCGAGCTGCGTGTCCGCAATACGTTCCATCCCGAGCAGCCGGGCACGCTGATCGAGGCACGGCTTGAGGGGCCACGGGGCCGCCCGCAGGCGGTTGCCGGTCGCCGCGGACTCTGCGCCGTCGGGGCTGTCGGCGACGGGGCGGCCGAAGTGCCGGGTCTCTTTGGCCGGCTCTGCGCGGCGATCCTCGCGGCACAAGGCGAGATCGTGCAGTCGGCGCATCCGGTCGTCGGGCACGATCCGCGGGCAATCGTGGACGAAACACGCATCGAAGCTATTGTGGAGTGCCTCAGGCGAGAGTTCGCTGCCGAGCGCGCGCAGGGACAGATCGAAGAGATCGTGGTGCAAAAGCGCCTGGCGCTCTGCACATTGCTAGGCGTCCAGCTTGGGCATGCGCAACTGGTCCATGCGCAGCGCGCACTCGCCGCCCAGCGCATCAAGCCCATCAGCCAGAGTGCCTGCCCGGATGCGCTCAGCTTCATCATTCCCGAAGCCGACCTCAACCGGGCCATTGTGCGGCTCCACGACGAGATCATCAAGCCAGCGTTGCGCAGCGGCGCCGAACGGCCCAACCGTCCCTATCTGGATGGCGCCCCACCCGCTGGCCGTGCGCGCGCCCAGGGCCGCCACGGCAACGCATCCTAAGGCCGCCTGAATAGGAGGGTGTCAGATGGCAGCGAGAGAACGCATACCCGTCGCGGTGCTGGGGGCGACAGGGCTGGTTGGGCAGCGGCTGGTCGCGCTGCTGGCGGAGCACCCGTGGTTTGAGCTGGTAGGCGTGGCAGGCTCGGCGCGGCGCGCGGGCCTGCTCTACGGCGAAGCGGTGCGCTGGCGCATCGAGGGCGACGTGCCGCACGATGCCGCCAGGCTACCGTTGATGCCGGCCGAGCCGCGGGCGCATCTGCCCGCGCGCGTCGTCTTCTCAGCGCTGCCCGCGGACCAGGCCGCCGAGATCGAGCCGGAATTCGCCCGCGCGGGGTCTTTCGTCTTCAGCAATGCCTCGGCGTTCCGCATGGATCCCAATGTGCCGCTGGTTGTGCCGGAGATCAATCCCGATCATTTGGGCGCGGTCACCTGCCAGCGCGAGGCACGTGGTTGGCCCGGCGCAATCGTCACCAATCCGAACTGTTCGGCTATCGGGCTGACGATGGCGCTGGCCCCGCTGGCGCGCTTCGGGCTGCGGCGGGTGCTCGTCACCACGCTCCA
>DASUBU010000059.1:0-8500 GCA_035763125.1 Ktedonobacterales bacterium
AGAGGAGCGTCGTCGGTCCTTGGAAAGCGCGAAAGTTGCTGCCGGGGTCCGCCAGCCTGGACATAATCGAATGTATCGGCCACTGCCGACCAGGCAGACGGAAGCGTCAATGAGCTTACCCACCACACTGGAAGGAGTCAACCCGCCCAGTTCGGCTAGGAAGCAGAGTACTTACGGTGACTTGGAGGTACGCAGGAGGTCAATCCAGACGAGAACTGAGAAGAATTGGCTAAGCCAGCAGCCAGAACGGGCTATTAACTTGCAGCCGCCATTGACGACGCGCAGAGCGAGCATAACGCTGCTCGCGGCACGGCGCCAAACGGGCACACAAGCGAAGTACACACGGTTTGTACCGGCCAGCCGAGCGAGCGAAGCGGTACGGTTGTTGCAGTAGCCGAGTCGAGAAGAGCCAGGTGGACCAATGGATTCTCAATTCGCAAACTGAGCGCGGTAACTCGTTCGCGCCGTAGCACAAGTTTGCTATACCATTTGGCGTTCGCCCAGTCAACCGACCGGCACGCGCGCGATGCGCGCGGGTTGGTGTATGATGGGTAGAATACGGTCCGGCACATCGTCAGATGCCGGCAGCGGCGGAGGTATGTGATGGCGACGACCGAGGTGAACGCGAGAGAGGAGCGGCGGGCCGCTCTGCTGCGGGCCGCGCGCGAGGTGCTGGCCGAGAAGGGCCTCGAAGCCGCCAAAATCTCCGACATCGTCGCTCGCGCCGGCGTCGCCCAAGGCACGTTCTACTTATATTTTCCGTCAAAGCTCTCGCTGGTCATCGCGCTGGCCGAGGACATGGACCGCCAGATACTGGCCTCCACGCGTGCCGCCGTCGAGGGCGCCCGCAGCCTCGCCGAGGGCATTGACGCTGGCGTCTCCGCTGCCTTCGCCGAGATGGGCCGCTATCGTGATGTGCTTGGCATCATCGAGGCGCGGGTCGGCATGATCGAGCTGCGCCCGCAGTGCGAGCATCTCTTCCAGGCGTACTATGCCTTCATCGCCTCGATGATCGAGCGCGGCCAGGCCAGCGGCGAGGTTGAACGCAACGTCAACCCGGAGATCGCCGCGCGCCTGATCGTCGGCGTGTTGGAGCACGCCGCCGACGAATGCTATATCTACGGCCTGCGCGAGCCCGACGAGGCGTACATCCACGAGGTAGCCCGCTTCATCCGGCGCGGCCTAGGAATGGCCGACGGATCGCCCGCGGGCAGATAGCCCTCAGGCGGATACAAACGTAGCGTACCCTTGACGGTGTAACCCGGACGGCACTATCGTGTATAGTTGCTGACTGACTGTCAGTCACACATGCTCGCGACAGCGCGCAGCACGCTGGCAGAGGGCTGTCCAGCAGGGCGCACCCCGGCTGAGGACCAGTGAAGATGGACGGGACCAGAGTGGCCGAGATAGCGCGCCGCGCCGGCCGCGCACAGAGTACGCGGAGGAAGCAATAGCATGCTGCTCGATACATCACCCGCCGAGGGATCGGCACGTTCCGCTGGTGCGGGGCCGGCGCCAGACGGGCGGGCACATCGCCGCTGGTATCGCGCCGGACTGTCATACGGCCGGCTGGTGCATCGGCTGCGCTGGCTGATTCTGGCGCTGTGGGTGGTCGGGCTGGTCGTCGCCGTTCCCTTCGCCGCGCAGGTGGCCTCCGCGCTGCACAGCGGCGGCTACGTGTACGATGGCAGCGAGTCGGTCAAGGCGAGCCAGGCCATCTCCCGCGCGCTCGGCGAGGGTGGCTCGTCGGCACTGGTGGTCTTCCAGTCCAGCGATACCTCCGTCAATGATCCCGCTTACCAGCAAGAGGTCGCCGCTTTTGTCGCCCGCGCTCAGAACTTCCCGCACGTCGTCTCGGTGACACCCGGCGGCACCGGTCAGGATGGCCGCACCACCTACATCATCGTCGGCTTCGATCAATCTGGTAGCATCGCCCAGCGCGCGATGCCCGACTTCCATCGGCTGCTGCCCGCCGCCGGTGACGGTCCCGCCGGCGCCTACCTCACCGGCGGCCCCGAGATCTCTCACGAGTACAACACCATCGTCCAGGGCGACGTCGAGAAGGCTGAGATGTTCTCGCTGCCGATCGCGCTGGTGGTGCTGTTGATCGTCTTCGGCACGCTGCTGGCTGCCTTGATGCCGCTGGTGCTGGCGCTGGTGGCCGTGCCGGTCGCGCTCGCCGTGATCTATGCCATCGCCCTGCACACCGACACCAGCATCTTCGTGCTCAATGTCGCCTCGGTGATCGGGCTGGGCATCTCGATTGACTACAGTCTCTTCATGGTGCGACGCTTCCGCGAGGAGCTGGCACGCGGCGCCAACACGCGCGAGGCGGTGGCCTGGACCGTCGCTACCACCGGCGAGGCGATTCTCTTCAGCGGCCTGACGGTCATCATCGGCTTCGCGGGCCTGCTGCTGATCGGCCTGTCGTTCATGACGTCATTCGGCGTCGGCGGGGCGGTCACCGTCGCCGCGGCAGTGCTCGGCGCGCTCACGCTGCTGCCGGCGCTGCTCAGCATCCTGGGACCGCGCATCAACAGGCTGCGCTTGCCAATCCTGGGCACGCGCATGGTGGGGCAGACCATCCCCTCCGACCCTGAGCGGGAGGAGCGCGGGGGCGGCTTCTGGCGCGGCTGGGCGCTGGGCGTGATGCGCCGGCCTGTGCTGGTGCTGCTGGCGACGGCGGCGGTGCTGGTGGCGCTGGGCTGGCCGATCTTCTCGATGAAGGTGGCGGCCTACGGCGCATCCGCGCTGCCCGCCTCGTCCGAAGCGCAGCGCGGCAACGATATCCTCGCGGCGCAGTTCCCCGCCGCGGGCACCGACCCTATCTACGTGGTAGCGCGCACGCCCGATGGCTCCAGCATGCTCACCCCTGCCAATCTCCAGCGAGTGGATGCGCTCACGCAGTTCCTCGCCGTGCAGTATCACGTGACCGACGTCGCCAGCCTCACCCATCTGCCCGGCGGCGCCGCGGCCAACCCACCCACCTACGCCCAGCTCGTCGCGCTCTACTCCAGCGGCCAGTACGCGCAGCATCCCGCGCTGGCCAAGCTGGTCGCCTCCACCACCGCCGGCGACACCACCATCATCACCGTGCGCACCGATGCCGCGCTGGATAGCGACGCCGGCACGGCGCTGGTGGATGGCATCCGCGCGGGCGATAGGAGCGCCGCGCAGGGGCTGAGCGTGCTGGTCGGCGGCACCCAGGCCCAGAGCCTCGACTTCACGCGGTACCTCTACAGTCAGTTCCCGAAGACAATTGGGTTCATTTTGCTGGCAACCTACATCCTGTTGCTGCTGATGTTCCGCTCGGCGGTGCTGCCGCTCAAGGCCGTGCTGGTCAATGTGCTCTCGCTAGGCGCGGCCTACGGGGTGCTGGTGTGGGTCTTTCAGTGGGGCAATTTCAGTGAGCTGCTCGGCTTCACCAGCTCCGGCATGCTCGACGCGACGATTCCGATCTTGATCTTCTGCATCCTGTTCGGCCTCTCGATGGACTACGAGGTCTTCCTGCTCTCGCGCATCCGGGAGGAATGGCTGCGCACCGGCAACAACCGCGAGGCGGTGGCGCGCGGGCTGGCCAAGACCGCCGGCGTGATCACCAACGCGGCGCTGCTTTTCGTGATCGTCACGGGCTCCTTCACCTTCACCCGTCTGACGATGACCAAGGAGATTGGCCTGGGGATGACGGTCGCGGTGCTGGTGGATGCGACGCTGATCCGCACGCTGCTGGTGCCGGCGACGATGCGCCTGTTGGGCCGCTGGAACTGGTGGCTTCCCGGCAAGCCCCTGCCGAAGGAACGGGCGGCCTAGCCCCTAGCCGCCACTAGCGGCCCCAATGGAAGAGGCGAGCGAAGAAGCCGGGGCGCTCGCCCCGCTCGGCCTTGGGCACACGCGGCTTGCGGGTGCGCCCGCGTTCGCGCTTCCCGCCGGCAAGTGGCTCGCTCCCAGCGGGTCCGGCGGCCTCGGCGGGCGGATCGGCCCCCGGCGTATCGGCGTCGGTGCGATCAGTGGGCAGCGTGGCGACGATCACGCTCGCGGGCAGGGTGGCGCCCGCCGTTGCGGCTTCCTCAGCGGTTGTGGTGGGCGTGGACTCGGAAGGCGAGACACTCTGCCGGGCAGGCGGAGCGCCGGAGTTGACCGCCACAGACGGCTGGCTCAGCGCATCGCCGCCCGCGAGCCCGCCGAGTCCCGCGATATAGTCGGCGACATCGCCGGCCGAGGCGAGCCGCGGCAACAGCGCCTCTGACGTTCCCAGGCGCGGCTCTAGCTCACGCGCTCGGCCGAACTCCGCGTATGCCTGCTCGAAGGCGTGCTGGCGGTAGAGTGCGCTCGCCAGCATCAGCCGCAGGCGGGCATCGTTGGGTGCGAGATCCACACAGCGGCGGTACTCAGCCAGCGCATCGGCGCTTTGCCCTTCAAGCTCGAGCATCTGCGCCAGGTCCAGCCGCGCCGGCAGATACCCGGGCCGCAGCGCCAGCGCCTCACGGTATGCCACCTCGGCGCGCGCCACTTCGCCCCAATCTTGCAGCACACCGCCGAGCTGATGCGGGACGGCGGGGTTCTCAGGGGCCAGCGTCCGAGCGCGGGCGAAGGCGGTCAGCGCATCGTCGAGGTCCTCCAGTGCGCCCAGTGCGACGCCCAGCCGCCGCCAGGTGTCGGCGTCGTCGGGCCGCAGCTCAAGCGCCCGCAGATACTGCTCGTGCGCCTCGCGCCACCGCTCGCTGCGCGCGAGAAACTGGCCGTAACCGGCATGCACCACCGGGAGATCGGAGAGCTCGAGTGCGCGGCGGTACTCCCGCTCGGCCTCGGTGGCGCGGCCCGTATCGGCGAGCAGGATGGCGTAGTGGTAATGGACCTCCCAGCTCTCCGGCGCCGCCGCGATGGCCTGGCGGTAGAACGGCTCGGCCTCGGCGGGCCGGCTCTGGATGTCGAGCAGGTTGGCCAGCCCCAGCAACACGTCGGGGTCCCAGCCATCGCCCGCGAGCAACACCCGGTAAGCGGCTTCCGCTTCGTCGTAACGGTCGAGGTCCACCAGGATGTCAGCCAGGATCAGCTGCACTTTGGGGTCATCGGGACGCCTGGCCGCCGCGCGCCGCAGCGCTCGCAGCGCCTCGGCGGAGCGGCCGGTGCGATGCAGCAGCAGGCCGAGATTGATTAGCGTGATCTCGTCGTTTGGCTCACGGTCGAGCACACGGCGGTAAATGCGCTCGGCCTCGGCGGGATGCCCCTGGTGGCTGAGCACGTTGGCAAGGTTGACCAGCGCGCTCGCCTCGTCGCCGCCCTCGCGCAGCTCGCGGCGGAAGAACTGCGCCGCGCCGGCCGGGTCACGGTCGGCTCCCTGGGCGTATTGCTCGATCGCGCCGGCCGCGTCTCCGCGCAGCTCCAGCGCGTGGGCCAGCTCCATCCGCGGCAGTGCCTCGTCCGGCGCCTGCTCCACCGCCCACCGAAGCTCGCGCTCAGCCTCGTCGAAACGCTCGTGCCGCTGCAGGTGCAGCGCATATTCGACCCGCGCCGTCACGCTGGCGGGATCGAGGTCCAGCGCGCGCTCGAAGAGGTCTTCGGCCTCGCGCATGGCGCCGCCAGCGTCCAGCGCGCGTGCCAGCGCCGCAATTGCCTCGGGGTCCATGGGATTCAGCGCGAGCGCCTTGCGCAGCTCGGCCGCGGCTGCCTGCGATTGGCCCTGGCGGAGCAGGTGCCGGCCGTACGCCAGATGCGCGGCTGGGTCATCCGGCCGCTCGCTGGTGGCCTGTGCTAGCAGCGGCTCCGCCTCCTCGCCACGGCCGCGCCGCTCCAGCAGCTCGCCCAGGTCCAACGCCAGCCGCGCGTCTGCCGGGGCCAGCGTCCGCGCTCGGCGCCAGAGCACCTCGGCCTCGTCGAGCCAGCCGTGCCGGCGCCGCAGGCGCGCCAGCTGAGCCAGCGCCTCCGGTCGGTCCGGCTCGCGCGCCAGCGCCCGGCGCAGCAAGTCCTCCGCCTCATCGTCGCGCCCGCGCTCGGCGCGCAGCAGCGCCAGCCGCGCCAGTGTCCCTGGCCGCTCCGGCTCCAGCTCCAGCGCCCGCAGATAAGCTCGCTCCGCTTCGTCTGCCCGCTGCAGGCGCTGAAGCAGCGCTCCATAGCGTGTGTGGAGCGCGGGGTCGTTGGGCGCGAGCGCGAGCGCGCGGAGCAGCGCCTCCTCGGCCTCCGCCTCGCGGCCGGTCCCAGCCAGCAGGTTGGCCAGCGCGGCATAGCCAGCGGCGTGCTGCGGGCGCGCCTCCAGGGCCGCGCGGCGCAGGCCGATGGCTTCGTCGTGCCGGCTCGCGCGTGCAAGCAGCATCTCCAATTGCGCCAGGGCTGCTTCGTCCTCGGGCGCCAGCGCCAGCACCCGCCGCAGGGCCGCTTCCGCCTCGTTGAGCTTGTGGCGCTCCGCCAGCACGATGCCGTAAAGCCGCCAGACACGCGCATCCTCCGGCGCGCCAGCCACGGCGCTCGCCAGCAGCGGCTCCGCCTCGTCCCAGCGGCGCCGGGCGACGTAGAGCACGGCGAGGTTGATGCGAGCCCCTGCCCCTGCCCCTGCACGCTCAGGATGCTCGCGCAGGATGCGCGTGAGATAGTCCTCGACATGCCGCGGATCGGCGGCGCAGGCCTGGAGGAAGACACGCTCGGCCTCGCTCCGTTCCCCTAGCTCCCCTAGCACCAACGCCAACTGCAGAAGTGCCGCGCCATCGCCAGGCAGCAGCCGCAGCGCCTCGCGCAGCTCAGCCCGCGCCTCGTCCAGCCGCCCTAGCCGCGCCAGCACCGTGCCGTAGAGACGATGGGCGTGAGCGTGCTCGGGCGCGAGGGCTAGCACACGGCGCAGCACATCCTCCGCCTCGGTGTCCTTGCCTTGCTCGGCCAACACCAGCGCCAGCGTGAGCTGCGGCGCGGGATTGTCAGGATCAAGCTCGCAGGCGCGGCGAAGCTGCCGCTCGGCCTCGCCGCGCTGCTCGCAGCGCGCCAGGAACTCGCCATAGCCCGCCCGGACCACTGCGTCGTCGGGGGCCAGCTCCACTGCCCGCGCGAACTGCTCGCGTGCCGCCGCGGGGCGGCGCTGCTCGTCGAGAATCGTCGCCAGCAGGAGCTGCGCCCGCGCGTCGTCGGCATCCAGCCGCAGGGCACGCTCGACCTCATCGCGCGCGGCTTCCAGCTCGCCGCGGCGTATCAGAACGCGCGCCAGCTCTAGCGCCAGGCGTGGTGTATATGGATCGGCCTCGGTCGCCGCCCGCAGGCACCGCTCGATCTCGGTCGCATTGCTTTGGGGCAGCGAGCTGGCGAGCGTGGCGAGCGCATCGGCATCGTTGAGGCGCGTGAGCTCGGTGCGCAGGCCGGCTACCAGCCACGGGCGCTCGGCGAGCAGTTGTGCGAGTGCCGGCGGGCCGGCAGGGCGCTCGGCGGTCGCCGATCTGCTGGGCTCGAGCCACTCGATCTCGCCGTTGCCACGCCGAGTGTAGACCCCCTGGCGCTCGAGCACGAAGGCGCCCGCATACCACTCCGCCGTCGTCAGGGGATGCCCCAGCGCGCGAGCCGCCGCCAGCACACGTGGCCGCGTCAGCGGGGCAACGCCCGCGGCCCGTAGCAGCTCCACCGCCACGCCCACCTGCTCGGCACCTCGGCTCCCGCCCGCGTTCCCGGCCTCCCGCATCGCGCGCCTCACATTCCGCCTGCAATCGGGCACATAGCTATCGCCCGCTGATCCACCACCACGCGATGACGGGTATTCTATCCAGTGTACGCCGCAATCACAAGTGGGGCATCTCAACTCAAGATCCAGCCGCGAGGCGCGGCGGCACTCACCCCCAAGTCGCGGGAGAGGCGGCGCCGGCACGGCTACGGTCTCGACGCAAGATGATCCTCAGCCATCCTCAGCGAACGTCCGGTCCAACTTTCCGGCGCGAGCCATGGACGCTCGACCGCGCCGGAAACTGGACGCCCCACCTGTAGCATGAGCGATACCAAAGTCGTGGGCCAGCTTTGCGAAGTGGTCCATCCGTGTAGGCTCAGACGACTGTAGAGAGGGGCACGATTGCCGAAAGACAGCGTTAATCACGCCATCGCGGATTAGCTCGTTCGTCCTCATCCTTGACGGCTCCCATGTGCTCGATCCCAAAGCAGCGCGACTGGGCGCTCAACTTTCTGCTCGGGCACTGGTGGTCTCGCGGGTCGTGCGTTCTACCGCGGATTCACCTGGAGGTTGTCGTCGCACCTCGCGAGGGATGCTCTCTGGCTCCTCCAGGCGGGAACCCATCGCACAACAACGCACCAGGGCAAGCCCGCACCACATCATCCGCACACTGCCCGCCATATCGCGCGGTGAGTATAGCGACGCCAGCGTGTGAGGACACGTGACCCCAGTCACAGGAGCTTCTTGGCCAGCCACTTTACAGGCAAGCCCGGTCTGTGGAAGAATCTGAACAGCCTGTGTTACCAGGGGTGTTACCTGCGCACGAACAATACGTCGCAGGGTGATGAAGTGAAAGATGGAAGCGCG
>DASUBU010000060.1:0-7465 GCA_035763125.1 Ktedonobacterales bacterium
GCATCGCCGAGCCGCGCTGGCCGTTGATCTTGCTGCGCACACCCAAAGGCATGACCGGCCCGCAGTCCTATCGCGGCGAGCCGGTCGAGGGCTCCTACCGCGCACACCAGGTGCCGATTCCCGACGCCAAGACGAACCCCGAGAGCCTGCGTATCGTCGAAGATTGGCTGCGTTCGTACCGGCCCGACGAGCTGTTCGACGGCCAGGGCCGCCCAATGCCCGACATTCTGGCCTGCTGCCCCACTGGCGACCGGCGCATGGGCAGCAACCCACACACCTTCGGCGGACGCATCCGCCGCCCGCTCGACCGGCCCGACATCTTCGCCTACGAGGTCGCGCTGGCGTCGCCTGAGAATGGCCTCGAGCGCGGCGTCAGCTCGGTGAGCAGCCTCGAGCACGTGGCGCTCTACCTGCGCGACGTAGTGGCGCGCAATCGGCATCAGTTCCGTATCATGTCGCCCGACGAGCTGGAATCCAACAAGCTCGGTGCGGTCTTCGAGGTGACGCAGCGCGACTACCAGTGGCCGGTCGCACCACACTTCAGCAGCCACATCGGCTCCGACGACGGCCGCGTGCTCGAGATCCTCAGCGAGCACACCTGCCAGGCCTGGCTGCAGGGCTACCTGCTCACTGGCCGCCACGGCCTGTTCCCCTCCTACGAGGCGTTCCTGACCATCGTGACGAGCATGATGGACCAGTTCGCCAAGTTCCTCAAGATGTCGCAGCAGTTCAGCTGGCGGCTGCCGGTCTCCTCGCTCACCTACCTGGAGACCTCGACGCTCTGGCGCCAGGAGCACAATGGCTTCTCGCACCAGAATCCCGGCTTCATCAATAGTGTGCTCAACCTCAAGCCGCAGTTCACCCGCATCTACCTGCCACCGGATGCCAACACGATGGTCAGCACGCTGGATCACTGCCTGCGCGGCACCAACTACGTGAACCTCGTCATCGCCAACAAGCCGAAGCTGCCCCAATGGCTGACGATGTCCGAGGCTATCGCCCACGCCCGCGCTGGCGCCTCCATCTGGCCGTGGGCCAGCACCGACGACGGCGTGAACCCCGACGTTGTGCTGGTGGGCATCGGCGACACGCTGACCGAAGAGGTGATGGCAGCGGCCGAGATGCTGCTGCACGAATTTCCCGAGCTGCGGGTGCGGGTGGTCAACGTCACCGACCTGCTCGTGCTGCAGCGCGAATCCGAGCATCCCCACGGACTCGACGATGAGATGTTCGCGGCGCTCTTCACGCCCGACAAGCCGGTGATCGTCAACTTCCACGGCTACCCGTCCGCCGCCAAGCAGCTCCTCTTCGGCCGGCGGCACCCACAGCGCTTCTACATCCACGGCTATCAGGAGGAAGGCACCACCACCACGCCCTTCGACATGCACGTGGTCAACGCGACCGACCGCTTCCACCTCGTGATGCAGGCGATCCGGCTGGCCGCGCCAGTCAATCCAGCGGTCGCGGCGCGCGCCAGCGAGCGGATCCATCACTACGAATACGTGCTCGCCGACTTCCGGCGTTACATCGAGGAGCACGGCGAGGATCCGCCGGAGATCGCCAATTGGCGCTGGACGGGGAAGCCATGAGCCCGGCAGCAGCCGCGGGAGATGCCGCCGGAGGGATCAACTCCCTGGAGATCCTCACCCTGAATGCGGGCTCTAGCAGCCAGAAGAGCCGCCTCTATCGCATCGAAGATTCAGTGGGGATGCCGGGGCTGTCGCCACCGGAGCCGCTGTGGGAGGCCGAGATCGCGTGGCGCGAGCCCTCCGGCGCCGCCACGCTCTCCGTCCGCACGGCGGCCGGCGCGACGATCGAGCGCGAGATGGGTGCGCTCGGCCGGCAGGACGCGGTCGCGGCGCTGCTGCCAATGCTGTGGAATGGAGAAACGCGGGTCGTCGCGGGGCCGGAACAGATTGCCGCGGTGGGGCATCGCGTGGTGCATGGCGGCCAGGAGTACGAGGAGAGCGTGCGCATCACGCCGGCGGTCAGGGCGGCCATCGCGCGGCTGGCGGATCTGGCGCCCGAGCACAATCCGGCGGCCCTGGAGGGCATCGCGGCGGTCGAACGCGTGCTGGGGCCGGCTGTGCCGCAGGTTGCCGTCTTCGATACCGCGTTCCACGCGCACCTGCCGCAGGCCGCGGCGGTCTACCCCGGCCCGTACGCCTGGTTCGAGCAGGGCATCCGCCGCTTCGGCTTCCACGGCATCAGCCACCAGTACTGCGCCGAGCGCGCCGCGGAGCTCCTGGGGCGTGACCTCTCGTCGCTGCGGCTCATCACCTGCCACCTTGGCAACGGCTGCTCGCTCGACGCGATTGCCGGCGGGCGAAGCGTGGAGACGACGATGGGCTTCACCCCGATGGAAGGGCTGATGATGGGCAACCGCTCAGGTAGCATTGACCCCGGCATCATCTTCTATCTGCTGCGCCAGCGCCGCGCGTCGGCCGAGGCGCTGGACGCGACGCTGAACCACGACTCCGGCCTGGAAGGCATCTCAGGCGTCGGCAGCGATATGCGCGATGTGCTGGCCGCTCGCCAGCGGGGCGAGGCGCGCGCGGTGCTGGCCTTCGATATGTTCGTTCACCGGCTGCGCTTCTACATCGGCGCGCTGCTGGCCGTGCTGGGCGGGCTCGACGCGCTGGTCTTCACGGCGGGCATCGGCGAGCACGCGCCGGAGGTGCGGGCGGGGGCCTGCGAGGCGCTGGGCTTCCTGGGGCTGCGGCTCGACGCCGTGCGGAATGCGCAATCGCCTGCCGATGCCAATATCGCCGCGGCGGACTCCACGATGCCGGTGCTGGTGATCGCGACGCAAGAGGACTGGATGATCGCCCGCGACTGCTGGCGCATGCTTCACGCGGGCTAATGCCTCTGTCTGCCTGAACGTCGCCCCATCACGCATCGTGCGCGGCGTTTCCGCCCGTGTGGCTGTGGCGGCCACTGCAAGAAGCAGGAGCGGGCCCGCACGATCTGGCGCGAGCCCACCCCTGCTGTAAGCCGGCTATGGTGTCGGCGTCCCGCGCGAGGCGTCTTTTCTCGTGCCACGATACGCCCGCCACACCAGCCATGCACCCAGGGCGATCAGGGCGATCGGCCACAGATAGTTGAGCGCATCGAGCAGGGTGAGCGCAGGGCCACCGATCAGGAGTGCCGCGCCGATGAACACCATGATGGCTGCCGGAATGAGCGGCCACCAATCCGCCGGAGGCGTGAAGAGCGCCTGTAGTCCCATGATCAGCAGGAACCCCAGACCGATCGAGCCGACTACGATGCCGCCAGTCGCCTGGCCGCTGATCTGGTCCCGCAGCACGTCCGCCAGAATCGTCCCAACGCCCACACCGAACAGGATCCCGCTGGGGATAAACAACCCGCGTGCGCGCTGCGTGATGCCGGCCACCAGGAACATGGCCGCCAGCGCGGGCAGAATCACCAGGCCGAGCGTGTTCCACCCGGTCAGTGCTTCCACCAGGGTGAGCACACCCAGCACCAGAAACCCCGTGCCCCAGATCAGCGCCTGCCTGCGACCGCCGGTCAGCGCTGCACGCGAACCCTGGCTTGGCGGCAATTGCCTCCGCGGCTCCAGTTGAGGGGCTCGTTGCTGCTCCGCCTGCGGAGCTTGCTGTTCCTCCGCCTGTTGCAGCTCATGAGCTTGTAGCATAGCATGCCATCCCTTCGAGTGAGATGTGCGGTGCCGCGGTATCGCAGCGCTATCGCGCACATCGGCGAGAGGCCTTCACGCCACCGTCTCGCTCCGGCCTACTCGCCACCCACTCACTCTCTATGATGTGCGCTCCGCATCCATGCGCTGTCACAAACGATGGTCCGCGACTCACAGCCGCGGCTCACCCGCCGAGCGCTCACGCGTGGCCTAGACGCCGGCGGGCGCGGGATCAGCATGCGTGGGCTCAGTCTCAGTCTGTATAGGCTCCGCGTGCGTCAGCTCACGAATGCGCTCCGCCGCCTCGTCCCGCGTCAGCTTGTGGGCGGCGAAGGCATCGAGCACCTGCTCGATGGTGCCAGGCAACAGCGCCTGCCCGCCAGCCTCGGCCTGTGGCGTAACCGCAAAGGGCGCAGCCGCGCGGCGCGCAAAGAGCGGCTCGATCGTATGCTCGCGCAGCGCGATCCACCCGTAGATACCTGTGATCGCCAGCCCCACGAGCAGGGCAGCCGTCCCGGCGCGCGCCGCTTGCTGCCAGTTGTCGAGCGGCACACCCAGGGCCGCCGTCGCCAGCGTGTAGAGTGTGACGGCCAGCCCGGCCGCGCCTGTCACGACGCCACCGGCCAGCAGCGCGAGGATGTATCCGCGCCGCGGCGCACCCGCCTCAGCTCCGCGGCGGAGCAACAGGACCGAGAGCGGGACGTAGGCCAGCCCAGCGATGAGTGTTGCCAGCGCCGCCGCCCAGTCGGCGGGGAATGGCGCCAAGGCGCCGCCGAGTCCGAGCCAGTCGAAGCCAGCGTACAGCAGGCGGCCTAGGCCCCACCAGAATGGGACTGCGAACACGACGGCCGCCAGCGCCTCCATCGTGCGCAGGGTGCCATCCGTGCCCAGCGGCGAGAGCGCCCGCTCCGCGCGCAGCCACAGCGCGTAGACCGTTGTCACGAGCGCACCGAGGGTCAGCGGCGAGATGAAGTCATACGACGCGTTCCACGGATGCGCCACATCGCCCCAGCCAACCGGCACGCCGAACGTGCCCCGCAGGAGCAGCTCGACGCCCTGATTAAGCCCGATCACTACGAGCACAAGCCCTAACGCCAGGCTGGCCAGGTGCGCCACGGTCCGGATGATCGAGCGCGCGTCATCGCGGGCGAGCAGCACATACACGGCGACCGCCGCGACCATCACCAGCACAGCCAGCCAGAGGAAGCCTACATTTGGCAGCGCGCACGGCCCCACGATTTCTTTGCCGGGACCAAACGGGCTGATCGCGCAGGCATCGGGATCGAGCGGGTTGTAGACGTTGGCCTGCATCAGCAGCGCCGCCACGGTGGCCCGCATGGCCGTCCCCCAGGCGGTGACCGCCGCGGCGAACAGCACCACGAATGGCACGCCAAAGACGTGCAGGCGTTGGAAGACCATCGGCGCCCCAGCGGCGGGGACCGAGCGGCGGCGCTCCGACTCCAGTAGCACCGCCACCAGCAGCGCGGCGATGCCGACCGCGAACGGGGTCGCGGCGTCCGGCGTGCCGAATGGGTCTCGAGCGGCCAGCGTGCTGAATCCGCCGCTCACGGCGAACACGCCAATCAACACGGCCACTGCCTCTGGAATGTTAAGGAAGAAGGAGCGCACACCACCGCCGGCCGCTGGTGGGTGGCTCACGATATCCTGGCGGATCAGCCGATAGTGCAGGCCGCCCAGAACAGCGACGATCAGCCAGGCGACCACCGCGAAGATCACGCGCTGGACGAGCTCGTTCTGTCCCGGCGCGGCGCGAAACGATCCGCGCAAGGGAGTATAGGCGAGCATCGTGTCGAGCAGCATTGCCAGCGCGATGGCGCCGAAGATGAGTAGCGCGATACTGACGACGTAGAGGTACACGCGGTAGAGTTGGCGCGGCATACGTCCACCTCACTCCCCTGATGCCATGTGGTCTGGCGGATGAATGCAGAGCGGAGGCCGTTTCGTCTGACAGGCAACACCCGGTTGCGAAGCCGTCAAACGCTCCATATCATTAGCCTATGAGAGTGCGATCACAGGGCCGTCACGACGGACTAGAGGCACATCACGGTCTTCCTACGAGCGGCGGTCCGGCGCGCGATGTGTACGTGCCAGGTGTGTGATCGGCGCCTGATATGCGGGCGTCGGTCTGTAAGCGCATTGTGACGACCCTGTGCCAGGGTTTCTCTTGGAGCAAGGAATCCACAGGGCAATGGAAGGGGAAACCGATGAACCAGACGGAGACACCCAACGATACGGATCTCAGCATCCAGCGCGACGTACAAGACGAGCTGGCCTGGGATGGGCACGTGCGACCTGGCGAGATTGGCGTGGCCGTCAACGATGGCATCGTGACGTTGGCCGGCACGGTTGAGAGCTATCTGGCGCGTGTTGCGGCGCAGGACGCGGCGCACCGTGTGCGCGGCGTGCGGGCGGTTGCCAATGAGATCGAAGTGCAGGTTCCCGCATTCGAGTCGCGGACCGACGAGGACTTGGCCCGCGCGGCGGTCGAGGCGCTGCTCTGGGACGCTGCCATCCCCAATGACATGATTGACGTCAGCGTCAGCGATGGTTGGGTGACGCTGACGGGCGAAGCGGATTGGCCCGTCCAGCGCGATTCAGCGGAGCGTGCGGTGCACCGCTTGAGCGGCCTGCGCGGCGTCAGCAATCAGATTACTGTGAAGTCGCACCCCGTGCCGTCCGACGTGCGCAAGCAGATCGAGCGGGCGCTGACGCGCAGCGCGGAGGTGGATGCCAACCGCATTCAGATCGAGGTCGCGGGCACCGTCGCGATCCTCAAAGGCACGGTTCGCTCGTACATCGAGAAGCGCGCCGCCGAGCATTCGGCGCTCCTGGCGCCCGGGATCACAGCGGTGGAGAACGACATTGAGATTGACCCCTGGCTATAGCGCATAGCGGTCACTGGCGGCCGCCAGACAATGCCACTGGAACATCCAGATGAAACCTGAAGCGTTCCCCATCTGGCGGCCGCGGCGTATGCGCCGTTAGACGAGCTGCAAGCGCACCGACCCCAAGGCGACCGAGGTGTCGATCCGCAACAGGGGCGTTGCCCCCTGGAGGGCTGCGGGGGTAAAGAACGCGCCGCCTTGCTTGGTGAACCCGTCGCCGACTTCCAGACCGCCCAGGAACGACTCTGAGGTGATGGTGGCGGCGGTGGCCGATGGAATCGCGACGACCACCGACGACAGGCCAGTCGAGATGCGGACGTGCGTGTCGCGCTGGAGCCTCCCGCCGAAGTCGAAGGTGTAGGCGGCGGCGCCGCCAGAGAGGGCGATCTCCGGGCAGTTGGCGTTGGCGAAGCTGTGCACATCCATGCCAGCCGCCCCGGCAGTCAGGTCGAGCATGCTCATGAGCTGAGGATTGGGCGCGGAGAAGTCGAGATCGAACTTGCCGGCCCCGACCCTGGCGATGAGCCGTGTCAGCGGCAGGCCGCCCAGATCGAGCTGCGCCTCGCCGGCGCCAGTTTCAAGGGTCAGCGCGAAGGGCTGCGCGGTGCCCAGCACCAGATCGAAGGTTGGCGGCTCGTGAATGCCGCTCCATCGTGCCGGCCACTCAGGCTTCTGTACGATGCGCGTGCGGGTTTCTTCCTGAACCACCTGGCTGGGGATGCCCCCCGTCGGGTCCGTGTAGGTTCCTTCTACCCAGTCCTTGCCCGCACCCGGCCGCAGCTTCAGCCGGCAGGCGCCGACAGTTATGACCAAATGCTTTTCCTGTGACGCTGGATACGGTATGTGAATCGGGGTTGCCGGTGTCACGGTTCCCGGCGCGGTCTCGGTGGAAGCCATGCTATCT
>DASUBU010000061.1:0-29281 GCA_035763125.1 Ktedonobacterales bacterium
GCCTTCCGCGACGAGGTGCTGACGCGCTTCCCCTACACCGACGAGGCGCGCGAGTGGCTCTCGTCGGCGATCGGCTTCGAGGTGGAAGACCTCACCAGCACGCGCGGCGGCGGATTTTGGTATCCCGATCAAAATAAGGTCTTCCTCTTCACCGCGCAATACGAGGCGGCGATCCATGAGCTGGCCCACGCCTGGTGGCATGACCGCCGCATTGGCCAGCAGGACGCGCTGATTGCGGCCACGATCCGGCTCTCGGAAGAGCCTGACCCGCGCTACAGCCGCATGCAGGGGTTAGCCTATGGCTACATTCACGGCATCGCGGAGCAGAACTGGCCCGGCATGCTGGTGGATCGCAACGACTGGGAGATGTACGCCGGCATGGCGAGCGGCATGATGGCCGATCTGCGCCTCGTCCCGCCGTATGTGCGAGACTTCTATGCGGGCATGTACCGGCTGCTGCCGGACGACGCTCCCTCGCCCGCCGCGCTCGCCCCGCACAACTGACCGTGTGCCGCTGAGAGCCGGCAGGCTTGGCCCCACCAGAAGCGAGCGACGACGATGTGTCACGGCCTGCTGCCTGCCGACTGTCTGCCCTTCCTGGTCGAAGCCAAGCGCGCGGCCTATGACTACCAGGGCAACGCAACCATGGCCGTCGAGCCGCTGCTGCCTGGCGCGCACCAGTTTGAGTACGCCGCCGGGCCGTATCTCTACCGCGATATCTACGTCGGCATGGCGCGCTTCGCCGGCCAGGAGATGATCTACTTCGAGGACCGCCCGATCTGGTCCATGAGCTACGCCGGCGGCGTCGTGCCGGCGCTGGCGCATCCCGACGAGGTGGCGCGCGTCTACGCCTTCCTGCGCGCCGCGCTCTGCCTCATGACACCGGATCGTCCGTTTCGCGGGCCGGCGCTCTTTCGCGAGGGCGAGCTCGAATACCACGACGAGTGCACCGGCGAGCTCGAGGCCTTCCACGGCCACGAGACGATCCGCCACGCCGGCCGCACCGTCTACACGCTGCGCTACGGGGGCGGTGCGCTGCGCTGAGGGCGACACGTACGACAACCGTGCTAGCGTCAATAGGGGTAATCCACGGCAAGGCCGGGAACGACGGTTGCTGGGTCCACCGTGCGGGCGGGCGTGATGACCGTCACGTTCGAGGTGGGGAGGTAGGCCAGGGTGTAGGGGATACCCTGCGCGTCAAGCTCTTGCGCCAGCAGCGGCCTGTTCCCCTGCCCAATCAAGATGAAGCTCGGCCGGTCGGTGGCGTTGACGGCCTCCAGCGTGCCAGGAGGGCGCCGCAGCCCGCCCAGCGCCACCTGGTCGTAGTAGTCGGCGCAGGTGGTGCGGCCGTCGGTCTCAAACGTGACGATGTTGCCGAGCCAGTGGTTGCACCAGGCAGCGGTGATATGGTGCGTGTCCAGATAGGTCAGCAGCGGCTGCATGTCGCCCGGCACGTGTGGGTAGTAGGGCGACTGGAAGGTTGCGGTGGCGTCGGTGGTGGCGTAGCTGCCGAGCTGCACCGCGCCGCCCAGCAGCAGCGTGGCGAGCGCCAACGTCCAGCCGAGACGCAGCGCACGCGGGGTGAGCGCGGGCCTACCGCGGTGCACGCGCAGCGCACTCCACGCGGCCGGCGCGGCGAAGAGCGCCAGCAGCAGGAACGGCTCGACCAGCGCCAGCGGCACCGCGTAGCGGCCGGCCCAATCGCGCTGGCAGGGCTTGGTGGAGGCCCAGGCCGACGTGCCCAGGCAGAAGACCGCCGTCACCACGCCGGCATAGAGCAGCGGCAGCCCCACGCGCAGCGGCGTCGTCCGGCGAACGCGCACCAGCCAGGCGGCGCAGAGGATGCCCGCGACTGGCGGCAGCAGCAGGAGTACTCGCAGCGGCAGCAGCGCCAACGACTCCGCCGGCAGCCCGCCATCCAGCGCGCGTGGCGCCACGCACGAGAAGTAGCGCGCGGTGATCGCCGCACCCAGGAAGAGTCGCCCATGCTGCGCCGCCCCGCTCACCGTTGGGCTGACGCTTGGCTGGCTGACGTAGATCAGCAGGTTCTCCCCGCCGTGCGCCAGCGCATAGAGCCATGCCGGCAGCCCGCCGATCAGCAGTCCCGGCAGCAGCCCCAGCAGCGGTACGAGCGCGCCCCGGCGGGACCGCTCAGCGCTCAGCACGAACACGGGTGCCAGCGGTGAGGACGTTGCCGCCGCCCGCCGTACACCGCGCGCACGCTGCCGGTCGCTCAGCCGCGCCATCACCCGCCGCCACGTCCCCGGCGCGGCGCGCTCGATCACCGGCGGCAGCAGCCACAGCGCGCAGGCTGCCAGCGCATAGCTCACCAGGGGATTGATCCAGACGCCCAGTCCGGCGAAGAAGCCAAGCACCGCCCAGCGCCGCGCCAGCTCGAAGGCTCCCGCGCTGGCTCGCAGCCGCTGCGCCAGCTCGACGGTGCAGAGCAGCAACGCCAGCGTCACGACGTACATCTCGATCTGGCCGCCCCAGGTGCGCAGCTCGGCCACGGCATCATAGAGCGGCGGCGCCGCTGCCACGAAAGCGGCCAGCCCCGCCAGCAACGCACTATTGCGCATCGGCCCGGCTCCGCCCGCATCCGCTGTAGCGGTTGCCAGATCCCCGTCTGGCAGCGCGGCATCTTCTCTCCCCCTTTCCTCATGGGAGAGCGGGACGGGGGGTGCGGTCAGCGCGCGCGCCAGTCGCCACGTCAGATAGACCAGCGCCAGCGAGAGCAGAATCGGCACCGCACGCAGTGCCCAGCTTGACGGCCCAAAGACACGAAAGAGCGCCGCGGCGAGATAGGCCTCCAGGCTGCCCATATAGGGCTGCGCATAGAAATAGGTCGGCAGCTCGCCGTGCAGGATGCGCTCCGCCTGGATGCCCACCAGCGCTTCGTCGCCGTCTATCATCGCCTGCGTGCGCACGACCAGAAAGAGCCGCGCCGCCAGCGCCACCATGGCAGCCAGCAGCAATGGCACGCGTGGATGGCGCTCCGTCCATATCGCGAGCCGACCCACCCACGACGAACCCTCGGACGTCGCACTGGGGAGGACATCGAACGGAGGCACCTTGCGCTGTGCTTCCTGCTCTGTGCCAGGGAGAGAGCCGGGAAGAGGAGTCCCTCCAGGCGCTGTTGTCTCCTGCATACCTATGCCTGCCCTGTGTCTGCACCATGCCAGCCCTGTGCTGGCCCTGTGCCGACCGCGCTCTCGCGGTGCGCCGCGCCACACCTCAATCCGGCCAGTCGCCGCGAGTATAGCACGCGCCGCTCAGGCCCGCCACGCGCCTCACCCGGATGCCGCCTCGCTATCCAGTCCCGCGGCGCCACCCGGGCGACCGAGTGCCTGGGCCAGCAGATCAGGCCGGTCCGACATCAGCCCATCCACGCCCCAGGCCAGCAGGCGATCCATGTCGGCGCGCGCGTCCACCGTCCAGACGTGCAGGTCCAGCCCAAGGCGGTGGGCTGCCGCGATCACGCGCGGCGAGACCACCCGCACTCCACGCCACGTCTCCGGCACTTGCAGCGCGTCATACGGCGGCCGCAGCACCCGCGCCACCCCCGCCCATGCCGCGAACAAGAAGAAACGAATCTCGCGCTCGCTGGCCGAGGTCGCCACCCGTCCCGCCGAAATCTGGCGGAAGCGCACGATCGGCTCGTGCAGATCTCCGCTCGCCACCAGCACACGCTCCTCGGCGTGCTGCTCCTGGATCAGCGCCCACAGCCGGCGCTCGCGCTCGGGTGTACTCTCCTTGAGGTCTATGTTCACGCGCAGCGTGGGATAGCGCACGAAGACCTCGCGCAGTGTCGGGATGATCAGTCCCTGGCCGCGAAAGGGGAAACTCGCGCCGTCATCGGGCGTGAAACGATAGCCGGCATCCAGCCGTCGCAGCTCGCCCAGTGTGTAGGCGGAGACGGGGCCGGCGCCGCTGGTGGTGCGATCCACTGTCGTGTCGTGGATCACCACAAGCTCGCCATCGCTTGTCATCTGGATGTCAAGCTCTAGCGCATCGGCACCCAACGCCACACCTCGATCGAAGGCGGCGAGTGTGTTCTCAGGGGCCAGCAGCGCCCCCCCGCGATGCGCGAAGAAGAGCGGACGCTCATGCGAGGTATAGGCCCGACGCTCCCGACGCTCCCTACGGGCCCGTGCGCTGTCTGTCATCGCTCCCCCCATTTCCATTGCGGTGCGGCCCCCGTTTGATACACACTATATGGTGCGCCATCCGCGTGATGCGGCCCAATTCCTGCGGAAAGTGATGGGGGCCGGCTTCGCTGCCTGGATGGCATTGGGAGAAACCGGAGGGCCGAAGGACGCCTGGGCCGGGGCCGAGACCAATAGGGAGAGAGAATGCCATGCGTATCGCACAGATCGTCCCCTTACACGTCTCCGTTCCACCATCTAAATACGGCGGCACCGAGCGTGTAGTCCACAATCTGACGGAGGCGCTCGTCGAAGACGGCCACGAGGTAACGCTGTTTGCCACTGCCGACTCCCAGACCAGCGCCCGGCTCGTGCCTATGCTGGAGCGGGGCATCTACTTCGATGCAGCGGTAGACGCCACAGCGCACCATATGGCGATGCTCGAGCACGTCTACAGCCGGGCACACCAGTTCGACGTGATCCACTCTCACCTCGATTATGTGACGCTTCCCTATATCCATCACACGCAGACGCCCACTGTCATCACGCTGCACGGCCGGCTCGACGCGTCCGAGCACCAGCGTGTCTTCCACGCCAGCCCTGGGGCGAACTACGTCTCGATCAGCGATAGTCAGCGCCGTGATCTGCCCGACATCAACTACATCGCTACCATCCACCACGGTGTTGACGTGGCAAGCTTCCCGTTTTCGCGAACCCATGGCCAGTATCTAGCATTCGTCGGGCGCATGTCGCCCGAGAAGCGGCCCGATCTTGCTATTGAGGTGGCGTGCCGGGTAGGCATCCCCCTCAAGATCGCCGCCAAGATTGACGATAAGGAGCGTCCCTACTTCAAGAGCAGGATCAAGCCACTGCTGAAGGAGTGCCGCGAGTGGGTCGAGTTTGTCGGCGAGGTGGATGAAGAGGGCAAACGCGAGCTGATGCGCAACGCACTGGCGCTGCTGATGCCCATAGACTGGCCCGAGCCGTTCGGGATGGTCTTCATCGAGGCCCTGGCCTGCGGCACGCCGGTCATCACACGACCCTGCGGATCGGCACCAGAACTGCTGAAAGATAACGTGACAGGCTATATTGCCTCAACCGCCGACGAGCTTGTCGCGGCGGTGCGCCGCGTCCATCGCATCTCGCGGACTGCCTGTCGCCAGTGGGCGGAGGAGCGATTTGACAGAAGGCGGATGGCAGCGGATTATGAGCGGGTGTACCTGAAGCTGCTGCGGTCGCGCACTGGCGATCGCCGGCCGGTCTACTCGATGCCGCGCACCGCTGCCGCAGCCCGCTCGGCCGGCATCCACCCGGCGCCGGATGCTATGACGCCCGCCGCGCAGCACGATGATGGAAAGATGGAGAGTGTAGTCCTTCCGTGATGAACAACCCGCCGATGGGGCCGGATGCGTCCGATCAGGCCGACCTGTATGTGCTCCACGGGTCGGCCAGCATCAGCGTCGAGAAGATCACACTCAAGCACGGCGATGCCTTTCTGGTGGCCGACGCGCGCGGCGACCTGCCGGAGTCCGAGCAGGAGACCGGCCTGTATTGGCACGGCACGCGCTTCCTGCGCACCTGCGACGTCTTCCTGACTGGCCAACCGCTCATCCCGCTCTCGCACTCCATCTCGGACGAAGCGGGTACCTGCCAGATTGATCTCACCAATCCCTTTCTGCGGGTGGGCAAGGAGATCGTCTACCAGGGCAGCATCCACGTGCGCAGGCTGCTCGTTCTGCGCGGGCACGAGCTGACGCAGTGGCTGATCCTGACCAGCTTTCACGAGGCGCCGATCTCGGTTAAGCTCGGCCTCAAGCTTGGCGCCGATTTCCGCGATATCTTCGAGGTTCGCGGGCTGCAGCGCGAGCGGCGCGGACAGTCGCACCCACCGCGGATCAACCGCGAGGGCGTCACGCTCAGCTATCTTGGCCTAGATAACATCACCCGCGAGACGGAGCTCGCCTTCTCACCCCCGGCAGCGCAGGCCGTCATGCAGGGGCTGTTCTGGGATGTGCATCTCGAACACGACAAGCCGGTGGAGGTGCGCATCACCACACGGCTCTCCACGATTGGCGAGAAGCCGGTCGAGCTGGAGCGTGTCAACTCTGTGCCCCACGGCCAGCTGCCCCACGGCGAGAACCTGCCGACGCTGCACTCCAATAACGTGTTCTTCAACAGCCTGCTAACGCGTGGCATGCACGACCTGGAAATGATGGCGGCACAGACTGCACACGGCCTCTACCCCTATGCCGGCATCCCTTGGTATGTCTGTCCCTTCGGCCGTGACGCGCTGATCACCGGCATCGAGTTTCTGCCGTGGTTTCCGCAGATTGCCCGCGGCACGCTCAGCTTCCTGGCCGCCTACCAGGGCACCAAGGTCGTTGACTTCACCGAGGAGGAGCCGGGGCGCATTCTGCACGAGTATCGCACTGGCGAGATGGCCAACTGCCGCGAGATCCCGTTCATCCCCTACTATGGGACGGTGGACGCCAACCCCTTGTTCTTGATCCTGCTGGAGCACTACGTCCGCTGGACGAACGATCTGGACTTCCTGCGCCAGCTCTGGCCCAACGCGCAGGCTGCTGTGAAGTGGATGCAGACGTATGGCGATCTTGACCGCGACGGCTTCCTCGAATACTCAAAGATGTCGGAAAAGGGGCTGGTCAACCAGGGCTGGAAGGATTCCTGGGACGCCGTCTCGTATGCCGATGGCGGGCTCGTCCGGCCGCCGGTCGCGCTCTGTGAGGTGCAGGGCTACGCCTACGCCGCCTACCTCGCGATGGCCTATCTTGCCGAGCGGCTCGGTTACAGCGATGAGGTCGCCGGCTGGCAGCGAACGGCCGAGGAGCTCCAGCGCAAGTTCCTCGCATACTTTTGGTGGCCCGAAGAAGACTGCTTCTATCTCGCGCTCGACGGTGAGAAACGCCCCTGCGATGTGGTCAGCTCGAATGCCGGTCAGTGCCTGTGGACCGGCATCGTGCCGGAGGATCGCGCCCACGCGCTGATCAGCCGCATCATGCGCGAAGACATGTACACCGAGTGGGGCATCCGCACGCTCTCTACCCATGCCCAGCGCTACAACCCGATGAGCTATCACAACGGCTCGGTCTGGCCGCACGATACGGGGTTGGTCGCCGCCGGCTTTGCGCGCTACGGCCGCAAGCGCGAGGCTGGTGAGCTGCTGGGCAATCTCTTCGGCGTCAGTCTGCATTATCCAGGGGCACGTCTGCCGGAGCTTTTCTGCGGCTTCTCGCGCATCAGCGGCTACGGGCCGACGCGCTATCCGGTGGCCTGCGCGCCGCAGTCGTGGGCTGGCGGCGCACCGTTCCTGATGCTTTCGGCGGTGCTGGGTTTCGCGCCCGAGGCCGAGCACCAGCGACTGACGCTGCGCGCGCCAGAGCTGCCGGCGTGGATGGATTCGCTTGCCCTACGGCGCGTGCGGCTGGGTCAGCAGCAGCTGAGCCTGCGCTTCGAGCGCTCGGCCGGCGGGACGAACGTCGTGCTGACCGGCGAGAGCGAGATCGAGGTACACGTCGTCCCGCAGTAGCAGTGCATTCCCCCGAATCTCCCGCTACGTTGCCCTACCGCGCCCTGCTGCGTATACTGGGTGGACCGAGATTACGCCGCAGGGGAGAGGGAAGCGCGCACTATGCAGCCGTCGCCACATCCACCGGCGCCCGCCCGCTCGCCGCTGCCGGCACTGGCGCCCCAGCCACAACCGTACCCGCAGCCACCCGCACCCGCCATCCCGGTTCCGGCGCCGCTGGCGGCCGGCACGCTGCTCGCCGGCCGCTACCGCATCGCGGGCTACATCGGCGGCGGCGGCTTCGCGCATATCTACGACGCGCATGACTCTGTGCTCGGCCACCGGCGCGCGATCAAAGAGGCCTTCGCCCAGGATCCCCATACGCGCCGCCAGTTTCAGCTCGAGGCCGAGTTTCTCCTCAACGCACGCCACCCCAACCTGGTACGCGGCTACGCCGTCTTCGAGCAGGGCGGCCGGTTCTATCTCGCGATGGACTACGTGGACGGCGCCACGGTCGAAGAGCTCGCAATCCAGCATATCCACACCACCGGCCAGCCGCTGCCCGAGGCGCGTGTGCTCGAGTGGATGCTGCCGATCTGCGATGCCGCGCGCAAGCTGCATGCCCAGCCGGTGCCGATCATCCATCGCGACATCAAGCCGGCAAACATCAAGCTGACGCATGAGGGCGTGCCTATGCTGATTGATCTGGGCCTTGCCAAGCTCTACGCCAACGGCACCCGGACGATCGGCGCGGCGCTGGCCTTTACCCCCGGCTATGCACCACCCGAGCAATATCAGGCATCCGGTGCCACCGACCAGCGCACCGACGTCTATGCACTGGGCGCCACGCTCTACTTCCTGCTGACCGGCTACCAGCCAACCGAAGCGCCCGCGCGGCTGAGCGCCCGCGCCCTGCCGCCGCCACGCACGCTCAATCCGCTGGTCAGCCCGGCGACGGAGGCCGCCGTTATGCGCTCGATGGCACTCGATCCGGCCCGGCGCCCGCAGACCGCTGCCGCGCTAATGGCCGAGCTGCGTGCCGCCCGTGCGGAGCTTGATCTCCAGTTATCCACCATTGAAGCCGCGCCGCGTCCGGCGCTCGCCAGGCTCTCCGCCGCGCCCGCGCACGCCGCCAACCTCGCCAATCCCGCGGCGGACGCCTCGGCAGCCCAGCACCCCTATGGCCCGCGTGTGGCGGCCCTACTGGGCATCCCGGCGGCCGTCTCGCGGCTGCTGGCCGCACGCACCCCCGCCGAGTCAGGCGAGGCGCAGACGGCGATCGTGTCGCTGCTGGCAGCGGTTATGTTCACGCTGAGCGCGCTCGCCGTCGTGTGGGGCTGGACGCTGGTGCTGGACGTGCCGGGCCTGGCGCTCGCCGCGCTCAGCCGCACCCGCTGGACGCCGCGCACGCCCACCGATCTGAAGGCGATCACCGTCTTCTCAGGCTTTCTGTGCCTCCTTTGGCCAGCGCTGTGGTTCGTCTTCCATCTACTCCACGGCTAGGGTAGGTGAGCGGTGCTGTAGCGCCCGACAGCATGACCCAGTACCAATACCCGCACACCAGCCGGTTCGTCCGCGGCGAGACGCCCTCGCTCGCCCACTGCCGCGGTATCCGTGGCGAAGCTGGCTGCCATCGCCTGAAATGCCGCCTCCCATGCCACACCTGGCGAGGCCAGCCGCGCCCGCTCGCTGTCCACGCATCGGCGCCCCCCTCCTCGCCCACTGGACGTCGCCGGCCGCTCGCGAGGCGCCGCCGATCATTGCTCGCGGTCACTGGCGGTCACTTGCCGTGAGCGCACGCCCGACAGTAACGTATTCCCAGCAGGGTGTCATGTGCAACGCGGCGAGAGAAATTACACTCCGCTTGCACAAGAGACGGTTCCCTGGTATAGTGGGCACAGTCATTCCCCTGGTTCTCGCGCCGATGCGCACGTCTCGCGGGCGAGCGATGCCTGCGGCATAGTAGGCTGCCGATGTCGGCATGCTGATTAGGAGGAGTTCCACATGACCCGAACGCGTACCCGCTTCCTGGTCATCACCTCACTGCTCCTGCTCCTCGTCCCCGCTCTCGCGGCTTGTGGCACCACGACCACCACCGGCGGCGGCACGACGACGAAGCAGTTCAAGGTGGGACTGGTGACCGACACCGGCGGCCTCAACGACAAGAGCTTCAACCACCTGGCGGACGTTGGCCTGGAGAATGCCAAGTCGCAGCTCGGTATCAAGGGCGACGTCAAGGAGTCGCACAGCGACACCGATTACGTCCCCAACCTGACCGGCTTCGCCTCGCAAGGCTATGACCTGGTGATCGCGGTCGGCTTCCTGATGGCCACTACGGTGGGGACGGTCTCGCAGCAGTTCCCCAACACGAAATTCGCGCTGATTGACGCCGAGCCTTCCGATGCCCAGGGCAACCCGGTGCCGCGCAGCAACGTCGTCTCGCTGCTCTTCAAGGAGCAAGAGGCCGGCGCGCTGGTGGGCACGATCGCCGGCATGCTCGAGAAGCAGGGCAAGACGAAGCTGGGCAAGAACACGATCAGCGCGGTCGGCGGCATCAGCATTCCGCCCGTCAACCACTACATCGCCGGCTACAAGTGGGCCGCGCAGAAGGAAGACCCCGGCGTCAAGGTGCTGGTGGGCTACTCCAACGACTTCACCGATCCAACCAAGTGCGCGGGTGTCGCCAACAGCCAGATCGCATCCGGCTCGGACGTCGTCTTCCAGGTCGCCGGTGGCTGCGGCAACGGCGCATTGCAGGCGGCAGGCCAGAAGGGCGTCTTTAGCATCGGCGTGGACAGCGACCAGAAGGCCGTGGACGCGTCGGTGATCGCCAGCGCGGTCAAGCGCGTGGACGTGGCGACATTCACCGCCATCAAGGATGTCGTCAACGGCACCTTCAAGTCCGGCGACGACGTCTTCAGCCTGGCCAACGACGGCGTTGGCTTCGCGCCAGGCAATCTCACCCTTCCGGCCGACATCCAGGCTGAGGTCGACAAGATGACCGCCGACATCAAGTCTGGGGCGGCCACGGTTCCTGACACGATTCCAGCGTAGGTCACTTGACGACGGCACGCGATTCCGCTTATTGTGCGGGGGAGCGTGGGGCGGGCGCCTCGGCGGCGCCCGCCTTTGTCTACCCGTACCATCCCCACCCCAAGGGAGGGCGAGGCTATGGCCGTGCCAGCCACTCCAACCAAGGAGCGTCAACCCGTTCTGCCGCCGGCCGTGAGCCGCCGTCTCGCGCAGATCGGTCGCAGTGTCGGTCTGCCACTGGGCTCCATCGTCTTCGCCTTTATCGTCGGCGCGATCGTAGTGGTGATCTCCGGTGGTGACCCCATTCGCGCCTATCAGGCCTTGCTCTGCGGCGGCTTTGGTCTGGCCTGCTCGGGTACCATCTATCCCGCGTTCCAGATCTCGTCGACCATTGTGAAGGCGATTCCGCTCGTGCTGACCGGCATCTCCGTCGCCATCGCCTTCAAAGCCGGCCTCTTCAACATCGGAGCCGAGGGCCAGCTCGTCGTCGGCGCCATCGCCACCACGCTCGTCGGCATCCGCTTCGCCGATCTCCCGCCCATCCTGCTCGTCACCCTCGTGCTGATCGCGGGGGCGCTGGCTGGCGCCATCTGGGGCGGCATCGTGGGCGTCCTCAAGGCCTACACCGGCGCGCACGAAGTCGTGACCACCATCATGCTCAACTACGTCGCGATCTACCTGGCGGAGTTCCTGGTCACCGGTGGACCCCTCTCGCTCAAGACCGCCGGCGGCAATCCGCGCTCGCCTGCCATCGGCAGTAACGCCATTCTCCCGCCACTGATCCCCGCCGACAGCACCTTCTTCGGCCTGCCGGGGAGCGTCTATCAGTTGAGCATTGCCCTGTTCGTCGCCATCGCCGCGGTCGTCGTCTTTTGGTTTCTGCTCAAGCGCACGACCCTGGGCTACGAGATTACGGCGGTTGGCCAGAGCCAGCGAGCCGCACGCTACGGCGGCATCAGCGTCCGGCGCACGATCATCGTCACGATGCTCATCGCCGGCGCCTTCGCCGGCCTGGCCGGCTCGATCCGCATCGCCGGCACGTCGGTCCAGCCGTACCTCACCAACAGCTTCCTCACCGATACGACCGGCTTCGATGCCATCACGGTCTCGCTGCTCGGCTTGAACGGCCCCATCGGGGTCGCGCTCGGTGCGCTGCTGGTGGGCGGCTTGCAGATCGGCGCGCCGGTGATGCAGAGCGACGCCGGCATCGATGGCAACCTGGTCTACGTGCTGCAGGCGCTGATCCTCTTCGCCATCGCCGCGAACTTCCTGCGCGCGCTGATGCTTCGCTTGCCGGCGCCCCGCAACGCGCAGCCTTCGCAGAGCAGCGTCGAGCCGGGGGTCGGCGCCTATGCCACCGATGTCGAGCCAGCGGCGGCGTCAACCGAAGTCCGTGAGGGCACCTGAGCACGAGGGGTGGACCGCATGAACGTCATCACCAGCATTCTGCACCTGCTCCTCACCGGCGACTTCTGGCAGAGCACGCTCAAGTATAGCGTTCTGCTGCTGCTGCCGGCCCTAGGGGGTGTGATCTCAGAGCGCAGTGGTGTGGTCAACATCGCGATGGAAGGCATGATGCTGACCGGCGCCTTCTTCGCCGTCGTCTTCGATCTGGCCTGGCATAACCCCTGGCTGGCGACCCTCGCAGCAGTGATCACCGGTGGGCTGATAGCGCTGATTCACGCCGTCGTCTCGATCCGCTTCAAGGCCGACCAGATCATCAGCGGCATCGCCATCAACATCCTGGCCGCCGGTATGACGGTCTTCCTGATGAACCGCTTCTATGGTTTGCAGGGGATTGACCGCATCAGCAGCAGCGAGGCGCTCCCCGTCATCCGCATCCCGCTGCTGAGCGATATTCCCTTCATCGGCCAGGTCTTCTTCGATCAGAACGTCATCGTCTACGTGGCAATCATCCTGCTCTTTGTCATCAATTTCACGCTCTTCCGCACCAAGCTCGGGCTGCGCGTTCGTGCGGTGGGCGAGCACCCGCAGGCCGCCGATACCGCGGGCATCAACGTCTACATCATCCGCTACGGCGCGGTGATCGCCAGCGGCCTGCTCTCGGCGCTGGCCGGCGCATTCCTCTCCATCGGCATCAGCAACATCTTCGTGCCCAATATGACCGCCGGCCGCGGCTACATTGCCCTGGCCGCCATGATCTTCGGCAAATGGACGCCCTACGGGGCCCTGTTCTCGTGCCTGATCTTCGGCGCCGGGCAGGCACTCTTCGATTACAACTCGACCCTGCCGGTCTCGTCGTATTTCATTCAGATGGTGCCCTACCTGCTGACGTTGGTCGTGCTGGCCGGGTTCGTCGGCAAGAGCGTGCCGCCGGCAGCCGATGGCATCCCCTACGAGCCAGGGGGCGAGTGATACGCTGCCACGGTTCGTGCCTTGAACTGGCTAGAGAAAGGACGGGAGCGCGCGACGGCGAGAGCGCAACGACATCGCTGCAGTAGAAGCCTGCCAGCGCCGAGGCGATAGCCCAGGCGCATTCCATAGAAATTGTGGCGCGGGGACTGCCACCTGCAGATGGCAGAGGAAGCGCCACCCCCTTTTCATGCTATACTGTCTGTATGCGTAAGGCACACTAGCTTGATTGGCTGGTGAAACGGCTTCCAAACGCATCCGGCGCTTAGAAACCCGGCTATACTGTCTTACGGGGCAGTGGGCCGCCCGTCAGTCGGCCCCGAAGCTCGGACTCCGATCTGATCGGAGTTGCGGGCAAGCCGCTCCCGCAAGGCGAGCGGTCACTGACACGAGGGATAGGCGATGAGCACCGAAGTCCAGGAACAGAGCGCGATCCCCGGCGGGGGCGCAGCGCCGCATGCCGTCGAGATGCGCGACGTCACCAAGACGTGGCCGGGCGTAGTTGCCAACGACCGCGTCACGTTTGCCGTTCGGCGCGGCGAGATTCACGCGCTGATTGGCGAGAACGGCGCCGGCAAGACGACCCTGATGAATATCCTCTACGGCTTGCTGCGGCCAGACTCTGGTACGATTGCCATCAATGGTGCGCCTGCCCAGATTCACGGCCCGCGTGACGCCATCGGGCTGGGCATTGGCATGGTCCACCAGCATTTCATGCTGATTCCGGTGATGACGGTCGGCGAGAATATCGTGCTGGGTCGCGAGCCGACCACGACCGGCGGCGTCTATGATCGCGCCACCGTCACGGGCGAGATCCGCCAACTCTCGGAGCGCTACGGCCTCGCCATCGAGCCCAATGCCATTGTCGGCGAGCTGCCGGTCGGCCTGCAGCAGCGGGTGGAGATCCTCAAGGTGCTCTACCGCGGCGCCGATATTCTAATCCTCGACGAGCCGACGGGTGTCCTCACGCCGCAAGAGACCACCGAGCTGTTCCGGGTGCTGCGCGGACTCAAGGCGCAGGGCAAGACGATCATCTTCATCTCGCACAAGCTGCAAGAGGTGCTGGCCATCTCGGATCGCGTGACGGTGCTGCGTCGCGGCAAGGTCGTCGGCACCGTCGAGACGGCCGCCACCAGCGAGGAAGAGCTAGCCCGCATGATGGTGGGTCGCACGGTGCTGCTGCGGGTCGAGAAAGCGCCCGCCAGGCCCGGGCAGGTCGCGCTGCGGGTCGAGCATCTGGCCGTCAACAACGAGCAGGAGCTGCCAGCCGTGCGCGATGTCTCGTTTGAGCTGCACCGCGGCGAGATTCTGGGCATCGCGGGGGTCGAGGGCAACGGCCAGAGCGAGCTGATCGCGGCGCTGGCAGGCACGCTGCCAGTGCAGAGCGGCCATGTATGGGTGGGCGAGACCGAGGTGACGAATGCTAACGCGCATCTCACCCGCAAAGCCGGCATGGGGCACATCCCTGAGGATCGCCGCGGGACGGGCCTGATTCTGAACTACTCAGTCGCCGACAATCTGATCTTCGGCCGCCAGCGCGAGCCGCGCTTCTCGTGGCGCGGGTTCGTTCTCAAGCTGGCCGACATCCTGGCATGGGCGCGACAGCTGATCGCTCAGTTCGACGTGCGCACGCCCTCCACCGAGACGCCCGTCCGGGCGCTCTCCGGCGGCAACCAGCAGAAGGTGATCGTGGCGCGCGAGCTGGGCAGCGAGCCCCACGTGCTGCTGGCGTCACAGCCCACCCGCGGCGTGGATATCGGCGCCATCGAGTTCATTCACCGCCAACTCATCGCTCAGCGCGACGCTGGGGCGGCTATCCTGCTTGTCTCGGCAGAGCTGGAGGAGGTGCGCTCGCTCTCCGATCGCATCGCGGTGATGTACGAGGGCCGCATCGTCAGCTTCGAGTCGCCCGATACCTCTGAGGAGCGCCTGGGCCTGCTGATGACCGGCGGCGGTCAGAAGCGCGAGCAATCCGCGTAAGGTGCTACGCACACCGGAAATGGGCTCGCAGGTGCTACCATGTCTGCATGGAGCGCACATGTGGTAGGAGCGAGCGCCATGGACGAGCGACGATCTGTGGGAGGTGCCACACGCTGGGCATGCCATGCGCCCTCGCTGTCCGTGCTTGTGTGCTTGCTGCTCGCGGGCTGCGCCAGCGCCGCCGCGGGTCGTCCTGCCGGGCACACTCCCACCGTCACCGCCAGCCACACGCGGTTCTCCGCCTACGTTGATACGCGGCTGGGCTTCAGCCTTGCGCTGCCCGCCGGCTGGACCGCGCTGCCCTCGCCAGCGCTGCGCGCGCGGCCCAATATCGGCGCTGTGGCGCTCGCCGATCCCAGCCACCCCGGCACGCTCGTGCTCGTCTCCGTGCTGCGCGGAGCCGGGATGGCCGCCGCCTTCGCCGCGCGCGGGACGCCGGATAGCGCCATTGGTCCGTACCCCGCCTTCATCGCCGACACCGATGCCGCCACCAGCCGCGTGCCGTGCCTGATCCGGATCCTCCTCGCCGGCCAGGACTACGTCACCGGAGAAGAGTGCGCCAGGGATGCGCCCGCGCATGCCGCCGCCCTCACAGCGCTGCTCGCTACCTACCTGCCCGCCGCGCCATCGAATGCCGTTCCTCTCAAGCCTGCGCGGCCCGCGCAAGAAGACTGCGCCACGGCTCAGCACCTCGGTGGCTACGATCCGGCGACGGCGACCTGGGGCCGCATGCTCGCCCGTCCGCGCGCGACGAGTCCGGCGGTGGGCTGGGGCGCGCTTCAGCCGGGGGTTTTCGTCTGCAGCAACACCGGCTCGCCCGATCGCTATCTGTTCCAATGCACCGAGCTGGTCAACCGGCTGGACTGGGAGCTCTTCGCGCTGCCCCGATTCACCGGCCACTCCGAGCTGTATTTCGACTATGCCGACGCCACCGGCGCCCACCCTGGCCAGGTGCGCTCGCTGCTGCCCACCGGCACGTACACCCTCTACGACGACGCGTCGCAGGGCACGAGCGCGTCCGCCCCCGCGCCGGGCGATCTGCTCATCTTCCAGGACGTGAAGAGTGCCGCCGCCGGCTGGCGCTCAGGCATCCGTGCGGGCACGCTCGGCCACGTCGCGGTCGTCACCGCCGTAGACGCCACCCACGTCTACATCGCCCAGGAGAACTACAACGACTGGCACTACTTCCTCGCCCTGCCGCTGACCCACACAATCGCCGGCTGGCACATTACCGACCTCAGCGGACTGCCCAACCGCATCGTCCGCGGCTGGATCCGCTTCGTGGGAATCGGCGTGTGATGGCGCAGCGCAGGGAAGAGCATCTCGCATCACCCTTCAGAGCGAGTGAGCGCGCGCCGCGGCCGGCGCGATCTGGCCTCTCTGCTGTGTTGCCGTTTCCTCCGCTCCCTCTGCCGTCTTGAGAGGGCCTTTCAGTGCCCGATGGCGGGCAGCCCTGGACCATTCCGCACGGGAGCTGCTCACTGGGTCAGCGATTGTCCGGCAGCACGATCAGCTCCATGTTCTCGAGCACCTGCCGCGCCTGACCCTCGAGGAGTATTGCCCCGCGCGCATCCAACGCGCGTGGATCGAAGCCGCCCAGATTGGCGTTGCGCAGATCCGCCCCACGAAAGTCCGCTCGCCGCAGCGCGGCGCGGTTGAGCGTCGAATCGCGCAGCGTCGCCGCGCGCAGGCTCGCGCCCTCCAGATTCGCCCACTCGAAATCGTTGCCGGTCAGGTCGCACTGCGCCAGGTTCGCGTCGCGCAGATCGGCGTAGCGCAGCAGACAGCCCGTCACCTTCGCGCCCCCGCCAAAGGACGCTTTGACGAAGCTCGCTCCCAGCGCGCGCGAGCCGCTGATCGTCGTGTGGGCCAGGTCCGCCTCCTCGAAGAGGCAGCGATCCAGCGTGCAGTCGGAGAACGTGGTGAAGCGTAGCGTGGCCCGCGCGAAGGTGCAGCCTTGCTCGGTCTCGGCGTCGAAGAACGCGCAGCCGGACAGCTCAGCGCCCGCGAGATCCGCGCCGTCAAAGCGGCAGCGCAGGAAGTGTGTTCCAGAGCAGCGCAGCCCACCCAGCACAGCGCTACGCAGCGATACATCCACGAAACGGCAGTCGCGCAGCACGGGCGCGTGGGCCTCCAGCTCCGCCAGATCGGCCTCGACCAGCATACAGCCGGCGAGCAATCCCGTCTCGGCCAGCCGCTGTCGGGCCTCGTCGGCGTCAATGCGCTCCAGCTCGTCGGGCATCGCCGCTTCTCCGTTCAGCCCGCCGCGGCGCAGCACTCCACTCCGCGTTCAGCTAGCCACGAACCGCACGTCGAGCTGGAGCAGCAGCCCGATGGTGTCGCGCTCGGCAATACGTGTCTCGATTTGGTCGCCGTCCACAATGTACAAGGTATTGCCTGTCAGGTCCACTCGCACATGGCGCGGCGGGACTGTCAGGTGGAGATGAGACAACACCAATGGCCCCGTATGCGTGCCGTACCCGCCCCACCGTACGAAGACGGCCCTGTTCGCGCTCACGATCCTATCAATGTGCATCTTGAAGTCGGGAAATGCCGTCCTCAGACGAATCAAGTCCGGGCGTAAGGTTTCCGGTGTACGGACGATCTGGGCACACACTGCCATCGCCAGCTCAATATCGGGCTGATTGTACACTTCATCGAACAATCGCTCGACGAGTGCCCTGCCCCCTCTCGTCGCGTTCTGCCGCCGTGTCGCTGCCATTCTCGATCCACCCCTTGCTCCGCGCCGCGCAGCCATTGCGCCACTCCTCGCTCCCATCCTGGAGCGCCCTGGCCACTTTGCCCCCTCGCATGCGCGCAGTGTCGCATGAATCCGCGGCGGCCACGTGCAAGCCATTCTATCACAGCGCTTGAATGTACACACAGGCGCGATAGGGAGAAGCAAAGCGTGCATGTATGACGCAGGTCCAATGCACCTGACGGAGAACTTGCGCTGCCGATCCTTCGGGGCAATTCGCTGGCGCTGGAGGGCCGCGTCGCGGTATCGTACGGCTGAACAGCCGTCACTTGAAGGAGTTAACCCGCGTGAAGCGCGCGCTTCGTATCGAGCTGATCGCCGCCAGCGCGGCGCTCGCCCTGGCCCTCGTCGCCGGCCTCTACCTCATCATTACGGCCTTCGTCCAGCACGAGAGCTGCTACGGCATCCAGTATCCGAAGATTCAGTGTCAGCCGGTTACGGGCCAGAACCTGGCGCAGACCGCCGCGCGCGTGGCCGTGGCCCTCAGCGTCGTGCTGGTGCTGTATGCCGGGGGCGCACTTGCCGCCTGGGCGCAGCGCCGCGCCGAAAAGCCCGACTCCCGGCTGACCGCCTACATGGCGCTCGTCACCTGTGCCCTCACCGCGCTCGGGGTCACGCTGCCCGCGGTGTCGGGCGTTGGCTACTTCTTCCTGCCCAGCACAATCCTGATCCTGGCCGCCGCGGTCGCTGGCCTCCCACCGTTGATCGAGACGTATCGCACGCGTTCTGGTCAGGGCAAAGCCAGCCAGGGCAAACGCTAGGCATCAATCTGCGCGCGCTGGAGCTTGCCGCTGTAGTCCACGTACACGGCCTTCCACTCGGTGAAGAACTCCATCGCGCCCAGCCCGGCCTCGCGGTGGCCGTTGCCGGTGCCGCGCGTGCCGCCGAAGGGAAGCTGAATCTCGGCGCCGATCGTGCCGGCGTTGATGTAGACGATGCCGGAGGCCAGCTCGTGCATCGCCGTCTGCGCGGCGTTCACGTCGCGGGTGAAGATGCTGCTGGAGAGGCCGTACGTGACGCCGTTGTTGACGGCGATCGCCTCGTCCAGCGTATCCACCTCGATCATCGAGAGCACGGGGCCGAAGATCTCCTCCTGCGCCACGCGCATCTCGGGCCGCACGCCGCCCAGCAGCGTCGGCTGATAGAAGCTGCCGCGGGCCAGCTCGCCCACTGTCGCCGGTTCGCCGCCGCAGAGAATCCGCGCGCCATCCGTCCGCGCCACGTCCATGTAGGCGTGCACGCGCTCACGCTGGCCGGCATTGATCAGCGGTCCGACATCGGTATCCTTCGCCAGCCCATGCCCGAGCCGCAGGCGTGCGATGCGCTCCAGCAGCTTGGATTCGAGCTGCCGCGCCGCCCCACGCTGCACGATGAGCCGGCTGCACGCGGTGCAGCGCTGGCCGGTGGTGCCAAAGGCGCTCCACAGGATGCCATCCACCGCCAGATCGAGATCGGCATCATCCATCACGATGATCGCGTTTTTGCCGCCCAGCTCCAGCGTCACACGCTTGAGCGCCCGCGCCGCTTCGACGTTCACCTCGCGGCCAACGTCGTTCGAGCCGGTGAACGACACGGCGGCCACATCGGGATGACGCACCAGCGGCATGCCAACCTCCGCGCCGCTGCCCATCACCAGATTGAGCACGCCAGCCGGCAGTCCCGCCTGCTCGAAGACCTCGACGTACTTGACTGCTGAGTGCGGCGTGTCGGTGGCGGGTTTGAGCACGACGGTGTTGCCGGCGATCAGGGCCGCCATCGTCTTCCACGAGGGAATGGCGACCGGGAAGTTCCACGGCGTGATGCAGGCGACAACGCCGATCGGCTCGCGCAGGCCGTAAGCCGCTTTGTTGGGCAGCTCGGAGGGCACGATGGTGCCGAAGAGGCGGCGCCCCTCGCCAGCCATGTAGTAGGCCATGTCAATGGCCTCTTGCACGTCGCCGCGCGCCTCCACCAGCACCTTGCCCATCTCGCGCGTCAGCGTGCGGGCGATGTCTTCCTTACGCTCCTCCAGCAGCCGCCCAACGCGGTAGAGGATCTCGCCGCGCTTGGGAGCCGGGGTGCGCCGCCAGCCATCGAAGGCGGCCTTCGCCGCCGCCACGGCCGCGTCCACGTCGGCCTGTCCCGAGCGCGGGAAGTAGCCGATCAGCTCGCCGTTGGCGGGGTCGTGGTTCTCGCTCGTTCGCCCCTCCGTCGCGGGCACCCACTCGCCGCCGATATAGTTGCGGAACGTCGTCGTTTCGCTCGTCGCAGCCGTGCTCATCGCGTCGCTCTCCCTTCTCTCGTACACGCGCTCTGGCATGCCCGGCGCATCATAAGCCGCCGCGCATCATGCGCTGTACGCTCTTCATCAGCTTACCAGCCTCGGCAAGCTGCGGAGCAACCCACCACAATCGCCTCATATGTTACAGACCCACCGATGCCTCCACTCATATAGCTATCACAAATCGGCTAGGAGCCTAACACATGCCGGCGTTGCATGCTTCGGGCAGACGGAGAGCGTGCTCCATATCATCACCTCCATAGGTCGTCATTCCGGCATCCCATGTGCGTTACGTGTCGGCAGGGTCTGGCCAGCGGCGAGACGAAATGCCCTGGCACGAGGGAGCAGCCGAGACGATGGGCAAGCGGCAGCACAACCGGCGAGACGACCGGCGACAGGCGCACGTCAATGCGCACAGCGCAGGCCGTGGGCGTGTGCTGCCGTTCCCGCTACGCCGCGCCGCGCCGCACGCTCCCGCGCCGCAACCCCGCTCACGCCAGCGGCCAGCTGGCAGCGTGGGCACCGACCTGCTCGCGGGCCAAGAGCTGCCCCAGGCGAGGGCGCAGCACACGGCGCCACGCGTGCACAAAGCGCTCTCCGCGCCATCTCTGCCGGCTGGCGGGCGGGCGCCCAGCGACGTCTTCCGCCCAGCAGCGACCACACCAGCTGGCGCAACCAGGCCATCACCAGTGGATGCCAGCAGCCGCAAGCGCAACCTTCCTCGGCGCCTCGCGCTGCTTACGCTTGTCTGCGCGCAGGTGCTCTTCGCGGTCGTGGCGCTCTGGGCCGCCACCTCGCCCTACTGGCAGGTGCGCCACGTGCGCGTCGAAGGAACAGATGATGCGATCGTGCTGCGCGCCATCGAGGCCCTGCCGCTCACTGGCTGCAACATCTTCCGCTGCGATCTGGCCGCCCGCGTGCGCCGTGTGGAGGCGCTGCCAGCCGTCGCCCGCGCTGGCATCCGCACCGCCTATCCTGACACGCTAGTTGTGACTGTGATCCTGCGCCGGCCCGCGCTCCTATGGAGCACGCCCTCCGCCCAGCTCGTCATCGCCAGCGACGGCACTGTCCTTGGCACACCCGACAGCGACGCTGCCTACGCCAGCGCCGCCCTGGTGCAGGTCCGCGACGCCACTGGTGCCGCCTTCGGCGGTCGGACGCCGGCGGCCGGGTCACAACTTTCACCCACGCTCGTCGAAATGGCAGGCCAGTTGCGCAAGGGAGTGCAGGAGGTGCTCGGCGATGGCTGGACGCTCGCCTATACCACGGACACCGGCTTTGTCGCGGCGAGCGCGGACGGCAGACAGGTGGACTTCGGTACACCGCGCGATGCCGCCCAGGCCGCCAGCGACTCGGGGTCGGTCGCGTCGCTGTTGTCGGACCCTACATCCCAGCAGGTCGCTCAGGGCGTGCAGACGCAGCTTGCCGAGCTGCGCGCTCTGCTGCATCAGCTCGGTGGAGCGGCCAGGCAGGCGGTCCTAATTGACCTGCGCTGGGGTGGACACCCCTTCTACCGGCTCGCCGGCTGAGCGGTGCTCGTACGGTTGGCAGCGCGATCAGGTGAATGGGCGCAGGTGGAGCCTGTGGGAGCAGGACGCCAAGGAGCGGGCGGCGATGAAGGAGAGGACAGAGCATGGGAGGGCCACCAACTCATCTGTGCGCCGGACTTGACGTGGGCGCCACCAAAGTCGCGCTGCTTGTCGCCGCTCGCGAGCCCGATGGCGTTGTGCGCTACGTCGAGGCGGCGTACATCGAGGCACGCGGCCTGCGCGACGGCGTCGTCGTAGACCTGGCTAGCGTGACCGAAGCTGTCGAGCAGGCGATCTACCTGGTGGAAGAGCGCCTGGGCCGACGCCTCCCGCCGCTCTGCCTGGCTGTCAGCGGCCGCCACCTGCAAAGCCAGAATCTGCGTGGCGAGGTCACTATCACGCCGTTGGGCCGCGAGATCACCGCCGAGGATGTCACGCGGGCCATCGCGGAGGCGCGTGGCGGGCTGCGCCTGGGCGAGAACCGCGAGCTCCTACACGAGATTCCGCGGGCCTACATGGTGGACAATCAGGTCGGCGTGCAGGACCCTCGCGGCATGGCCGGCCGCAGCCTGGACGTCGAGGTGCACTATGTCAGCGCGGCGGCTACTACGCTGCAGAACCTGCTCAAATGCGTACGCCAGGGGCGCGGCCAGCCGGAGCTGGTAGTCGCCGCCCCCCTCGCCGCCGCTGAAGCCGTCCGCGATCTCCATCCTGACGCGCAGTGCCTGGCAGTCGCTGATATCGGCGCCGACATCACCAGCTTCTCTATTGCCATCGCCGGCTCCGTCTGGCTGAGTGACGTGATAGCCGAGGGCGGCAACGCGCTCACCCGTGAGCTGGCTGCGCAGTTCAAAGTGCCAGGCGTCACAGCCGAGGAGCTCAAGCTGCGGCACGGTCACTGCGACCCATCGCATGTCGAGGAGTGCGCCCTGATCGAGCTAGCCGACACCGATGGCGTCGCGGAGGTTGTGCCGCGGGCCGAGGTGGCCCGTGTCCTCCAGCAGCGCGCGTATCGCTTCGCCGATCTGCTCGCCGAGCGCCTGGAGGAAGCCCGCGAGCTAGGCGTCGAGCCAGAGGCACTGGTGTTGACGGGCGGAGGCGCCGCGCTGCCAGGGCTGGATACCTTGCTCGCGCACGGTCTGGATCTGCCCGTCTACCGGGCCGGGCCGAGCGGCATCGCGGGCCTGCCAGCCGTCTTCGCCGCGCCCGCCTTCAGCACGGCCGCTGGTTTGGTGCTCTGGCAGGCGCGCTACGCGCCAGGGGGAGGCGTCGCCGCGCGCAAGAAGCGCCCGCTGTCGGGGTTCAGGGCAGGCCTGCGGCGCGCGTTCCATACCGTGCTGCCGTGACGTGAGACGAGGTGGCGCCCGTAGGCATGGCCAACGTTGACGTGGCACAGGCGCGAGCAGCGATGGAAACAGGACATCGCCACGATACCCGGAGTGGTCCGAAAGGTGGAGAGCATGCAGCCAGTGGAGCGGGATGAACAGCGGCAGGACCAGCACGACAGCGGGCAGAATGTCTCTGGGCAGGATGCAGCATCCCACCCGGTGCTGCCACGGCAGATCGGGTGCGCCCGGCTGCAGGTGGTGGGCATCGGCGGCGCCGGCACCAACGCGGTCAACCGCATGATCGCGGCGGGCGTCTCTGGCGTCGAGTTCATCGCCATGAATACCGATCACCAGTCGCTCGATACGTCGCGCGCGCCGCGCCGCCTGCGGCTGGGCGAGACCACCACGCGCGGGCTGGGTGCCGGAGGTAACCCCGAGGTTGGCCGCCGGGCCGCCGAGGAGAGCTACGAGGGAATCCGCGAGACGGTGGATGGCGCCGACATGGTCTTCATCGCGGCGGGCATGGGCGGCGGCACCGGCACCGGAGGCGCACCGCTCCTGGCGCAGGCGGCACGCGAGGCCGGCGCTGTGACCGTGGCGGTTGTCACGACGCCCTTCGGGTTCGAGCGCCGCCGCAAGCTCGTCGCCCAACAGGGCCTGCTTGCCCTGCGTGACACCGTGGATGCGCTGATCGCGGTGCCCAATGAGCGGCTGGCTGAGCTTGGCGGACGCGACATGAGCCTGCTCGACGCCTACAGCCTGGCCGATGACGTGCTGCGCCAGGGCGTGCAGGGCATTAGCGACCTGATTACGATCCCGGGATTGGTCAATCTTGACTTCGCCGACGTGCGCGGCGTGATGGCTGACGCTGGCTCCGCGCTGATTGCCACTGGGCGCGCCGAAGGCGAGGGCCGCGCCGAGGCAGCCGCCCGCCAGGCCCTCAGCAATCCGCTGCTCGACGTGGACATCAGCGGCGCTCGCGGCGTGATCTTCAACGTCACCGGCGGCGACGACCTCACCCTGCGCGAGGTGGAGACCATCGCCGATATCATCGGCAGCGCGGCCCACCCTGACGCCAACCTCGTCTACGGCACTGTCAACGACGCCACGCTCGCCGGCAGCCTCAGAGTCACCGTCGTCGCCACCGGCTTCGAGCCGCGTGTCCGGCACGAGCGGGCCTACACCGTCACAGCCGCCACGCCCAGCCGCACGCCGCCGCTGCGTGTCTCGCGTCCTGCTTCACTGGATCGGGGCGAGCATTCCACTTCCGCCGTTGGCGTATTCGCGAGCCCGCCAGGCACCTCGGGCCATTCAACACCAGCGTATCCGGCGCACGGTCGCGACACGGCTGACACCAGCCAGACACCAGGCGTCCCGGCTGTCCCCCCAGCGCCCGCGCGCCACGGCGGCACAGACACCGCGCTGACCATCACGCCAGTCGCTCGCCCTGCTGCCAGGCCTGTCTCCTCCGCGCCGCGTCCGGCGGCGAACGGCGAGGACCAGGACGGCGCGCGGGGCGCTCGCCCGCGCGCCGACTACGCTATTCGCCCGCCTGCCCGCGGATCGCGCTCCCGCTCGCCCGGCTACCATGGCGACGAGTTCGTCGCGGCCGATGAGCAAGAAGATGATGTCGCACAGCGCCCCGCACCGCGCCAGTGGGGATTCTTCGGCCATCACCGGCCGTCGCCGTAAAGCGCTCCCCGCCTTCTGCCGGACCGGTGGTGGCGTGCCTTGCCCTGCCTCGCCTTACAATGCGCTCCTCGTTCAGCGGCGCTCCCGTTACCGCTCTCTCCCCGTCGCGAGAGAATGGCCACATGACGGTGGTCAAGCGCCATCGGGAGGGAGACCGCATATGAGCCTGGATGAACAACTCACCGAGCTGCTGGCCCAGCTTGGCGTGAGGATGGAGGGCAGAGAGGAAGACGAGGCCGAGCACGCCGGAGCGCCTGCCGAAGACGACGAGGTCCGAGGAGCCCAACGTGACATTCTCGGCGCCTCGATTCGGCGCGCCGACGCCGCGCGAGAGGCCGCAGCACGAGCCGCTGGCGAGGGACCTCCCGAAGTCTCGCTCTTCCAGACCTCGCGCGAGCACTACGGCGTCTTCTATCGGCTGGATCTGATCGGTGCGCTGCCGCAGCTTCGCGTCTTCTTGCCCGACGACGATGGCGCGCTCAAGATGCTCTGCTACCTCGTGCGCGCCGCGCTGGGAACGCCTCTGCACGACTGGTTTCTTAGCGCCCGCACTCACGACGGCTCGGCTGCCTTTGAAGATGCGCGTGAGGTAGCCCAACAACACCTGCTCTTCGCCGTTGGTGAGCTGATGAAACGCCTCTTCTGGCATGGCGATATTGAGGAGCTCCGCTTCGCGGAGGAGATCGAGGTGGTGCGGCTGGCGTAGCGTCCTCCCCCAGTCGCACCTCGGCACGCACCGTGCGCGGCGCTCGCCCATTGCGCGGACGGCATACGCACTTATTCGTAGCCCCTTGACGGTTGCGGAGCCGGCACATATATTCTAACTCTGGCAAGCAATCTTTTTCAGACCGCGCGCTTGCCCAATAGCATCGCGCGAGAAGGTGGGACCTCACGATGGCGAGACAGGCGGCACCGGCCGGACATACACCACACTCCATTGACAGTACCCTCGGCGGCAATGGCGGCTCGGCGCGCGAGCTGGCCCTGACCAAGGCCGAATACGAGCGCGTGGCCGACTTCCGTTACTCGGTGCGCCGCCTGGTGCGCCAGACCGAGCTTGAGGCGGCCAAGGTCGGCATTACCCCGCAGCACTATCAGCTCATGCTGGCCGTCAAGGGCTTCCCAGGGCGTGAATGGGCCAGCATCACCGAGCTTGCCGAGCGCCTGCAAATTCGCCACAATGCCGTCATCGGCCTCGTCAACCGCGCCGAGGCGCGCGGCCTGCTCGAGCGCCGCCACGGTCAAGAGGCCACTGATCGGCGCATCGTGCAGATTCACCTGACCCACCGCGGCGAGGCCGTCCTTTGGGCCCTCACCGATGCCCTGCGCTCCGAGCGGCAGGGCGTAGCCCAAGCTATGGGCCATCTTGCCCAAGACGACTCATACACGCTGGACGCGTCAGCGGCGCCCGCGTAGCGGACGTCACCGCTCGCCGGCCGTGCCGCTATGCGGTCCTGGCCGAGGCTGCTGCACTCCAGCCCCCAGCGCACCAGCGGCTCTCGCATCGGTCGCCGGAGCCATCACCGACGCGCCGCGGCCGTTCGGCATTGCTGCCGCACCATCCGCGCCGTCGCTGCTCACAGCGCCCGGCGGCGCTGTCGCCTGCACCGCGCGGCGCACCGTCCGCCGCTGGACCGCGCGCACGAGCAAGTCAATCAAGATGATGAGCGCCACAAGGTAGAAGTGAAGCGCGGCCTCCTCGCGCTCCGAGAGACGGATGAGCTGCCCGACGCCTGGATCGTTGAGCGCGAGATTGGCGGCTGTCCATCCCAGCACGATCGCCGCCAGGTCTAGCAGCCAGCTCACCCGCTCGACCACTCGCGCGATGACCGAGCTTGCCACGAAGAGCAGCAGCATGCTCAACGTCACGCCGGCCACGATCAAGACGATGTTGCCGTCGGCCAGGCCGCCTACTGCGATCACATTGTCCGTGCTCATCGTCACATCGGCGAGCAGGATCGTCACAATCGCCGCGCCCAGCCTGTCGCGCGCGCGCGTGTCTTCGCGCGCGCGCTCCGGCAGCAGCAGCCGCACCGCGATCACCAAGATCACCACGCCGCCGGCGAAGCGCAGATACGGCACCAGCAGCAGCGTCGTTGCCACCGAGGCAAGCAGCAGCCGCAACACAATCGCCCCTGCCCCGCCCAACACGATTGCCATATAGCGCTGCGAGCGCTCCAGCCGGCTCGCCGCTACCCCGATCACCAATGCGTTGTCACCACTCAGTACTATGTCGAGCAGGGCAATCGCCGCAGCCCGCGCCACGATCGAATAATCCATACGATGCCCTTCTGGACCGGCATTCCATGCCCATCTCGCCACGCAATAATCGGCGTTGGCACACATTCGGTACGCCTTTTGCGCTCTTTCTGTTGTACCACGACCTGCCTAGCAGTAGTATAGAATCATGTGCCGACAGGACATCTTGTGGATGAGGGGATGGTTGGATGCCGCTGACCAAGACGCCACCGGATACAGACACCGCGCATCGAGCCGGCGCAGCACATCTCACACTGCGGCGCGCGCTCACCGTTAGTCTGATAACAGCGCTGTGGCTTATGCCGATCATCGGTGCGGTAGGGTGGCTCACATCGCACAACGGGCCACCAGCGCGCCAGCCTTCCGCCGCTAGCTCACCAAGCGCCGCCCAACTGTTGGCGCGCCAGACACGCACAACCACGCCCCATTTCTCCTATAGCGCCGCAGGCTCGCACCCCTACGCTATTGACGCGCGATTCACAGCGTACTATGCCGCCCATGGGGGCGCCGCGCTGCTCGGCCAGCCGACTACCCTCGCCTACAGCACCACCAATGGCTGGGTACAGTTCTTCACCTCGGGTGCCCTGCTGCTGCCCTCGCCTGACCAGGCGGCAGGCCGCGGCCCCAGCGCCTCCGATTTTGGCGATCTCGCTCAGCCAGCCTTCGCAGGCGGAACGCGCGACGCCGCGACCGGCATCATTCGGCTGCCACTGCTTGTGCCCTTGCTCAGCGCCGGCAGCCTCGCCCCTTTGCATGACGCCGCCTCTGCCACCTACGCCGACCTGCGTCGGGCAATCGTGCCGGTCGAGCTAGTTGGTGCGGTGACTGGCAATAGCGTTGACGATGGCGTGCGCTTCTCCGGCCAGGATCAGCCAACTTTCACCTATAGCGACGCGCACGGCAATCAGCAGAGCGGCCGCCTCATTCCTGCGGCGATGTGGCAATACATCCAGCGCCCAGAGGTCGCACCCAACGGCTGGCAGCAAGACGTTGGTCTGCCGCTCACACCGCCCGTGCAGATCGTGATGCAGACCGGAGCCGCTGCGCATCATGTGCAGGTCATGGCGTTCTGGCACAGCGCGCTGCTCGAAGACGACGACGACCTCGACGACGACGGGGCGCCACATATCACGCCCCTCGCCACCGGCGTCGCCTATCTGCGCACGCTCGGTGCGCCACCCGTCACCATCACCGCCAGTCAGCGCGCGTGGAGCACGGGGAACACTACCCTCCAGACAAGCCCTGGCACTGGCAGCGCCGCGGCCCACATCGGCCAGAACTTTCCGCTCACCTTGAGCGGCGCGTCGCAGTGGGTTGGCAACGATCTCTGGCTCGGCGCGCATTGGCAGGGCCCGCACGCCGCTGGCGACGGCTGGGCAGACGCAAGCATGCTCACGTTCTCCGCGCCCGCGGCCGGGACTCCCGCCTGGGCATCGTTCGACGTTCTCTCGCCCGCGCTCGCTGGGTATCTCAGCGGCCTCGGCCGCGACTCGGGCGCCGCCGTCTACGATCTCACCCGTCACCAGTACTACACCTACAACGCCGACAACCAGTACATCATGGCAAGCTCGGCCAAGGTGCCGATCATGACCACCTTCCTCTCGATGACTGAGCGGCAGGGCCGCGAGCCTAACGCCAACGAGATGTACCTGCTGACGACGATGATCGAGAATTCGAACAACGACTCAGCCGAGTCGCTCTGGCTGGAGGTCGGCGGCGCGCCTGCGGTGGATCGGCTGATGCGCTCGCTCAAGATTCCCGGCCTCAGCCCCGATTATGCGGGCGAGTGGGGCTACAGCACGGTCTCGCCGCTCGCCATGGTACGTCTGCTGACCGCGCTGCACGAGGGCACCGTCCTTACCGCGCACGATCGCGCGCTCGCCTTCAACCTCATGTCGCACATCGAATCCGACCAACAAACCGGCGTCGGCACCACGGCGCCCAACGGTGCCCACTATTGGATGAAGGACGGCTGGGTGCCAGGGCCCGATGGGCGCTGGGCGATGAATAGCTCCGGCATCGTGACCATCGGCAACGAGACGTACATCATTGCCGTTTACAGCCATCACAAGGCCACGTTGACTGAGGGCTGGGCAATCGCGGAACACGTCTGCGGCGAGGTTGGCAAGCTGCTGACAGCGTGATACACATCGTGCGCGAAGGCAATCGGCCCGCTTCCTGGTGTGCCGCCGCAACGCCCATGACACACGGTCGCCTACTCGGCATCTGTATCGGTGTCGTCGCTCGCGTCCTCAGCCGCACCATGCAGGCGCCGGGCCTGCTCCATGTCTGGCCGGAAGAGATCGGTCAGCGCCTCGCGCAACCGGTCAACGCTTGTCCCGCGCAGCACATACACTGGCACACCCGCCGCGTGTGCCTGATCCACGCGATCCGGCTG
>DASUBU010000062.1:0-48484 GCA_035763125.1 Ktedonobacterales bacterium
AGGGGCGTGTACTTCACACTTGCCGCCACTACCTTTGTGGAGATGGAGCGAAGGTCCGAGGTGTGGTGATCATGATGTCGCCGTTCACGCTCCCTTCGCGAGCCGCAGGGTGCGCAGGCCGCGCAGATCGGCGAAGGCGAATTCGGCACCCGCGGCGCGCAGGTCGTCGAGCGAATGGACCGGGCCGGTGGCGACGGCTACAGTGCGCAGGGCACACGCCGCGCCGCAGGCCACATCCGACGGCGTATCGCCCACCACGTACGTCTCGTGCGCGGCGAATGCGCGGCCAAAGGCGGACCGCGCGCGGTCCAGCGCCAGTGGTGGCAGCTTCTCGCGCTCGGCCGCTTCGTCGCCGAACGCGCCGCCGGTGAAGTAGTCCGCCAGGCCTGCCGCGCGCAGCTTGATCCAGGCGATCCGCTCGACGTTGCCTGTCACCAGGCTCAGCGCCGCGCCGCGCTCCGCCAGCCAGGTCAATATCTCTTCGGCATGCGGGGTGTGATACGGGCGCAGGTCATCGGGCACGTAACGTGGGTACGCTTCGGCAGACGCGTCGAAGAAGGCCGGCAGCCCCGCCGCGATCTCGTCCTCCGGCACGCCCGCCGCGCGCAGCGCCCGCTTGGCGATCGCGCTATCGGTCATCCCCGCCGTTTGTCCCAGGCTTTCGGGCCGCATCAGCGTTTCGGGCACCAGATGCGCACCGTAGACCGCAAGCAGTGCATCGCAGATCGCCTGCCGGTGCGCGGGGGGCATGCGCCGCAGCAGTGTGCCGTCAATGTCAAACAGAAATAACGTCATCGGCTTTCCACCTTGCCCTCAGCAACAACCTATCGTTGCGCGTCCCTTGCCGCGCCGCTATGATACCATGATGGTGGTGCGGAGCCGGCCATTGCAGGACGGCTCCGAAGCGGAGGAGACGCCGCGATGCAGCTACGCTTCGAGCTGGGCGATTCCGATGCCCCGCGCGGCCACGCCATTCTTTACGCGCGTCTTGGCTCAGGAGGCGCGGCGCGGATCGCCGCCACCTATTGTGTCGTCCTGCCGATCCAATTCTCGATCGGCAAGTTCCTGCCGCCGATTCTTTCAGGGCAGATCCCGATGGAGGGGCTGGCGGAGGCCGCGATGACCAGCGTTGTGCCGATCCCGCCGATGCTTGAGGACATTCCCAGCTTTGACCATCTGCGCCAGCTTGCCGAGCGGCGCGGCGACGATCTCTGCGACGTGGGCATCGTCTTCATCACCGACGACCGCCAGCGCATGGCCTACGCCGCCGAAGCTTGCCAGTCGTACGGCCAGCTCTACGAGGAGTATACGCAGCGCTGGCCGGCGATCGAGAGCGCGCCGCCCTCCGGGCCACTTGGCGAGCTGGACGTGGGTGATGTGATGGCTGAAGTGCTGCCCGAGCGCGACCGACTTGGTGAGCTGGCCCGGCTGATTGGCCAGGCGCGCTACGCGATGGATGGCAGCGACCGTCGCCTGCTCGACGAGGCGAGTCGCACGATGCACCGCATCGCTCGCTCGCTGCCAGAGAAATACCGCGCCGATCAACTCGTGGCCGCCGCGCTGAACGCCGATGCCACTGGCACCCAGCTGGCTGGGCTGTATCTGCAGCGTGCCTACAAGTTGCTCGACGAGGACTACGCCGCCATTCCGCCCATCGAGGAGCAGATCCGGGCGCTGCGCGCGCAGGAGAGCGGCGGTGACGCACCCGCCCAGACATGATCTGCGCGCTTGCGTGCCCACTCGCCGGACGCGGGCTCCGGTGCCAGCGAAACCGGAGCGATAGACAAAGGAGCACAATGCCGCCATGCCGATGATCGTCCATGCCGACATCACCGCCCTGCTCGACACACTCACCGCGAGCGACCTCGACGGCACGATTGCCGCGACGCTGCAATTGCTCGGCCCAGAGCAGGTACCCCCGGCGAAGGTTGCCGCGCGTGTGGGCATCCCCGCGGCCTGGGGCGGCGGCGATGGCCATCCGCTCGGCGTGCTCGCGGTTGCCGGCCAGGTGTCCGAATGGATGCGCGCGATTCCCATCGGCCCGGAGCCGGGGGCCGACCAGCGCCGCAATCTGGCCGCCGCGCTGCCGCTGATTCAGGCCTTCTCCGCGGTAGCCGAGCGCGTCAAGCAGGGCCTGCCCGAGCCGCACCCCGCGCTGCCGGAGCCGCTGGTCCCCGCCGACGTGCATGCCGAGGGTGGCTCGATGGCTGCCTTCGCGGCGGCTGTGGCGTCGCACGACCTGGATCGCGCGCGCGCGCTGCTGATGGGCTACTATGCCACCGGCGCGGACTACAAGACGGTGCTGGCGACGATCTACGCGGCGCTCGCCACGCGCTACCCCGAGGGCGGCCACCCGCTGATCTTCGCGGTCGCTGGCAGCCGTGTGCTGGATATGGCCGACTGGGGCGATCGCATGCCGGCCTACATCTACTGGGCCACGCCGCTGATGCTCGACGCCGCACCCCAGTCGCCCGCAGGCACGGCCGCCGCCGCCTATGCCGCCGAGGAAGCACACGCGCTCGGCTGGCTTCGCACGCGGCTGTCAATTCCGAAGGAGGAGGCCGCGGGATCGGCGTTCCAGCGTGCGATTGTGGTGGGCGACTACACGGCCGCCTGCGAAGCCGTGCTCAAGGCGCTGCGTGACGGGGCGACGCCGATGGGGGTCGCGGCGGGCATCGCGTTGGCGGCGGCGACCGAGGTTGTCAACGTACCCACCGGCGACCGCGAGGGGTTGATGCGCACCGGCCACGCGCTGCTCTACGCGCATGCTGTCCATACCGTGACGAAGCAGACCCAGAATCCAGGGGTCTGGCCGCTAGTCTATACCGCCGCCTGCGGTGTGAACGCCGCGCGCAATCTGACGCCCTCCGGCCAGCTTGCCGCCGCGCGTCCCGCCGCGCAGTCCGTGCCGATGGGTGGGCTGATCCCAGCTAGTATGCTGCGCGGCTTCGAGCAACAGCTTGCCTCCGGCGACGTGCCGGGCGCGCTGACAGTTGCTGCGCGCTATCTGCAGATGGGACACCCGCAGCGCGCACTGGCCGGCGTCATCGGCGCGGTAGCGGCCTCGCGCGACGCCGCCCCCTCGCAGCCGGAGTCGCTCCACATCTTGCCGATCGTGGCAGCGGCCGCCGCGGAATATATCAACTTGCCACCAGCGCTGCAGAACGGCGGCCAGAACGCGCTACTGCACGCCGCGGTGCGTCTGGCCGGCGAGCTGACGGCCGGACACAGCATCGCCGATCGCGTTCGCGAGGCCATCGCTGCGCGGGCGGGATCGTAGGCGATTCCGGCGCGTTGTGGCTGCCTGTCGCCCATGCTACACTGCCTTCAGGCGCATTGGGGTTGGTTCCCCTGCGCATGAAGGCCGCGCGGCGATGAAGGGAGACGACGATGGCGAGCAACTCGTTCTACCGCCCAGAGCAGGTGGGCGATTGGGGCGCTCCGGTAGCCGCGTCTGGTGCCAGCTACGCCGAGGATGCGCTCCAGCTCGCCGACGGCACGGAGATCTTCTTCCGCACGTGGCAGGCGGCTGACCCCGGCGCGCCGGCGCTCGTGCTGCTGCATGGGCTCGGCGCGCATACCGGCTGGTTCATTGATATGGGCAATCAGCTCAACGCCGCGGGGCTGAGTGTCTACATGGACGACCACCGTGGCTTCGGGCGCTCGGGTGGGCCGCGTGGCCACGTCAGGCGGGGCTCCATTTTCCTGGACGACCTCAGTAGATGGCTTGATGAGATTCAGAAGCGCCAGCCCAACGCGCCGCTCTTTCTGCTCGGCCACAGCATGGGTGGCATCTTCGCTACCTATCTTGCCGCCGATGATGCCCGCTCCGGTCGCGGGCGTGTCAAGGGCGTGGTCTTCGTCAATCCGTGGGTCAAGGAGATCATCAAGACGCCGCTCGGCGCGGTGCTCACCGGCGTGCCAGCGGGCTTGCTGGGCTCGCAGAAGCTGTTTCCACTGCCGCCCAACCCGGCCGTGATGACCGCCAATCCCGATGCCGTCCGGCTGCTCAACGAAGACCGCTATTGGGTCAGCCAGCAGAGCAAGGCGTTCCTCGTGCAGCTCCTGCGGCTGCGGCAAGGTATCCTCAGACAGGCGCGCGACGTGCGGGCGCCGGCGCTGGTGCTCCAATCCGAGGAGGACCGTTCGGTCTCCAAGCAGCATACGCGCCGGCTCTACGAGGCGCTCGCCAGCGCCGACAAGACCTGGAAGACCTATCCCGGTTTTGCCCACGACTTCGAGTTCGAGCCGGAGCGCTCGCTCCTGGACGCCGATCTGGCGGACTGGATTCTACGGCACCGCGCATGATACCGTGAAGACAGTCATTGCCTGCCGCTGAGAATACCCTTCACGATAGAAGCCTGGTCGTATGCTCGAAACACTGCTGGAGCTGGCGCGGCTCTTCGGCGCCAGCGGCTACGAACTGTACATGGTTGGCGGCACCGTGCGCGATCTGCTCACGCGCCGCGAAGGCTCGCCGGACGTTGACCTCACCACCAACGCCCGCCCGGACGAGATCAAGCGCCTCGCCAACCTCACAAATCCGGCGGCCGTCGTCTCGGTCGGCGAGCAGTTTGGCACCATCCGCCTGCACTACCGGCGCCCGGTAGGCGCACCCGCAACGGAGCTCACGGCTGGCGTCGAGCCGACTGCTGTTGCCTCGCATCCACCAGATGTGGACGTGATTGAGATCACGACGTATCGCAGCGATGTCTACAGTCCCGACTCGCGCAAGCCCATCGTCACCTTCGGCGACAACCTGCCAGACGACCTGCTGCGCCGCGACTTCACCATCAACGCAATGGCGCGCGACCCGCTTACGGGCGAGATCGTAGACCTCTACGGTGGACGCGAGGACCTGGAGCTGGGACTGATCCGGGCAGTTGGCAACGCGCCAGAGCAGCGCTTCGACGAGGATCCCCTGCGTATGCTGCGCGCGGCGCGCTTTGCCGCGCAGCTTGGCTTCGAGATCGAGGCCAATACCGCCCGTGCGATCGTTCGCCAGGCCAGCACCTTGCAGAAGATCAGCCGCGAGCGCATCCGCGACGAATTCACCAAGCTGCTCGTGACGCCTAATCCCGCGCTCGGCCTGCGCCTGTTGGTGGATCTCGGCCTGATGCCGTATATCGTGCCGGAGGTGCTCGCGCTGCGTGGCGTCAGCCAGCAGCTCGTGGGCCGCTCGAAAGACGTGTACGAGCACGTGCTGCGCGTGGTCGAGCGTACACCTCCGCGCTCCGCAACGCGCTGGGCGGGGCTGCTGCACGATATCGCCAAGCCGCGCACGCGCAGCGTCGAAGGGGGCGAGGTCCATTTCTTCGGCCACGAGGACGTCGGCGCCGCCATCTCGCGCGAGATCCTGCGCCGGCTCAAGTTCGACCGGCCCTTCATTGATCACCTCTCGCGGCTGGTGCGGCTTCACATGCGCGCCAATGCCTATGTCAGCGAGTGGACAGATGGAGCGGTACGGCGGCTGATGGTGGATGCCGGCGATGCGCTCGACGACCTTCTTGATCTCTCCAGTGCCGACATCACGAGCTACCGGCAAGATAAGCAGGCGCGCGCCGCCGCTCGCGTCCAGGAGCTGCGGTCGCGCATCGTGTGGCTGCGCGAAGAAGCTGAGCGTGTCCCGATCAAGAGTCCGCTCGACGGCAACGACCTAATGGCACTCTTCGATCGCGGACCCGGCCCCTGGCTCCGCCCGCTCAAGGACTATCTGCTGAGTCTGGTCATTGACGGTCAGCTCGCCGCCGACGATCGCGCGGCCGCCGAGGCAATTGCCCGCGACTACATGGCGCGTGTCGAAGCCGGCGAGGATCCTCCTGCGCTGCCTGCCGAGACAACGCCGTCTGCCGCGCCAAGCAGCGCACAGGCGCGTCAAGCACGCCGCCGCCGGTCACGCGGCGCACTTGGTGACGGCCAACCCCGCGGTTAGTCCCAGCCCCAAAGAAACGCCCATGACTGGCCGCTGAGCCGCGCTCACGACTCCTTGCACACCGTGTAGATGGCGCATCCATGCGCCCGATGGTCTCCCTACATGTGCGTGCTGACCACGCTCCATGCTGCCCAGATTGGGAGACACCGCGCGCAGACTAACGTATAGTCTGGTAGACGGTCGCCGGCCTGTGCATGGCACAAATGCCGTTTACGACTTAACCAATCCGTAATATCCTGCCCCTTTCGCACGTCACACCACTTGGGCGCGGTTTGTCGTACCCACGTCTCTGTCGAGCGCGGAAGAGGTGGCCAGACATGTTGAGGCTGGACGCTCATGCCGCATCTGCCCTTGCTCTGCCGTCGCCGGGAGGTCAGCTCGTGAGTGGTGCGCGCGATCAGACGCGCGAACGCGCCACCGCCGAAGCACCCGTGACTGGCGCCGCACGGGCGGAGGCCGAGACTGAGGCGCTGATTACCGCCGTCTATGGCCAGCACGCCAGCGCCATTCACAGCTATGCCTTCCGCCTGCTCGGCAATCAAGAAGACGCCGACGACGTGACGCAAGAGGTCTTCATTCGCGTCCACGGCCGGCTCGACCAGCTCCGCGATCCCAGCCGGTTGCGGCCATGGCTCTACCGCATTGCGACGAACCTGTGCATGGACCAGCTGCGCCGTCGCTCACGGACACGCCGCATCTTCGGCGTGGCAATCTCGCTTGATGGCGGCTCTGATGCTGACGACACTGGCCCGCACGAATTCGCCCACCCCATCAGCAGCCAGGCCATTGACGGCGTGGCTGAGCGCGACCACATCGCTCGTGCGCTGCGCCGCATGTCGCCGAAGTATGCCACCTGCCTGGTGTTGCACAGCGCGCAGGGACTCAGCTATCGTGAAATTGCCGAGATTCTGAACATCACACCGGGAGCCGCCGCGGTCCGTCTGGCCCGCGCGAGGGATATGTTCGGCCGGCAGTATGAGGCGCTGCGCGAGGAGGAGCTGCGATGAGCGACATGCCCATGCCCTGCCGCGAAGCTACGCCATACCTCGCGGCCCTCGCCGACGACGAGCTAGCTGAGCCATTGCGCGGGCAGGTCGCCGCGCATGTCGCTGGTTGTGCAGTCTGCGCTGCTGAAGTGCGGCGCCACGAGTCTATCCGCGCGCTGGTCGGCACACTGCCGCGCTCCGCTCCCTCGCCGGAGGTGCTCGACCAGGTGCTGGCCGCGAGCCGTTCCGCCGGGCCTTCGGGCATCGTGCGAGAATCGCTGCGTGGGCGGCAGAAGCGGCTGGTCCCGCGCGCGCTGCCGGGTTTCTTGCAGGCCGCCACCGCGCCGCCGGTCGTGCGCCCCATTGGGCCGCCGCGGCGCCCACGCTCCGCGGCGCTTCGTGCGCTGCCGGCGTTGGCCGCGGCGCTTCTCATTACCTTCTCGGTGGTCGCGTTCAGCCGCTTCTCGGCTAGCAACCGCTTTGGCTCGCACAGTGTCGCGCCGACGCCGCAGAGCCTCGCCGCGGTGTTGCAGACTACCCAGCGCGCGGTGGAGTCGAAGCGAGGCGCGCTCTCGTTCTCGCCCGTCCTGCCGACCTATCTGCCAGCCGGCGCTGCCTTCGCGGGCGCCAGCATTGGCACCGACCCGGTGGACGCATCGCGGCACTACGTGGACATCACGTGGACTATCGTCCTGCCGGCAAGCACTCTGCATCTGCGTGAGTCACCACTCCCACTCAGCGCGCGCAGCGACTTCCTCTCCGCTGGCCCCGCCAACCCCGGCTTGACGTGGAGCCTGGGCCAGTATCAGTGGAGCTCAGGCGTTCTCCCGTCGCAGAACCAGCGCTGCGCCATTGGCGCGGACCGCGGTGGCTATAGTGTCGTGCTGGATGTGGGCATGCAGAGCCCAGGTTTGCCCTGCGACAGCTCCGACAACGCGAAAGCGATCAACGTGCTGCGCCTGGCAAGCCTCTCGCTCGGCGCGCAATACCAGCCCTTCTCGGCGCTGCCCCCCGATCTTATCGCCAGCGTGCTGCACTTCCGCGCCAGCGCGGTGCCTGGCGCGGGAGCCTCTTGGGACGTCTACGCCGACCCAGCACGTCACCGCACGAGCGTCACGGTGCGCGACGATCATGGCGCGGTGGTGTACGTGGATCACATTAGTGGGTCCGACGTGACCCGTCTCGACCCCGCCGCCCACACCTACGCGACGTTGGCCGGTGGCGCGGGAGCGCTCGGTGAGCCGGTCGCGCTGCCGGGCGACGTGATCGCGTTCTTCAACAATGTCAACGCGTTCCTGTCTGCCGGCGAGCTATGGACGCTTGGGCCGGATACTGCCGATCCTGCCCATCGCGTGCGCCTGGCGCTCGTCGGCGCGCCCTATCCGACCACCCTGTACGTGGATCCGGTCTCGCGGCGTGTCGTCGGTGCGGCAGTGGATTATGGCGCAAGCAGCCGGCCTGGGGGTCCGAACGCCGCCTCGCGGCTGACACAGGCCACCGCCTGCCCCTCCGCGTTCGTCACGATTGATTTCTTCGCGGCGGGCAAGGCCCCTGCTGGCGTCTTCGACTTCTCGACGGCTGGATATACGGTGGGGCAGGTGCCACGAACGATCGGCTGCTGAACATCGGTCGTCATCCGGTGGGCAGGATGCCGCGCGATAGGGCAGCGACCTAGCCCACCCGGCTTGGCCAGACGGGCATCGGTCACCAGCACGGTCATCAGCCGAGCTTATAGCCGAATTGACGCAACAGCCCCTTGCGTGCGGCGATGTCTTCATCGCTTTCGATGCCCTGCGTATGGAGGCCGTCAATGACCCCCAGCACGCCCCGGCCCTGCTCCGTCTCGGCCACGATCACCTGGACCGGGTTGGCCGTCGCGCAGTAGATCGAACAGACCTCGGACACCGCGCGCACCGCCGGCAGCACGTTGATCGGGAAGGCGTTGCGCAGCAGGATCAGGAAGGCGTGCCCCGCTCCCAGCTCGCGCATGGTCGTCTTCGCCAGCTCGGTCAATTCGGTATCGGTGCCGCTCCAGCGTACCAGGGCCGGCCCCGAGGACTCACAGAATGCCAGCCCGAAGGAGATCCCCGGCACACTGGCGACCAGCGCCTCGTGCAGGTCTTCAACTGTCTTGATGAAGTGTGCCTGCCCAAGGATCAGGTTGACGTCCTCGGGCTTCTGAATTGGCACGACCTTGAGCTCCATGCGTGTTTCCCTTTCTAATCAATTGCTGAGGCTTGACAGTGCTGGCCGGTGGGTCTATCCTCGTTTCGCCAGTCGCCGAGCGCTGTGCGCGGCCGGCCTCTGCGCAATGATACGACGCTCCGCAGTAGGAGTTCTCGCACTGGAGGTCCACATGAAGGCACTAGGTCCTGTCCTGGCGGTCATCGGTCTCGTCGTTGGAGTGATCGCGCTGCTCAATTCCTTTGTCCTTAACCACAGCCTGTTTAAAGCCGGAACCCATATGAGCCTGTACGCGGGCATCATTGGCGCGGTGCTGGTGGTCGTTGGGGTCGTCGTCGTCATGATGGGCCGCAAGGCGGCCGCCTAACGTCTCGGCTGTGGAGCGCTCGGCGATGTAGCGTCTGCTAACGAGAGTGGCGTCGCGCTACATCGCCGGTCGTCCTCGCCCTCACATCCTGGCTATTGCAGGAAGTAGTCAAAGCATGCCTCGCGTCCGTAAGCGTGCTCGCCTGCTCGACGTGTCGCACGAGCAGGCGCTCTTCGATGCCCGTCTGGATGCCATTGTCGAAGAGCTCAGCGGCGATATCGTATTCATTGGGCGCCGCCTGACACTACAAACGACGCCCGAGCCGCTACTGGATGGTGGCCTGCCCGCAGAGTCCGCCGAGGGCGTCTATACGCCGATGCGTCTGCGCTTCGCGCGGGGCACCTGGATTCAACGCAGTGGGATCTTCGCCGACCTCGACGCGCTCGCCCCCGATGCGGACGCACGGCGCATCTTCGCTCTTCAGCACGCCTACGAACCGTCCGTGGGCGAGTACTACTGGCTGACGATGGGCGCCGCGGAGCCGGGTGTGCTGATGCTGCGTGCGCGTGCCTGCCGACTTGAAGAGCCTGGCGGCGAGCCTACCGCAACACAGATCGTGCGGCGCTGGGCACCCGCGCCGCCGCCGCCGCCGAGTATCATTCCACATCGTCCGGTGCTGCATCGCCGCTACGGCGGCGATCCTATCCGCATTCGATTGGGCGGGCGCTGGCTGCGCCACCGCCTCTTCATCGGCGGGCTGTACCACCAGCGCGATGAGCGCCCCGCCGCCGATCACGTGCTCAATCTCTGTGGTGTGCTGAACCCCTGGTGCGAGCGCCACGGCTACCATCCGGACGACCGCTATGCCTATCGCGGAGAGATGGGTGCCGGCATGCAGCTCGACGATCTGCTGACGGAAGCGGCCTGGGTGGCAGACCGCTTACGCGCGGGGCGGCGGGTGCTGGTCCACTGCTACGCGGGCGTGAATCGCTCCAGCACGGTGTGCTGCGCCGCGCTCATGCTGCTGGAAGGCATCGGCCCGGAGGAGGCGCTGGCGCGTGTTCGTGAGCTTCATCCCGTCGCCTGGCCCGATCCATACTACTGGTTTCTGCTGCGCTGGCTGGCGAGGCCGCCCCTGCAGTCCACAGCCCCAGGGGCGAGCGCGGAGGCCGGCGCGAACGGCTATGCGGCGGTCGCCTCCAACCCTGCTCTCGCACCGGCAGCCGTCTTGCGGCAGGAACACCCCATACGGTAAAATCCGGGCGCGGCGTTGGTCGGCGGTCCGAGGCGGCGAGCAAGCCGGCAGGAGTGGCTGGCGTGCCGCAAGTGAGGTGGCAAGATGTCGCAGCTCGACACCGCCGCGATCCGCCAGCGCCTCGAGAGTGAGCGCGATCGGTTGGAGCGCGAAATTTACGACCGCACCCAAGGCGAGGGTGTCGTCTATCCCGTAGACCCTTTCAGCGATACGAATGGCATGTCCAGCGATCAGGCCGACGATGCCGACGCCGTCGAGAACACCGAGCGCATGAACGCGATCAATCGCAACGCGCAGGTGCTGCTCGAACAGGTCACCGGGGCGCTCCAGCGTCTGGATGCCGGAACCTACGGCATCTGCGCCAATTGTGGCAAGCAGATCGCGCCGCGCCGGCTGGAGGCGTTGCCCTACGCCGTGCTCTGCATTGATTGCCAGGCGAAGATCGAGCAAGGCGTCTCGCGCTGAGTGCGCAAGCGCGCCGAGAGGAGAGCTATGTCTGCCGCCCGCCGAACTGACGTGCTGATGGTCGCCGTTGGCGTTGGGTTGGTCATCCTCGACCAGCTCACTAAGCGCTGGATTGTGGACTACTTCGCGGCGGATCCCGCGCGCCCGCCGATCCCGCTGCTCGGGCACGTTCTCGACCTTGAGTATGTGCAAAATACCGGAGTTGCCTTCAGCATGCTCGAAGGACAGACCGTGCTCTTCGTCTTCGTCGTGCTGGCGGTCGCCGTGATTGGCACACTCTACTGGCGCACACGCGACACGGCCTCGGCGGCGCTCAAGGTAGCCTTTGGGCTGATCCTGGGGGGTGCGGCGGGCAATAACCTGATTGACCGGCTCACCCACGGCTACGTCGTGGACTTCATCCACTTCCATATTGACCCCGTCTTCAATTTCGCGGTCTTCAATGTCGCCGACAGTGGCATCACGGTAGGCGTATTCCTGCTGGCGTTCCTGCTGTGGCGGGGCAGCGCCCACACGACGAGCGATCAGGCGCCGGCAGCCTCTGGCCCCACGTCCGCTTCCGCTTCGTCGTCAGCCGCGGCCGAGGCCGGCGCGCCGGGCAGCGGCGAGGCACTGCCGCGCGTACGCAATCGCAGTGTTGGCGACCGCTAGCCTCACGGCGTTTCTGCTTGCAGGGCCTTACAAGATGCCACAAACCACTCGCTCATCCGGCGCCGCGGACGATGCTGTCCCGCCAGGCGAGATGCAGCACTTCGAGATTTCCAGCGAGCTCGCCGGTCAGCGACTTGACCGCGCGCTCACCTCGCTAGTGCCGTCGCTGACACGCACGCGCGCCCACGCCGCGATCGCGGCCGGGCGGGTCCGCGTGAACGGCCGCCTCGCCAAGCCGAGTCTGCCACTGGAGCCTGGCATGCTGGTCACATTGGCCGCTGAGGCGCCGCGAGTGCCACTGGACACGGCCGAGCGTGCCCACGCCGTCCCCCCGCTGCCCATCGTGTATGAAGACACTGATGTGCTGGTGGTGGACAAGCCGGCGGGGGTCGTGGTGCATCCCGCGGCCGGCCATGCCACCGGCACGCTAGTGGATGCCCTGCGGGCCTATATCCCTGGCCTGGAAACGGGCAGCGATGCCTCGCGCCCTGGTATCGTGCATCGTCTGGACAAAGATACCTCCGGCCTATTGGTGATCGCGAAAACGCCGGGTGCCCACGCCGCGCTCGCCGCGCAGATGAAGGAGCATCGCATGGTCAAACGCTACCTTGCGATGGTCGAAGGTGAGCTGCCGGTGCCAGAGGGAATCGTCGAGGCGCCAATTGGGCGTGACCGGCGCTTCCGCCAGCGGATGGCCGTGGTCGCCGAGGCGGCCGGCGGCCGCGCCTCGCGCACACGCTTTCGGGTGCTCGCCACGCGCCATGGGCGCTCGCTGCTTGAGCTCCAGCTCGAAACTGGCCGCACACACCAGATTCGAGTGCATCTCGCCGCCGTACAGCATCCAGTGGTCGGCGACCGCACCTACGGCCGACCACAGCCGCCACAGCCGCCGCGCCACTTCCTGCACGCCGCCCATCTCGAGTTCGCCCATCCCGTCACGCGTGCCTGGCTCAGCTTCGATGCGCCGCTACCAGCGGATCTGGCTGCCTTTCTGCGTGAGTGGGAGGGCTGAGCGGCTCGGCGCTGAAGTGACGCGTTGTCATCCGGCTGGGCCAGTGGACGCCTTGTGCTGCCAGGCAGCCGCGAGATGTGTGACAGGCAGTTGGCCGGTTGCGCCAGCCAGAGGCCAAACCGGACGGGGACACGTCTACGTCCAGGTTGGTAGGAGTGGTGGCAGCCGTGGCACAATATCGGCATAATTGAGAGTGACAGTAGTGGGATGGGGCGTCACGTCCTACCAGCTCCGTCCATGGGAAGGCGGTCAGCGACATGGGTATCAACCCGCCGTATCTCGCCGTGATCGTCATCTTCTGGCTGGTCGCCTATCACCTGACCTATCGGCTACTCTCGCTGGCGGGGGACCGCTCGCTGGTCTTTTGGAGCGTCGGCCCGTTCGGGGTAAGTGTGGTCTCACTGCGTGAGCCGAAGGCGCTACGTGTTGTGGCCCAGTTGCTGGCCGCCGGGGGAGTGCTCGCCGTCGTCTGTTATGTCACCCTCTATATGCTCGTCCCGCCGCCGATCGCCGGACTCAGCCAGTCTCCGCTGGATCGTCTGGCGGTGGTCGGCGTGACGGTCGCTGCCCTCACGCTGGCGCAGCTATTCGGCATCCTGCGCGAGCGGCGCTATCCTGTCTGGGGTGAGGCGCGCGTGTTGAGCAGGGCCCAGCGCAGCGTTGCCACTGGCGCGCGCATCTTCTTCACGCGCGCGGGCCGCGCTTTTCTGCGCGAGCGCTACGGCACCACCCCCGGCGAGTTTCTCACGATGGTCCGCTAGTGCGGGTGTACGATGCGAGACACGCCGTGGCGCATGTATCCGCACGCTCAGCAACTTCGCGCCATACCCCGCAAGAGGCTTTGGCTCGCCCGTGCGGCTCACGACCATGACTGAGCAAGAGCGCCAGCAGCTCGGGACGGTCGTGTGAGCTTTGATGGGCAGCGGTTTCGGCGGCTCCGGTTGCGTTCTGCTTGGCCACACTCGATCGGCGCAGGTGTCAGAGACTGCCAAGCTCGGCCAGCGCCTGTTCGATGTTTTCTCTGAGCGCCACTGTCTCACGGTACGCCGTCGGATCAGTGTCGGGTGTGTAGAACATGAGCGCGCTACGCACGTATTGACGTGCCTCGTGGAATTTCTCTACGGCGGTGAAGATATCTCCGCCGTAGAGCGCATCGGCGCCACGATTCTCCGAGATGATCGCCAGGTTTCGCTGTGCCAGCGCCCAATGCGCCGGCGCCGTCTTGAGTGTCAGCACGCTGGCGGCCAGGCGGTACGCGGCCAGCGCTTGCCGCCGGAAGTCCGCGCGCGGCAGATACTCGGATAGCTCGGCACGATCTGCGAGTGCGCGGGCCAGGTCCATCTGAGTCACCGCCCACTGCGCCGTTGCTTCGCCGTCGGCGCTGCAGACCTCCACCGCTGCTCGCAGGCACAGGATGCCCAGCTCTTTGTCGTGCCGCGGACTGTACGAGAGGAATGGCCCCACACCCTTGAACAGATCGGCGAATGCGGTGCCCAGTGCGGTCAGCGCGTGCGCGTCGCGGCGGCGTTCCAGGCTCTCGAAGAGTCCACTCCAGTCGTCGCTCACATTGGCGTTTGGCAGCAGGTAGTCGGGCACACCAAAGTCCAGATACACGTCAGCGGTCGGCTCGATTGTGTCGGGGACAGCCGCCGTGCCAGGGCAGATATGGGCAACGCCCGCTTCGCGAAGCGCCTCGGAACCAGCGTCCCACTGTGTGATATCCAGGCCGAACAGGTCCACGGCCGTCCCACGGGCGCGCCAGACAGGATAGGCGTAGATTCGGGCGGAGTGCAGCAGCAAGAGCGCGTGCAGAATTTGTTGCGCTGGCTTGGGAAGCTCTGCGAAGACCTCTCGCCGCAGGTGCTGGATGCCGAGCAGCAGCGATCCGGGCGTGCCGTCGAACTCCTCACGCCAGGCCGCTACGCCCGCTCTTGCCAGTTCTGTGGTGAGCGCATCGGCCTCGGTGGGCGTTAGATTCGCCAAGCGGATGATAGCTAGTCTGTCGAGCAGACTCGTCAGGTGAGCCCGCGCTTGGGCCTCGTCTCGCCCATCACGGCAGGTAGCGATGACGACCAACGGGATGCCTAGCTCTGCCATGCGTCGGGGAAGATCGTTGATAGTTGCGGCGATGGTGGGCGCCGCGAACTCGTGCAGGTTATCCAACCACAGCACGACTCGCCGGTGACGCAAGAGCTTCGGCTCGAAATCTATGCCCGGCTCGTGCGGCCAGCGCACGAGTGTCCACCCACGCAGCAGGGTGCTCATCAGCTCCCAGGCGAGGCGCGTCTTGCCCTGCGCTGGGCGGCCGAAGATGCAGACTCCCAGCGGGGCGAGCGGCAAGTGCGGATCGCGCTGCATGGCAGCGCGTAGGGCGTCGAATGCCAGTGCGTCGGCATCCTCGCCGGTGGGCTGGTCGTGGCGCGCGAGGTACACGCTGCCAACGTAGCATGGCACGAAGGCCCAGGGGTCGAGCCAGCGCACCCACTGTGTGCTATAGACGCGAGCGTGCAGATGGCGGCGGCGCGCCAGGTGTACATATACAGCGAGGGCGCCGTACCAGACGACAAGTGCCGCGAGTACCGTCAGGACGTCCACCCGTTGGTCGGAGACCGGGAGCCCGCTCCACTCGGCCCCGCCCGCAAGCCAGGCACCCGCACCCGCCAGCGCCGCCAGCACCAGCGCCGCCAGCAGCCATGGGACGTACCGGCGCGGCCAGAGCCACGTCAGCGGCCCCAGGAGGCGCCTGCGCACCCTGCCCCTTCGCGGCGGGCGGCGGCCGAGCGCGACAGAATGCGCCGGCGCGACCTTCGGAAGCGCCCGTGCGCGTGTCCGAACCGGCATAGCCATCTCCCTGCTGTGCGACATGCCTGGACAGCGGCGGCACACGCCAGGCTTTCGCCGGCTATCAGCAGATTCGCGGCCAGTTTGACCGCTGGGGTGACGAGCGGGCTGCGTACAGTGCCATGGGCCGGGCAGGCGCAAAGCTGCCGATCGTTTGCGAGGGAGGGTAGGGGCGCGGAGAGCAAGAGCGCGGGAGGGGCCGGCACTGGGGCAGAACCGCGCGCCTGCCGCGGTGCGCTTGACAGACGCGCCGGGGATGCGGTATAACATGGGGGCCGGGCGGAAACGCCGGGCACGCGGAAACGCGGGAGTGGCTCAGGGGTAGAGCGTCTCCTTGCCAAGGAGAAGGTCGCGGGTTCAAATCCCGTCTCCCGCTCCAGATGGCGACGTGGCCAAGTGGTTAAGGCGAGGGTCTGCAAAACCCTTATCGGCGGTTCGAATCCGCCCGTCGCCTCCGAGCCGAAGAGTCTGCATGAAGTGTCCGCCTTCGCTCAAGAAGGCGGCTTTTGTTTGTCTCCGAGCAGCTGCGGCTGTTCGGCGCCTGCTGCAGGGCGTAGCCAGAGTGCGATGTGGGCTGGTTGCATGGTCTCGTCCACCGCCCCGACCAGGCGCTCTGTCAGGGTCTCCAGGTCAACGTCGTGGTGCAGTGTCTCGCCGAACTCAGAGAGCATGCGCGCCGCATCGTACTTATGGCGATAGAAGCGGCGGTCAATGACCATCTGCAGGCGCCGCCGGAGCGGCAGGAAGAGCGCGGCGGTCGCCAGCGTGGAAATTGAAACGATCAGCGGTACCTGCGCGACGTTCCCTGCCACGCTGCCGAAGAGCACCTGGAACGCCAGCACACAGGCGAGGTAGACAAGGACCAGGCTGCCCGTCAGCGAGCCATAGACCAGCGTGCGGTTGATCAGCACGTCAACGTCCCACAAGCGGTAGTGCAGGACGGACACGCCGATCGCGAGTGGGATCATCAGCGCGCACGCATACAGTGCCGGCACACCGGCCAGGACGTAGACCAGACGCGGAAGCCCCGGCTCGCTGAGGGCGCGTACCGCGAGTGCGGGGAGCTGGAATGCGACAAACCCACCCAATGCACCCAGCACCCCCAGCATGATCCACTTGGTCTGCTGGCGCTGGACGGGGTTGGAAACGTGCCGATAGCGGTAGACCTGAGCGTATCCTCCACTGCCGAGCCAGACGAGCAATGTTACGAAGGCGGGCAAGGACATGCGGCCATCAGGGTCCAAGTGGACGGTATTGAGGGGTAACGATGGGAAGAGGAGCCACAGCACGGTCAAACCCGCCCACACAGCCAGCAGACGGCGGGTCCAGGGCGGGATCCAGCGTCCATCGGGGAAGATGTAGGCGAAGGCCAGGATGCAGACCTGGCTCAGCGCACGGAACCCGTCCAGGATCCCACGGAACTCTGGCCCGACCGCCTGCAAGGAGTCGGGGGGACGCGTGACGTAGAAGCCGTAGAGCACCAGCATCAGGGCCACGAATGCGGGCACACGGCGGCGAGGTAGGCGCCACAAGATCACACCCGCGATGACACAACAGGCGAGCACCAGCGCGACATCCAGCGCGATGATGTACCGAGAGAGGGATTCTGGTGGCAAGCCGAGTGCGGCCATTGGGGCGCGGTGCCCGGCAGCCAGGAGCGCGAGCTGTGCGGAGCGGGCCGGGACGGTGGCGCCGAACACGACGAGGCCCAAGATGCACATCACGATCCAAATAGCACGCGACATGAGGGCTGGGGAAGCCCGCCAACGGGAGGCCGTTGCGTGCGTGACCTCAGGACCAATTGGGGGAGGCACAGAAACCGGTGGCGAGCTCATGGCGGTGGTCGCGCTTTCCAAGTAGCATGCTGGCTCCTCCACGCACGTCAGCGAGTCTACTCTGCGCATGGGCAGTGGCGGGCATCAAGGTCTGATGTACTGATGCGCATAAGCAGAATTGCCCGTCAATCGGGCGCAGATGGCCGTCGGTGGCAGGCGCACTCTGCTGTCTGGCCGCATGGTCGCGGAGGTGCCGAGTCGCCGTGAGCGGTAGTCTCTGGCTCGCTAGCCCGCAATATCGAAGTGAGGACTGCTCCTGGTTTCGCGTTCATCATCAGCGCCCTGGCTCTGCCGGCCTCGCATGCCAAGCAGTGCCTCAAGCTGAGCCGGGGTCAGCGCGTCAACGGTCGTCACCATCCCAAGCGACGTGGCAAGCCGGTCAAGCATGCCGTTCTCCACGTCGCTGATCTTTTGCCCCGTTCCCAGCCAACCGTCCCCGCTCGCGCTTGCGATACGCCGCGCGATCCACAGCAGCCAGCGCTTTACCGCATACGCCTCACTGTACGGCGTCTTATCCGCAAGCAGGGCCGCGACCTTCTCGCTATGCTCAAGCATGCGCAGTCGCGCCACGATGATCGCGCTAAGTAGGGGAAGCGGGTCGCCGTGGGCTGAGAGTGGCTCGGTCAGCTCACGGTTTCGCGCAGGCTGCCTGGCAAGGATCGCCGCGATGAGAGAATGGCTCCGCGCTTCGTCCGGAGCCGCCCGCATGCGCAGGCACGCCCGCAGCGCAAACACCTCGCGGAGCTTGCCCATGGGCCCGCTCTTGGACACGGCCAGCATGCCCAAGGCGACCACGCGCGGCGCTTCCACCAGCAGCGCCCATTCCTCGCTAGTGTAATCGGCTCTTGTCGTCATCCTCCGCCTTCCTGTTCCAGCGAGGGGATATGCGCAGTGATGTCTTAGCGGCGAAGTCGCCACCATCCTGAGAAATGTCGAGGATAGCTGTTTCGCCTTCCTCGATGATGCACACCGCCTGTTCAGCGACAGCGGCACTGCAATCTTGACTCCAGGCGCGCTTCGCTCGTCTTCGACGCGCCTTCAGCGTAGGACACGCCCGCCGACGGCCGCATCACTCGAAGGGTGTGTATCCGTGGATAGTCCTGGGTCTGGCCACAGGGTGAGTGCGGGACTAACCATCAGGTGAGTGCCTGCATTCCCGAACCGTCGGCCGCTCTTTGACGTGGCTCACGTGGCCGCGCCAAGTGCCGACCGGGCGGCGACCCGCGTATGCCCAAGTGCGCTCGGTGTGCGGGGAAGCCGCGCCGGACCCAGTGAGCGGAATCGGATGGGAAAACGAGCAGCCGCGCGTGACGTGCAGTCAATGCTGCAGAAACGCGCGGCTGCTCTGCGAGCCTCTGGACAGTCGCTCAGATGCCGTACTCGTATGGTTGCGATGCGGCGGGCGCCGATCCACTGGCACTCGGCGCGGGCGCGGGCGCGGGTGGCGGCGCCGCCGGGGCGGGACCAGGCGCCTCTGCCGGCGTGGTACCCGGCGCTGGTACAGGGGCGAGCTGCCCCTCGACGATGCGTGAAGGATCGGCGACAGCGACAGAGCTGGGAGCGGGCGCCGCGGCGTGGCCGTTGGCGGCAGGAGTGGCTATGGGCGCCGTGCCGGCTGGGACGCCGGCCAGCGCGTTGGCGGCGATCTCGCTGTAGATGGGCGCCTCGGCGCGTGCGATCAGCGTCAGAATCTCGTCGCTGTCGAGCTCTTCCTTCACCAGCAGCGCCTCCGCCACAGCGATCACCGCCGCGTGGTGCGCCTCCAGCAGCGCCTTGACGGTGGTGTACGCCTGGCGCAGCAGATCTTCCACCTCGCGACGGAGCCCCGGATCGGTGTAGATATCCGACGGGGCGAGCGTGGCGGGCGCCGAGAAGAACGTCGAGCCCATGCCCCAGTGCGAGACGTAGTGCAGCGCCAGCTCGGTCGCGCGGTGCAGATCGCCACCCACGCCGTTCAGGCGCGTCTCCAGGAACAGCTCCTCGGCGGCACGGCTGGCCAGCAGCGTTTGCAGCTCCGCGAAGACTTCGTCGGCGGACTGCGTGACGATCTCCTCGGTCGGCTTGAAGGCGACGTAGGCCTCGCCGTTCGAGCCAAGGCGCTTGGTGATCGTGGCGCGTGTGACGCGGAAGCGCGGCGTCAGCTTGACATGCGCGACGGCGTGCCCCGCCTCGTGGTACGCCAGGCGGCGTTTCTCCAGCATCGAGAGCGAGCGCGGATAGCGAATGCCGAACTCGTGTGTCTCGCGGGCGTCGGAGAGGTCGCGGTAGGTGATAGAATGGCGGCCGTCGAAGTGGGCCAGCACCACAGCCTCATTGATGACGTGCTTGATGGCGACAGGGGTGTAGCCCATCATATCGGAGACGAGCTTGTTGAGATCAATCGGATCGTGCTTGACTTTGTCTAGGTAATACTCGATCACCTCGCCGCGATGCGCGTCGGTCGGCGGCGCGACCATGATCTTGCGATCGAAGCGACCGGGGCGCAATAGCGCGGGGTCGAGTGAGTCGGGCAGGTTGGTGGCGCCGATGGTCAGCACTGGCTCGCGCTGGTTCTTGCCGCGATACATCCCGACCATGCGCAGCAGATTCTTCCACCACGACTCTGAGAGCGGGGGTGGGTCCATCTGCATCAGCAGCTCGTTGAGGCCGCCGCTGCCCCCGCCCATCATGCCCATCATGCCGCCGCCCATGCCCATCGTATTGCCCTGGGAGCTGCGCGACATGCCGATAGCGTCGAATTCGTCCACGAAGAGGATGCAGCCGCCGTGCTCGCGCGCGTAGCGGCGCGCCTTGCGGTAGAGGCTCTTGACGATCATCACGTCCATGCCCCAGAACATCCCACGGAAGCTGGCGGCACTGGCATAGCCGAAGGGCACGCCGGCCTCGGTGCTGATGCACTGGGCGAGGTAGCTCTTGCCGGTGCCGGGCGGGCCCACCAGCAGCAGGCCGCGGCTGATCTCGCCGCCCATCTCGCGGAAGCCCTTCACGCCGCGCAGCAAGATGACGATACGGCGGGCGGCTTCGAGAACCTCAGGATTGCCCTTGTAGTCATCGAAGCTGTAGCCGGTCTCGCCGGGCATCACCCAGTAGACGCGGGGCCGCCCGATAAACCAGAAGATGGCGATGAACTGGGCGATCACGACGAAGATCAGCAGGCCCATCTGCACGATGAAGCCGAGCAGACTGCCAGGGGTGAGCTGCGTGAGCTGCGGTAGGCCGTTGACGATCGCCCACCAGGCGAAGAGGCCGCCCAGAATCAGCCACAGCCACTTGCGGCGGACGAAGCGCCCAAAGTCGTCGAGCGAGCGGTCAATAGATTTGTCGAGCGTGTCGGGTGCTGCCACGGGACGATACCTCCCGCGCCGGCCTCGCACTCCCGGCGGGCCGGCACGTCGCGTCGGGACTATGGGGTTTAGGCGCCAGTGGTAGACTGGGGCTGCGGGTGCAGAAACTCGAAGTTGCTGATGGCGCCGTTAGGGTCAACGGCGAAGTACATCGTGGCGACGCCGCCCTGCTGGCCCTGGCGATAGAGCACAGTGAACGTGTAGTATGACCCTTCTGCGGTGACGAAGCCACCTGTCTCACGGAATTGGTCGAAGGTGATGCCCTGCGACTTCAACGTATCGAGTTGCTGCTGCCAGGCGCCCTGTGTCAGACCGATGGACGTGGAGTACTGCTGATAGGCCGGATCGAAGCTCTGCCACAGCCGTTGGGCATCGTACGTCTTGAAGGCGTAGAGCGCATTGGTCACCGAGTCGGGCAGCTCGAGCGGCGGCTGGCCGATCTGGACGGTAAAGGGCGTGTTGGGCTGCGTTGCGCCGGTCCCCCCGGTGTTGCCCCCGCGCGTCTGGACCGTGATCGCGTCGGCGGGGTGCGTGAGGCGGTAGAAGCCGTAGGTGCCACCGCCGATCAGCGCCACCAGCAGGACAATCAAGAGCGCGACGGCCTTGTGAGCTTTGGCCGCACGGCCAGTCAGAATGAGCGCCTTGAAGAGCTGGCGCAGTGGCCACTTGACCATGCGCCAGAAGCGTGATGGCCTGTGGAGTGGCTCGGGGATATAGGACGGGGGCTGCGGCGCTCCCTGCGTGGGTGGCGGCGCGACGGCTGGATACGGCTGCGTTCCGGGCGCTGGGTAGGCGTCGGGATACTGCGGCGGGTACGCGCCGGGCGGCTGGGCCGACGGCGCCGGAAGCTGCGGTGGGGCAGGTGGCATGGGCGATGGGCTCATGGGCGTTGTCCTCTGGATAGCTACCCGCCGCACTGCGGGGAATGCCAGCGGCGCACGTCGGTGGCCGGCGAAGTGCCGACATTTTATGGTACGTAGAAGTGCAACGTCAATTCGCGTGGCCCCTCTCAAGGACCCTTCATGATTGGGTCGCGGGGCGGGTATGAGGCGTGGCCGGAACCTTCCCGTTCCTCTTGCGCATGCTGTGAAGAAGGGGTAGCAGATCCGGAGGTGCCAGTCGTCGTTGTATGCTAGACGTTCCGTCCCCATACGCAATTACGCGATAACGCGAGCATGTGCAGGTGGGCGCGCCCCGAGGACGTCGCCACGGCAATGGCAGCGCGGGCGCGGGCCCGAGCGCGCGGACGTAGTGGCCCGCCGGGCCGCAGGGCCAGGCATTACGCACGGCAGCAACGCTCTCTGCGCTCCTGGTGCCGTTGAAGTGTGAAGGCGAGAGATTAAGCCCGGATTGGACGGCGCAGCGAGACGACGACACGTCGCTGGTCACCTTCGCCGGTGCTCTCGGTGGCCATGTCGTCGGTCTCGGCGAGCGTCATGTGGATGATGCGACGCTCGTTGGGTGGCATGGCTTCGAGCGCCATCGGCTGGCCCGACCGCCGCACCTGATTGGCGACGCGCAGCGCCATCGAGCGCAGATTCGCCTCGCGGCGCGCACGGTAGCCCTCGGCGTCCACAATCACGTGCTCGCGCAGGCCCGTCTGCTTGCTCACGACGAGATTGACGAGCAATTGGAGCGCGGCTAGCGTCTCGCCCCGGCGGCCGATGAGCAGGCCGAGCACGCCTTGATCCTGACTGCGGATATTGATGACCAGCGGTGCGTCGTCTTCGGCCTCTTCGTCGAGACCCTCAGGCGGCTCTTCGACCTCAATGCCCACCTGGATGCCCATGTGCCCGAGAATCTGGCGCAGCGTCTCGACGGCGAACTCTTCGATGCTGGCGTCCTCGGCCAGCAGCTCGCGCAGTGGGGCGGTGGTCAGCGCGAGGCCAGGCTCTTCTTCTCCTTCCACATAGACGTCAGCGGCATAAGCCTCCACTTCGCCGGAGGATTCCGCGCTGTAGCCATCGTCCTCGGCCAGCGCGTCGTCGTAAAAGCTCTCGTCCTCTTCTTGTACACCTCGCGGAATCGCACCGGGCTTGACGTAGACACGCACACGCGCCTCGCGGGCGCCCATCCCGCGCACGCCGCGGCTGGGCTCCTGCAGCACCGAGATGTCTACCTCATCGCGGTTGCGTCCCAAGCGCGCGAGGGCCTGCAAGATGGCGTCTTCGATGGATTTGCCGGAGGCCTCAACGCTTTCCACCGCTACTTGCTCCCTTTCGGACGATTGCCACGCCCGCGTGCTGTGGATGAACCTTTGCCGCTCGGGCGAGTGCGCGGCGGGCCGCCCCGTGCTGCGCCATTGGCTGCCGTCTTGGCTCCGTTGAGCTGCTGACTGCCGCCCGGCTTGACATCTGCTGTGCCTGGCGGTGTCTCCACGGATGTCCCGGCGTCTGCCTGCTCACCCTCCGGTGCATGCTCAGCAGCCTCCGGTGTGACCTCTGCGCCTGGCTTCTGCCGCGGTGCCGCGGGCTGGCTCGGCCTGACCAGCAGCGGGGCCTCGCGGTCGGCACGCGAGCGCCGGGGGCGAGCCGAGGGCCGTGACTGCGCGCTCGGGCGCGCCCCACTGCCACCCGTGCCGGTGCCGGCGACACTCTCAGCCTGCGCGCCCTCGCGGGCAGCCTCGCGCTCCTGTGACTGCTGCGTCTGGGCGGCTGCCATCTGGTCGCGGAACGTTTTGAATATGCCGCGGATGCCGCCCCCACCCGGTGCCGGCTGCGGCATGGCGGCGGCGGCGGGAACACGCCCACCGCGCGCGGAGAGCGCGGGCGCTGGAGTGGAAGGTTCTTTCGGCTCAGGGATGAAGCGCTTCAGGCTGGGAAAGAAGCGGTCGAGGCCGACGAAGAGCGAGCCCCAGCCGCTGATGAAATACTGCTGAACGGCAGAGAAGCCAGTGCTGACCGACCAGTAGAGCGGCAGGCCGGCGGGGAAGTTCAGGCCGAAGATGAAGGTCATCACCGGCATCAGGTACTGTGTGAATTGGGTGGCCTGCTGCGTGGCATCTTGCTGGCCGGGCGTCTTCTTGCGCACCGGCATTGCCATGCGCAGCTGCACCATCGTCAATAGACCGGCCAGCAGCGGCAGGATGAAGGTGGGATCCTTCTGGGCGAGGTCCAGCCAGAGGAAATGGGTCTGGGGGACGGCCGCCAGGTGCGGCAAGAAGGAATAGATGTCGTGGTTGATGCAGTCTAGATGAGTAGGATGCGCGTTGCCCGGTATGGTGCAGCTTTGCCCGGTACGCACCACAGCGAAGAGGGCATAATACAGCGCGTAGAGAAAAGGCATCTGGATTAGCAGGGGCAGGCAGCCCGAGACGGGGCTATACCCGTGCTCCTTGAAGAGTGCCTGCTGGGCGGCGAGCTGGGCCTGTTGGTCGCCGGGGTAGCGCCGCTTGATCTCGGCGATCTTGGGTTGCAGCTCTTGCATCGTGCGCTGCGAGCGAAGCTGCTTGCGCACCAACGGAATGAGGCAGACACGCATCAGCAGTGTCAGGAAGATGATGGCGAGGCCGAACGCTGGCCCAGGCAATACATGGGACACTGCGCCATAGATCAGCATCAGGATGTTGTAGATCGGCTCGTAGAAGACGTTGTGGAAGAGATCGCCGATCGGCTGCAGGAAGCTCACGAAAGTCTATCCTCCCCGGTGGCAGCGGAGGCCATGCGCAGGAAACGCGACGCCGCGTGCCGCATCGTCTGGTGGGCGTTCCGCAGGCCGGACGCGGTCGCGCGGTCGCGAGCAGGCATGGGCGCCGCCGCGCGCTCATGCCACTTGTGCGCGGCAAAGAGCGCGCCACGGTCCGCCGTCGCCGGCCGTTCCGGGTGCCGAAAGCTATGGGACGGGGTCATAGAGATTGCCATGATAGAAGGGATGGCAGCGACCAATACGCTTGATGGCCATCCAGCCGCCTCGTAGCAGTCCATACTTCTCAATGGCGCCATAGCCATACTCAGAGCAGGATGGAGTGAAGCGGCAGCTTGGCGGCAGCACCACCGAGATGGTGCGCTGATACAAGCGGATCAGACCCATGCCGATGTATTTCACGAGAAGCCTCGCTGATCCGGCTGTCCCGGATCGGTTGGATGTACACGCAGTCCGGCTCGCCTCAGCAGCGCGCCGACCTCGGCTGCCAGCGCCGCGCTGGTCGCATCCGCGGCCGGCGCGCGCGCACTGAGAACGAGCTCCCAGCCAGGGGGCACACTTGCCAGCTCACGGCGTATCGCCTCGCGCAGTCGCCGTTTGACGCGGTTGCGCACGACGGCCCCGCCGACACGCTTGCCGACCGAGAAGCCGACCCGCGTAGGCCGCGCTGGTTCCGGCTGCCGTGCCCAGCCAAGCGCCAGCAGCCGCCCGCCGATGGAACGGCCGCGCCGGCGGATGCGCGCGAAGTCGAGCGACGAGCGCACGCGCTGGCTGCGCCGAAGGCGCTGGTCAGAAGGAATACGCTCGTCATCCTGCTCGCGTTCCACACCTGAACCTTTGGGCGCAGCACGCGCCCCTACAACAAAGGATACCACGCCACACGCCGCGGATGGGTGACGTTCCAGGGCAGGAGGCAGGGATTGTGTAGCGGACGCAGAATGCGCCTCGCAGGCCATGCCGGCCACGAAGCCGGGAACGTGCCGGTCGCGAGACGCATTCATCGCGCGCTTTCGTCGCCTTCGCCTAGGCAACCGTCAGGCGCCAGCGGCCTTTGAGCCGCCGTGCCTTGAGCACCTTGCGGCCGGCGCGGGTGGACATGCGCTTGAAAAAGCCGTGCTCACGCTTGCGCGGGATGCGTTTCGGCTGCCACGTTCGCTTCATGGTGGTCGCTTCAGTCCCTTTCTCCGAGATGTACCGAACTAGTATACCTGGGGTGCCGACAGGGTGTCAAATGGCATGATAGTCCATCTCACCCGCGCGCAGCGGCACATCCAGCCAGTTCTCGCGCGGGGCGAGCGGGCAGACCCAGCGGAGGTCGTAACAGCACGAGGGGTTGTAAGCGTAATTGAAGTCCAGCATGATCCGGCCGCCGGCGTAGCCCATCACGTTTGCATCTTCGATCTCGGCCGTGTCGTCGAGCCGCTCGAAGGTGCTGCCCTTGACGGTGTCGAAGAGGTAGCGCCCGGCGCCATAGCTCTCGGCTGGAGAGGTGGCGTCGCGAAACGGCAGAAAGAGGCCGCCGCCGTACACATCAATCCAGTAGACGGTGAGGGTCTGTGTGGCATCCGCTATGGTGAATTGTGCCTGGGCAGCTGGTCGCAACGGCATCGGATGCTGGCCGCTGGAAGGCGCTGCGATCTCCGCCCGCTCTGTATCGGGGAGCGGCGTGAGGTCTGCCTCCACCCGCAGCTCAGGTGCATACGGGAAGTAGCGCAGGCCGGTGAACGTCGCGCGCGCTCCTGGCGGCAGTGCGCTCTGCGGGTGCGCGCGAAAGATGGCATCTTTCGCGGCGCGGAATCGGGCAAGTGCCGCTGTTGGATCAGTGCCCGTCCGGAGCGCATCGTCGCGCTCGCGATATATGCGAGCCATGCGCTCGCGGAAGTCGAAGAGGTCGAGCCAGGTGGGCGATGCAGGCGACATGGACGCATGCTCCTTGGGATCGTTGGCCGGAGAGATGTCGGCGTGTCAAGGTGTATCGCAGTTTAGTGACGTCTGCCCCCAGCGGTCAAGGCGAGGTGAGTGGACACGTGACTCGCCAGCGGTCTTGCGGCGCCAGGCGCAGGCTCGCGCGAGGAGCCGAAGTTGCGGCGAGCGATACGCGTGACGCAACGAGTGATACAATAGCCGCGATTGGCCGTCGAAAGGCTATAGATAGCGACGGGCAGTGGCGAGGGAGAGGCGCGGGCAGTGGCGAGGGGGGAGCGGGTGTTGGCGCACGAGGTTATCCGGCATGCCGGCAACATCATGAAGCACGTCGTCGGCGTGCTGCTGCTGGCATGGCGCCGCGTGCTGCGTGCGTTCGCCATCGCCGGTTTGGGCGGCGTGGTCCTTGGCGAGGTGGCCGGCGTGCTGTTGACACATCACTTCCCGCCGTTTCTGCTCACACATGTAGCGGCTGCGGCTCTCGGGGCCGCGATGGGCTATGGAGCCGCCCTCACTGTTTTTGTTGATGAACTGCTCAAGGGTGCCCTGGATGCGGTGAAGATCGTGGAGGGCGAGGTAGCGGCCGGGGCGCGGGCCGCATTCGTGCTGGCGGAGCGCGAAGCGGGCGAGGCGAAGGGTGGTGTGCTGCGCCTGCTCGGCCATCGGCCCCCAGCCGAGACCGGCGCGCCGACAGCACAGACGCGGCTCGAGGAGGCCCTGGGCGCCATACGGCGGCCCACGCGACCGCCGGTGCGCACGCTCGGCCAGTTCCCACGGCAAGGCGGCAGCCTGCCAGGCATGACCCAAGCCGAAGCACAGCGCCCCGCGAGCCCTGACGAGACGCGCGCTGATGTGGCGGCGACCGATGCCTTCAACAGCACGGCGCCGCGCCCGCGGGTGAACGCTCGCCCCGTGCGTGCGGACCAGTTGCCGCGCATTGGCTGGGCGATGGAGCATGCTGCTGAGCTGGTTGGATTGGCAGGGGCAGCCGAGGCGGCGATGCAGGGTATTGCGGACCGCCGCGCACCGGCGGCGGCGCCCGAGCAGAACCAGGTGGCCAAGGAGATGCCGCCGATCCCCAGGCGTCCGCGGTCGCCGATGACTGCGGACGGCTCGCTAGATCGAGCGATCGAAGACGCGTCGCCACCCACCAGCGAGGCCGCCGACACGCAGGTAGCCGTGGATGCGCCGGTGCATCATGAAGATCGTCCGCCACCAGCGCCGCGTCCGCAGCCCCGGCCCAGCTCGCCCGTACGGACCGTTCCGGTGGTCACGTCTGAGGTGCGGCCCGCCGCGCCAGACACGCGCCCGCTTACGCCTGAGGAGCGCCAGCCCGAGGAGCCGTGGTCGCCGCCGACTACGGTGAGAGTGTTGCCGGCGACCGACGGCAAGCGGGCCGCAGGAAACGACGAGGTCGCGGACGGCCAGCCCAGCTCAGGCGGCGGCCGTGGGCTGTGGTCGCGGATCGGCCAGGCGTTGGCGGGCAACACGCGGCCGCTTGCCGAGCAGCTCGATGGCGGCGATGAGTAATTGGCGGGATTGCGCGAGTGATGGCGCGCTCGCTGGTGGGCTAGTGGCTGGCCGGCCCCCGTGCGGTCCAGTAGCCGGCGATCCAGGCGAGCGTAAAGACATCGTGGAAACGCGCCAGATCTATTGGGATATAGGTCTCGAGCGCCTCCTCGCAAGCCAGCTCGGCACGCTGTTCGATAGCGGCCAGCTCGCGCAGCGCGCGGACGCCATCGTTGTGGGCATGGTCCGCTCCGCTGCTCCATGCCTCGATCTCGATCTGAACCATCTCTTCCTGGCTACAGCTGATGTAGCGCACGGCGGCGCCTGCCACACTCGGCACTGAGGTGGCATCGGAACCGGAGTTCGGCGTGTTTGACATGGAGAATCCTCCCCTGGCTCCGCACGCTGGTGCAAGCACGGGCGGTACCGGCCGCAACGATTCGCGTGTGGCCGATGTGACATCAGAAACCGTGCCGCAATCGCGCCGCCAGCGAACGCCGCGCGAAAGTTCTTACATTCATCTCATCTTGGGTTCACCTGTCACTCACGTCACGGGGGTATAGTACTGCCGAGTCGGATTGCCAGCCCGTTTGCTACACGGCCACTGGCGCTGAGTGCGGGAGCAGCGAGAGAGGAGCCCGAGGATGGATCATATTGGCGAGGCGCGAACCGATACCCTGCCGCGGCTGCAGAGCATAACGCGGCCGGATGGTAGGCGCACCGCGCGCACGCTGCTACGCTTCGGCGGTCTGACGATGGAGCCGGTGACAGGGGCAACCTCGTGGCGTGGCAAGATGCTCCAGCTTGGCGCCGACGATCGGGTGCTGCTGGGGGTGCTGCTGCGCCGCGGAGGGCAGATCATCAGCAGCGAGCGTCTGGCTGCGATGGTAGGCGCGACCGCCGAGGCGCTGGAGCTTCAGATCGCGGCGATGACAGAAACTCTGCGCCAGGCAGGGGTGACCTGCCTGCCTCGCCGGGCGCGCGGCCTTGGCTGGATTCTCTGGCGCGGCTAGCGGATCCGGATCGAGCTGAGCAACGAACGTCGCGGCTGCTTCCGTGCTTGATATCGCCCGTGGTGACCTGCTGGTCGCCGCGGGCGGTTTTTCTTGTCTACGACGATGCGCCAACGCGGCGCGAGTGGTTCGGTGCAGGCTCAGCATAGCCAACCAGGACGCCGTCCACACGTATGAATCGGTGGGCGGGCTGGTGGGTGGAGGCTGTGGCCGGCTAGTGTGAACAGTTCACACTTGCCAGGCGGTGCGCAATCTGGCACACTAGGGCGAGCGTCGGAGCGGCAAGCGCTCCGCTTTCGCGGGCAGTCACTCCCACTGTGGAGGTGAACTGGGGAATTCAAGAGGAGTGGACGATGGAGAGGCGACTGGCTAAGCTGCTGGGCACGACAGCCAAGCACATGTTGACCGGCCTGCAGCGGGCGTTCCGCGCGGTGGCGCTGACGGGTCTGATCGTGGCGATTATCGTGGCCGGAATCACCGAGGTCGTTGGTGCCGTGCTGACGGGGCAGATTCCGCCCAGCGGACCGACGCATCTGGCGGCCGCCGCGCTGGCGATCGCTTTCGGCTACGCGGCAGCGATCACGGTGGCGATCGAAGAGATCTTGCGCGCAATCATCAAGGCCGTCGAGCTGATCATCGAAGAAGCTGAGAAGCTGGAGAAGAAGGCAGCCGAGGAGATCGCGGCTCTCGCTCGAAGCGCCGAGCAGGAAGCCGTCAAGCTCGGCCGAACGGCCGTGACGGATGCCGGCGCGCTGGGCCATACCGTGATCTCGGACGCGGGCGCAGTGGGCCGCACCGTGGGGGGCGTCGTCGGCGGCGTAGCGGGTGGTATCGGCCACGAGGTGCACAGTGTCGAGCAGGGCGTGGCGACGCACCTGCCTGGCCACCACAACGCGCAGCAAGAGCACCGCTAGCTTCTGTAAGCATTCGCTGCCCCGCCGAACGGCGCCGTTCGGCGGGGCAATTTGGTATAGACTCGACCCCGCGCGGTACCGCCGGCAAAGGCATGCTGGGGGGGTGTCGCGCGGCTGGTCCCGCCGATTTGCGACTGGCGCGGGTGGGGTGCTAGTCTGTGGGCATTGGCCGCGCGGAGCGCGGTCTGGGCGGATGTGCGCGAGGCTCTGGGGGCGGGTGCGCATGCGGAGGCGATTCGTCTGGCTGGCCGTGACCTGCGTCGTGCTCGTGGCTGGCTCCCTCGGTTACGTGATGACGGGTGTGGGGCTCTATCAGCGCTACCATGCCGCGTACGCCAACTACCAGTTCGCCGAGACCGGCCCGTGCGGCGCGCTGGTGGCCTGGAGCCCGCCGCGCGTGCTCTATACCGGCCTGTACGTCAACCAGCCACAATTGCTGACGTTGCGCTATCGCGCCCCTTCGCCTGAGCGCCTGCGCATCACGGTGAGCATTCCCCAATTCACAGAAGAGCAGACGATCGAAGTGGTGGCAAGCGCGGCCTTCCAGGAGCGACAATTCAAGCCGCCAGTGCTTGAGGGCAACGCCATGGACGCGCTAGTGAACGCTGGGCAGCGCGCGGCACAGATCCATTTGCGGGTCCAGTCGGGAGGACAGGCGCTCTGCGAGACGACGGCGCAGGTGGTGCTCGAATCACGCCAGGTGATGCACTGGTACGACCGCGCGACCGGGACCAATTATGCACCCTACCTCGCCGGCTGGGTGACGCCCCACGCACGGTCAATTGACACGCTTCTGGGGCGCGCGGCCAGCTGGATGAGCGCGCACCCAGCAAGCTACCCCGGCACCACCAGCTTCGTCGGCTATGGCGGCAGCGCGCCAGATGTGGTAAACCAGATCAACGCGCTGTTTGACACGCTGGAGTCGGTCTACCAGCTCAGGTACGCGTCTGACAACGCGCTCTACAGCCAGGATGCCACGCAGCGCATCAAGCTTCCCGGCGACATCCTGGGCACTCCGGATCCCATCGGCATGTGTGTCGAGACGACGGCGATTCTTGCGTCAGCGGCGGAGGCCCTGGGGATGCGGCCATACTTTGTGATCGTGCCGGGCCATACCTTCCTTGGCGTCGCGCTTGGTCCACAGTCGAGCGCGCCAATCGAGTACTGGGAAACCTCAGATCTCAACGGTGGTGTCCTCGGCAGGCAGGCGAATGCGTTTGGCAAAGACGAGTACGCGAAGTATCAGGCACAAGCGCAGATCCTGCAGGTGGTGGATGTCATGCTCGAGCGCGGCCAGGGCATCGAGCCGATCGAGTAGTTCCGCGGCGGGCAGCGGCGGGAAGTGGGGCAACCGGGAGCCAGGATGACAAGCATCGACTTCCCCACATGGTATAGCGCGGGAGCCTATGGCGGTCTGCTCTTCGCCCTGGGCGCAGCAGCGGCAGTCGCGGGATTGGCGCTGCGGGGGCATCGCGGCACACTACGCCAGGTGTCGGTAGCGGTGCTCGCCTGTCTGGTAGCTGCTTGTATGACGCTTGCCGCGATCTGGTGGAACCTCAATCGGCTTGAGCTCTATGGCCCGTCGCTGGCAGCGAGCGAAGTCGGCTTCTGGCTGGTCTGGATCGCCACGCTGGGCTGGGGGGTGCCATTGCTTTCCGCGGCCGGCTTCGCGCTGTTTGCCGTGCCCACTGGCGTTGCACAGGGCGGTGCTGCCTCTTGGCCGCCAGGGAACCCAGGCGAGCGCGGCGCGGGAGGAGCGGAGGCGCTGGCGGCGTTGGGCGATCCTGCCCGCCACGTCGAGCCACTTGGTCCGGGGCAAGCGTGGGGCCGGTTGGTTGCGCTTGACGGCGCCTATGTTGGCCGCGCGAGCCTGCTGACGCGGCAGCTGACGCTGGTCGGCCGTGAAACCGATAACGACCTCGTGCTGGAGGACGAGCGCACTTCCCGTCACCACGCGGAATTCCACTGGGACCACGGTCACGCACAGTTGGTGGACCGCCACAGCACCAACGGTACGTTGGTCAATCGCCAGCTCGTGCGCGGCATTGTCCCGCTGCGCGAGGGCGACGTGATCGAGCTCGGCTCTCAACGCTACCGCTTCGAGCTGGTCTCTCCCGGTGAGCAATCTGCCGTCGTTGATGCGTTCCCGCTGCCCGATACCTCCAAGATGGCGGGCATCCCGACTGTCGCGCTGCGCTTTGATGGGGAGCCGCTAGTGTTGGTGGCGCTGAGCGGGCCGGAGGTGGGGCGGCGGTGGATGCTCGGCGCAGGCATCACCACCACCACCATTGGCCGCGATGCCGCCCGCGATATCTGCCTGCACCATACCTCGATCAGCCGCCTGCACGCGCAGATCGTGCGGCAGCGAAGCGGCTTCTTCGTCTCTGATCTTCAGAGCAGCAACGGCACATTGCTCAACGGCCAGCCGCTGGCCGCGCCAACCATGTTGACACCGGGCGATGTGCTGCGGGTAGGCGAGATCGAGCTGCGCTGTGAGGCTGCAATGGCCAGCGGCGAGGCGCAGGCTGACGCGCCGCTCCCTAGGGCAGCGCGGCGGCAGAGCGCTGTCACCACGCCCCCCGCAGCGCGCTTCTCACACATGAGCGGCCCGCGCACGGGCGCGCGGGCGCGACTCGGCCCGCCAAGGCTGACGCCTTCCGATCCGCCGGCCAGTGAGGGCGACGCACAAGGCTAGGCCATCGCGGCCCGCTCGTGTGGACGCCGCAGACCCGCAGATTGCCGGCTTGCGCGGAGACCGTCCTGATGCGCTCCTCAGTCCACTATACTCGCGGATCCGCCCGCCTCACCCAAATGGACTAGAACATGTGTCCCATACTCCTACTTGCCAACGACGGGAAGCGGCGTTATACTCGATTTAGAACTTCTGTTCTATAGTGCGGCAGACTAGACGGGCGGTGCATCGAGCGCGCAGGTATGGCGCGCAGAGCGGAAAGGGAGCGCGGAGCATGGCACAGGTTCTTGTGGTGGACGACGACCGAGGGATTCGCGAGTTGTTGAAGCTGGCGCTGGAGCTCGAGGGTTACGTGGTGGCCACCCTGTCAGACGGCGCGGCGGTGGTGGAGACGCTCGCCGGCTCCGCGGAGCCGTGGATTGTGTTGCTGGACGTCAACATGCCCTGGGTGGACGGCCTGGAGGTCTGCCGCCGGCTGGCGGCTGAGCCGGAGTTGGCGGCGCGGCATCGGGTGGTGTTGATGACGGCGTGTCCGCCGGACGAGCAGGTGCCGCATCCGGCTACCGCGCTGCTCGTCAAGCCGTTCCAGCTCGAGCCGCTCTTCCGGCTGCTCGCCTCGCTGGCTCTGCCGGCCAGCGCGCACAGCCAGCCAGGGTGCGGCACGGCGAGCATGCCGCTGGCGAGCTGAGTGGATTCGAGAGCAGCGACCGCGCCAGTGCGGGCGGTGAGGACCGCCCAAGCGGCGTTCATCTGTCCGCTGGGTCCGCTGTGCCCGGCGCCGGCGGCAGTGAGGTCGTAGCGGACCCCTGCCCGCGCGAGGCTAGGAGCCGCGCCTACGCCAGCCGAGCGTAGGAGACGGGCGCTGGTAGGCCGGCAGGCTGGGGGCCTGGCTCCAGGCGGGGCTGCCGGGCAATGCGATCTCTGGCCTATGGTGCCCGTTCGCCGCGGGCGGGAGGCCGTCAGCGCCTGCCGCAGCGGCGTTGCCTTCCGGCGGATGCGCGGCTGTGGTGTCCGCCAGGTCGGCGAAGACGGGCGCGGCCGTGGGCGCTGGGGCCGCACCGGAGACGCTGGCTGGCGCGGGAGCTGCGGCGTGTGTGACCGGCGCCAGCGCAGTCGCTCGTAGCTCGGCCAGCGCCGAGGCGCGCGCGGCCGCCAGGAAGAACTGATAGCCAATACTGACCAGCACTATTGCGCCGGCCAGGAAGAGATAGAGGCCGACGTCGGCAATGTAGGCCGGAGAGACCTGGAAGCTGTCGCTGGCAGCAGAGCCGCCGCTGGTGGAGAGCGCCGTGCGCAGCCAGACCGCCCCAGCGGCCCCGAAGCTGGCGGCGCCAATCACCAATGGTGCGGCGGCATAGAGCGGGGTCGCGCGTAGGGTCGGACGAGTGACCGGCAGCGCGGCCACCCCCAGCACCACGACCACCCCCAAGATCGGCAAACCCACCGCCGACGGCGCGATGCGTGTGCCGTCGAGATTCACCCACGGCGCGACCAGATCGGCGCACATGGCCAGCACGGTGAAGATCACGGCGCGGCCCAGTGTGTCGCGCGGGAACCCGGTCGTCGTGAGGTCGCCCTTGCCAATGCTAGGACCAGTTGTAGCGCGCGCGGCGATCGGCGCGAGATCGCGGGCCGCCGCCGCGTGTTGCGTCAGGCGTGACCCTGCATCGGCCGCCGAGGTGGATGCGCGTGGGGCAGTGCCGGCCGCTGGCGGCACTTCATCCGGGCGTGAGGGGCCGCCGAGCGGACGCCCACAGACCTGACAGGCAGAGGCGCGAGGAGGCGTCTCGGCGCCACAGCCCATGCAGAACATTCAGGCCTCCTTTAGCCCGCAAGCGTGCGGCCCTGATCCCGTCGCTTGCTCCCCTCACAGACAGGCGCGCCGGCAGGAGCATGCCCGCACCTCTCGGTACGCTGGCCAGCCGCACGGTCTGGCCAACGAGCGCGGTCGGCACCGCTGCGGACGGCCACCTACTCGGCCTCGAGCTCCGCCTTGATCCGGGCCGCCTGGGCGAGTGCCTGTTGCGCCTCATCGGTGCGCCCGGCCTGCTCCAGCGCCTGGGCCAATGTCTCATAGCTGACGGTCATCTCAGGATCGAGCGCGACCGCCAGGCGTGCCGTCTCGATGGCGTCCTCGTAGCGCCCGACCTCACGGTAGGTATCGGCCAGGTCGTTGAGGTATGCCGAGTTGAGCGGCTCGCCTTCCAGCGCGGCTTCATAGGCTTCGATCGCCTCGTCGTGCCGGCGAAGACCATCCAGCGCGGTCGCCTTCTCGTAGAGCGCCTCCGGCTCGCCGGGGAAGCGCTCCAGGCACTCCTCGGTGATGGCCAGCGCTTCGTCGTAGCGGCCGGCGAGATTGAGCGTGGCGGCCAGTCCGTCCAGCGCGTCGCTGAGCGTATCCTCGTCTTCGTCGCCGATGCGGCCGCTGTAGTCCTCGACCAGCGAGCGGAACTGCGCGACGGCTTCGTCGAAGTGGTCGCTCGCGGCGAGCGCCTCAGCCAGACTGAAGCGCGCCACCGGTGAATCTGGGCGCAGCTCGACGGCGCGGCGATAGGCGACCAGCGAGTCATCGCTGCGGCCGAGCTCGTCCAGCCAGGTACCCAGGTGCTCCCAGGCCTCCTCGTTCTCTGGCGCGAGCTGCGTTACACGCTCCCATGCCGCCGCGGCTTCCTCAGCCCGATCCTGCGCTTCATAGACTGTCGCCTGGGTCTCGTAGGTCAATGCGTCGTCCGGGCTGAGGTCGAGCATTTGCTGGACCACGTTCTGCGCGTCGTCGTCGCGCTGTGCCTCCAGCAGGGCGTGAGCGAGGTCGGCGTAGCGGCTCAGGTCGCGCGGGTCGCCATCCAGGCGCTTTTCTAGATCGCGGATGTGTTCCGTCTGCTCTTCCTGGCGCGAGCGCACGTCGGCCAGATTATCGGTTGCCAGCGTGTTCGCGGGGTTGAGAATCTCGGCCTGGCGGTAGGCGTGCACGGCGTCGTCATAGAACCCCAGCTCGCGGTAGGCGTCGCCGAGATTGATGTAGAGCTCGTCGTTGTCAGGATCGAGCGCCAGCGCGCGCCGGAAGATATCAACCGCGTCTTCGATCAGGCCCAGCTCGCCATAGAGATTGCCGAGATTGATGTAGGCCTCGATCAGCTGCGGGTCGAGGTCAATCGCCCGCAGGTAGCCGATGATGGCGCCTTCGGGGTCTCCCAGATTCTGACGAGCCAGCCCAAGGTTATAACGACTGCGCGCGTCATTGGAGTCCGCCGCGACAGCCTTGGAGAACGCCTCCTCAGCCGCCTCGTAGTCACCATTTTCCGCCGCCGCGGTGCCCTCGCGCCGCAGCTGTGCCGCGGTGTCGGATGATATACCGGCCGAGTCGTCCTGTGGCATGGTCTGTCTCCTCCTGCGGATAGTAGCGGAAATGTGGCGTCGAGCGGGCGGGCGGCCTGGCTGCCAGGCGTGCGTGGAAAACGCGCCCCCAGGCCGCCCACGGGCATTGCTAGAGTGCTGACAGCGCCGCGTCCAAGTGCTCCATCGCCTCGTCGAGGTCGCTCGTCTGGATGATCAGCGGCGGGACCATGCGGATGGTGGCGGGGCCGGCGTTGGTAATCAACAGTCCGCGTTCCAGGGCGCGATCCATAATATCCTGGGCGCGCGGCTCGGCGAGGTCAAACGCCTGCATCAGGCCGATGCCGCGCGTGCCGGTGATGATCTGCGGATACTTCTGGCGCAGCTCGCCAATCTTGCCGGCGATGTAGGCGCCCATCTGCGTTGCGTGCTCCAGCAGGTGCTCGCCGAGGATCGTCTTGACCGTCGCGACGCCCGCCGCGCAGGCAATCGGATTGCCGCCGAAGGTCGTGCCGTGGTCGCCCGGCTCGAAGATGTCGGCACGCGGGGCGGCCAGCATCGCGCCGATGGGAACGCCGCCTGCCAGGCCTTTCGCCATCGTCGTGATGTCGGGCTGAATGCCATACTGCTGCCAGCTAAAGAATGTGCCGGTGCGGCCCATGCCCGCCTGCACCTCGTCGCAGATCAAGATCAGGTCCTGCTCGTCGCACCACTGCCGCAGCCCGCGCATGAACGTCTCACTGGCCGGGTGGATGCCGCCTTCGCCTTGCACCGCCTCGACCAGGATGCCGGCGGTCTTCTCCGTTGTCGCCGCCTTAACCGCGTCGAGATCGTCGAACGGCACCTGCCCGAAGCCGTCGGCCAGCGGCAACCAGGTGTCCTGGTACTTCTTCTGGCCGGTGGCAGAGGTAGTCGCCAGCGTGCGCCCGTGGAACGAGCGGTCGAAGCTAATGATGCCGTAGGCACCGTTGCGGTGCAGGCGGGCGTACTTACGCGCCAGCTTGATGGCGCCTTCATTGGCCTCGGCGCCACTGTTCGAGAAGAACGACTTCATGCCGCCGCTGACCTGATAGAGCTGCTCGGCCAGCTCGACCTGGCGCTCGTTGATATACAGGTTCGAGACGTGGATCAGCTTGGCCGCCTGCTCCTGAATCGCCTTCACGACGGCCGGATGGGCGTGGCCAAGCACATTGGTGGCGATGCCGGCGACCAGATCGAGGTACACCTTGCCGTTGGCGTCCCAGACGCGCACGCCTTCGCCACGCTCCATCACCAGCTCACGCTTGAACGTGTGCTGATAGTACTTGCGCTCCAGTGCGGCCCAATCGCGCTGCTCGGGAGACGGCTGCGTTGTCGTCTGGCCAGCGGCCGGCGTCGTGGTGGTCATGCGTTGCTCCTCGTGCCAGAAACTAGCGGGTGTACATGGTGTTTTCGTCAATGTAGCCGTGGGTGAGGTCGCAGCCCCAGGCGGTAGCTTCAGCCTCCCCCAGGTGCAGGTCCACGGTCACGTAGACGTCAGGGCCGGCGACGGCCGCCTTCGCCTGTTGTGGATTGTAGTCAGCGGCGACCCCATTGCGCACGATGGCTACGTCGCCCAGCGTGAGGTCCAGCCGGTCATGGTCCACCTCGGCGCCACTGGCCCCGACCGCCGCGATGACCCGGCCCCAGTTCGCGTCGCCACCCGCCACGGCGCACTGCCACAGCGGCGAGGCCGTCACAGCGCGTGCGGCACGGCGCGCATCGGCATCGCTGGTCGCTCCGCGCACGGCGACGATCATCAGCTTGGTGGCGCCCTCGCCATCGCGTGCCATCTCGCGCGCCAGATAGCGCGTCACATAGCGCAGGGCCGACTCGAAGGTGGCCGCGTCGGCGCTGCCGTCTGTCACTGGTGGATTGCCAGCCTGGCCATTGCTAAAGAGGAAGGCCGAATCGTTGGTGGACATATCGTGGTCTACACTGACCATATTGAACGAGTCGTTCACGGCGGCGCGGAAGACTTCACGCTGCCATGTGTGGTCCAGCGCGGCATCGGTCGTCAGGTAGCACAGCATGGTCGCCATGTTGGGGTAGATCATACCGACGCCCTTGGTGGAGCCGCCCAGCCGCACCGTCTTGCCGCTTAGCTCAAACTCGACGGCGACGGTCTTGGGCCGCGTATCGGTAGTCATGATGCCGCGCGCGAAGTCTGGGCCGCCCGCTGGGCTCACCTGCAGCTCGGCGATGCCGCGCTCCACCTTCTCCATCGGCAGCGGGCGCCCAATGATGCCAGTGGACGAGACCAGCACCAGGTTGGCGTCGGCGATGCCCAGCTTGCTGGCCGTCATCTCGGTCATGCGCTGCGCGTCGGCCTGCCCACGCGGTCCGTTCGAGCAGTTGGCGTTGCCAGAATTAACCACCACTGCCCGCGCGCGGTAGCCGCTGGCGGCCAGATGCGCCTGATCCACGATGACGGTGTGCGAGCGAGTGCGGCTGGTGGTGAAGGTCGCGGCCACGTTGCAGTCACGATCAGCGACGAGCATCGCCAGATCGGGGGTCGCCTCGGTTTTGATGCCAGAGTAGACGGTCCCGGCCTGGAAGCCGGCGGTGGCGGTCACGCCGCCCTCGATCAACCGCAGGCCCTGTGGCAGATCACGCGTCTTGTAGGTATCGTTGGGGAGATCAGATTCGGACACGAGTGCAGGCTCCTCATCGAGCGCGAACAACGACAGATGCCGGATAGCCAGCGTATTGTACACTGCGCCCCTCAGCGCCGCAAGCTGCCGCCCCCGCTGTGCCAGCCGTGCCATGCGCCTCCGTCACGCACGAGCGCAACCCCTGCCAGCCCGTGCCGCCCGCTGTCGTCGTCCCTGCTCACCCGCGTCGCCTATACCTCTTGCGGGCCAGTGGCTGCGCGGGTATACTCGCCGCGCCCACCTCACCATGGCCGGGCGAGCAGAGAACACGTTGAGGGGAGTGCATGCTGAGGGAGGCGAGGATCATGGTCCGCATACAAGCTGTGGGCTGGCTCCGCCGGCTCGCGGAGCCGGCGCTGGGCGCAGGAGCTGTCGCGTGCGCCACGTTGGTCGCGCTGCTGATGCTGTCGGGAGCGCCGCATGCACTGGCCGCGGCTCCGCACGACGCGTCGCCGGCGCCTACCTCGCCTGGGCCGGTCCGGCTGACGATACCGCCGAGCGGGGCAGTGGGAGGGTCTACGGTCACCGCGTTCCTGACCGGCTGGAGCGCGCCCGACGGATCAGATCCCACGACGGTTGCCGTCACCACGCAGGATCCGGAAGGCGGCAGCTCTGGCGGCGGAACCAAGCTGAGCTTTACGATTGCCAGCCATGACGGCGCGAGCTACGCGCTCAACGTCACGCTACCCAAGTCACTTAGCCCCGGCAAGTATTGGATGACATTCGCGGGCGCCTCCGGCACTGTTGCGGCGATCAGCGATTCGTTCCAGGTGGTCGCCTCATCCGGACAGGCGCCGGCCGCGGCATCCAGTTCCGCGGCTGGACCCCCATGGGCGACTCTTATTGGCGGGGTGGTCCTCGTGCTGCTGGCGGCGGGCATCGTCTATCTGGTGCTCAACCAGCGCCAACGGTCACGGCCCGCCTGACCTCCAGGCCGCGCTTGGCAGCTCGCGCCGTGCACGCTGGCATGGCACATGTGGTGTACGCGCCATGCGTAGTTGAGGGCGACCCCTGGGACTGCCCGCCGCGAGGAGTGTCGCAGATGGATCAGGTCGCCGAGGATTTCACCGCTCCATTGGGCGATCGGTGGCATCTGGCCTGCCCCGGAGGCGGCACCTGCGCCGTCTCCGAGGGGATGCTACGCTGCGCCATCCCGCAGACACCAGTCGGGCGCTACGCGAACGCCCAGATTGATGATTACGAGGGTCGCCGTGCGCGCGGTTTTTTCTGGCGTCCGCCCCTGCGCATGGAGGTGCGCGCGCGTACGTCACTGCCGGTGCATCCCGGCAGCGTACCGGCTGATGCGCGTGTGGACGGTAGGCCGCAGCGCTATCTGCGCGGCACGGTCGGCTTCGGCTTCTGGAACGCGCCAATGACGGTAGCTGGCGGCGGCCTGCGCCTGCCTGCGGCTGTCTGGTTCTTCGGCGCCTCGCCGCCTTCTGAGATGCGACTTGTCCCCGGGCAGCCGGGCCGTGGCTGGAAGGCACAGGTGGTCAACACGCGGTGGACCCACACGCTGGCGCTTGGACTTCCAGCGCTGGCGGGCGCGGGTTGGGCGCGACTGACGGGACGCGAGGCCTGGATGTCACGGCTGGTTCAGCGGGTGACTGGGGCCGTCGAAGTGGAGCAGGAGAGACTGGCCGCCCGGGCGACAGAGTGGCACGACTACGCGCTCGAGTGGCGGCGAGATGCGGCCGTCTTCTGGGTTGATGGCGTCGAGGTGCTGCGGGCCGCCAACCCGCCGCGCGGCCCCTTGGGCTTCGTCGCCTGGGTGGATAACCAGTATGCAGTGGCCACGCCCCGTGGTGTATTGAAGTTTGGCACGCTGGCGACCGACGCCGAATGGCTCGAGCTGGATATGGTGCGCCTCACGCCGCTGCACTAGCTAGCGCCCGGAGCACGAGTGGTGGAGTGGCGCGTCCCTGCCCCTGTTCACATACCAGCGCATTCACCGCACGCTTAGCGACATACTGTAGTATACTGGGCGTGATGCGCAATAATGCGGGTTATTGCGATCAAAGTCCGCGCTGCTTCGGACGCGGTCGTGCATGCCTGGACGGATGCTCCAAAGTGGCGCGGCAACTGGAAATGGGGCTGCACCATGTCAGACATGGGCGACAGGGGACAAGGGTATGTGCTCACAGTCAACCTGGCGGAAACAGTCGAAAGCGCCTTTGCGGTTGACCCGGAGTGTCGCATCGTCTACTGGAACACGGGCGCGGAAGCCCTCTTAGGCTGTCCGGCGGGACAAGCATTGGGACGCTCCTGCTCTGAGGTCTTCGACGCGCATGGCGCCGACTTTCCTTCGGCATGCAGTGCCTGCATCAAGGCGATCACGAGGCCGCGGGATGATGCCTTGAGCCGCCAGTTCGAGGTCTACGCCGCGGATGTGGCCGGCCGTGTCAAGCGATTGCGCGTGGTGGCCATTCGCTCGCGCAATACCTCAGGTGAGCCGCGCATCATTCATCTGCTGCGCGAGCTGGAAATGACCGGTAAAGGCGTGCCGACATGGAGTCCGGCTGGCGGGGCAGCCAGCGCGCCGCTAGGCGCGGCGCCCGAGCCGCGAGTCAGCATTCCCGGTCCACACCTCACCGACCGTGAGCTCGATGTAATCCGTCTACTCGCCTCGGGCCTGAGCACGAAGGAGATCGCCGACGCGCTCGGCATCAGCCGTATCACGGCACGTAATCATGTTACGAGAACAATCGAGAAGCTCGAGGTCAAGAGCCGCCTGCAAGCGGTGATTGCCGCTGGCCGTCGGGGCTTACTCTGATGTAGCCGGCGAGCAGCTTTTGCGCTGTATCTCACTGGCCCGATACCTGCGTGCGACGGCGCGGCATGTCTCTGTATCGTGGCCATTGCGAGCGGACAGTGCACGCTATGATGAGGGCGTGCGATAGGGTGTGGGTGTGCGATGGGTCTCTGCCCACCGCATTGCCCGCGCCGCGTATGCTCCTTGGCGGAAGCCCGCCGAGGGCTGCGCTGGTGGCGATGGCCCGCCAGCCAGGCCATTGGCAGAGATCTCGATGCCACCTGACTTAAGCCTGTACGCCAGATACCAGATACGGCATGGACGCGGAAGGACAGCATATATGGCCGCGGCACGCAAGCACCGACTCTTTCCCGACGACTGGCTCTCATCTGTCCGGGGGCGCTGCGATGTCTGTGGCCAGCAATTGCGCCCGCGGGCATTTTATCTTGAGGAAGATGCTGACCTGCCCGACCCGCGGCAAGCATGGACTGTCTGCTCCGTCTGTGAAGAAGATATCCGCCGCCGGCTGGAGCAGGCACCACTGCAAACAGTTCATCGAGTGCGCGTTGCCGTGGGTCTCGTAGCCAGCGAGCGCGCGGGGACGAGTGCCCTGCGAGCGCGTGTGCCGGATCTGGACGGCGACCAACGCGCGGATCGCCGTATGGAGCGTCTGCTGATCACCTTCTTTCTCGTCTGTTTTGCCGTCCACGCGCTGGTGTTCATCTTGATCGCACTGGCGCTCGCCCTGCGCTGACAGCCGCCGGAACGTTAGGCCTGCTGTGCTGCACGTTGGGGCTGCGCCGAGTGAAAATGGTGCGAATGCACCATGTGTAGCACGTGCCGGGATGGTACACCTCTAGCATAGGCGGGCGGCGAAGCGACACCTCCTACGGTGCTCGCTTGCGTCGGAGTTGGACGTCATCCCCGGCGTCCCGAGCAGGGAGCACGACTGCATGGGCAGATACATCGGGGCACTTATCACGGTCATCGTTCTGGTCGGCATTGGGCTGGGCGCGATCAACTTCCTGGGCGCGGCAGCGAATCTGCCGCCCACCATCCACGCCGCGAGCCAAGGGGCGAGCGGCAGTTACCAGCACGTCTCGCTGACGCTGCAAACCTATCCCTTCGATCCGTACCAAGACAACGCCTTCATCAATTCGCACGTCAAGGGCCAGACCCTCAACCGTGAGCCGTATCCGCAACAGATGGGCGACAACGCTGATTGGGTGAAGTACTGGCCGACCACGGATTTCGTCGTGCCGCAGCATGCCATCGTCACCGTCACTCTCCAGAACTACGATGGCGTTACTCCGCTGCTCAACCCCTATTACGCAATTCCGCGCGGGATAACCGACGACACCGGCGCCTCAACCTCGAACATCACGGTTGACGGGAAGCCGGAAACATCGGTGGATCCAGCGATTGTTTCGCACACGTTCACCATCCACTCAATTCCGCAGACCGGGCAGGACTGGCTCTTCGTGAGCGTGCCGGTCACCGGCGTGCCCGATGACGCCCCGGCCGACGATGCTGGTATGCCAACGCAGCCGATAGTGACCGTCTTCTCGTTCGTGACGCCCGATCGCCCCGGCCAGTATATCTGGCAGTGCTTCGACCCCTGCGGAAGCGGCTTCAACGGCTTCGGCGGGCCGATGTCCACCAAGGGCTACATGTCTGGCACGCTGACCGTGGAATGAGTCGGGCAGTCCAGACGATTGATCGGAAAGCTTGGACAGAGAGGCTGGTTAGCCGATTATGAGTGATGCGCAACCGCCCACCACGCCGCCTGCGCCTACTGTCGCTGAGGCGCGCGGCAGCATTCGGCGCGCGGTGCTCTATTGGGCGATCTTGACCGTTGTACTTGAGCTTGCGTTCATCCTGTTGGCGCCGTATCTCACCGCCTGGCAAATCTTGCCACCGGCGGCTGGCGACCGCTCGGACGAGATCAACACCGTGATGTGGCTGTTCAGCGTCCTGAGCCTCCCCGTCTTCGCGATGGTGGTGGTCTTCGCGCTCTACAGCGCGTCTGCGTGGGGCTCACGAGCCAGGCCGCGCGCGCAAGGGCCGGCGATGCTGGTCAGCTCGCGATTCATCGGCTGGTGGCTCGCCATCTCGGTGGTACTGGTCGTCTTCCTCTACGTCTACGGCCTCGCCTTCCTTGCCCAGGTAGACGCCCGACCGACGAGCAACGTGCTACGGGTCAGCGTCAACGGCGAGCAGTGGCTGTGGAACTACAGTTATCCCCAGTACGGCGACGTAGGTGGCAGCGAGCTCTGGCTGGTGGTCAACCGGCCGACGACCTTTACCATCACCTCGTCCGATGTTCAGCATTCATTCTGGATTCCCGCCTTCGACATCAAGCAGGATGCCGTGCCTGGCGAGCCTACGAGCATCAGCGTCACGCCGAAACAACTCGGTGATTATCAGGTGCGCTGCGCCGAGTTGTGCGGTATCTACCACTCCTACATGGAGACGCCGGTGCACGTGGTCACTCAAGACGTCTTCGACGCCCAAGTTGCCAACTTGCCGCCCGCCGCGCCACCCGCCGCGTCGAGCCTCGTCCCTATTCAACTCGCCACGTCTGCCCAGGCCGTCGTGCCTCGGCGTGACACGGCAGGCCTAGCGGAAGGATAAGCGACTATGAGCGCTGCACACGCCGCCGACACCCCCACCTACAATGCGCGCCAGTTGCTCGTCCCCAGCTACCTGACAGGCGCCATCCTGGGCATCGTGGGCTTCCTGATCGGCCATTGGTACGTTGCACAGTATATCGGCGTCGGTCACGACGAGGCCGGCCCCAACTTCACCGAGCAGGCCCTGGTCATCGGCTACATTTTGGCGCTAGTCGGCTGGCTGATCGGCATCGGAGCCTTCAAGTATCCGATCACCTGGCTGCTGGCCAGGCGCGAGCCCGATCACGAGGAAGACCTGCGCCTTGCGGGCGCCGGGCAGGGTTGGGTGCGCTACTTTCGCTTCACTACCGATCACAAGGTGGTGGGCATCCAATACCTCGTGCTGGTGCTGATTATGCTCGGCTTGGGCGGGCTTGGCGCGTTCCTGATTCGCTCCGAGCTAGCGCGGCCGGGGGCGCTGCTCTACCCTCCCAACACGTACAACACGATCGTCACCATGCATGGCATGCTGATGATCCTGGCCACCATCACGTTCTTCATTGGGCCGTTCGGCAATTTCGTCGTGCCGATCATGATCGGCGCGCGTGACATGGCCTTCCCGCGGCTCAACGCGCTGAGCTTCGCGCTGCTGGTCCCGGCAGTGGTCATATTCCTTTCGATCCCCTGGCTCGGCCTCGGCCAGTCCGCCGGCACCGGCGGTGGCCTCCAGACGGGCTGGACGTTCTACGGTCCGATCGCCGACCAGACAGGCATCGGCGCGACGGCCTTCGCCTTCTCCGTGCTGCTCGCCGGCACATCATCGATCCTCGGCGGGATCAACGTGATCGTCACCATCGTCACCATGCGCACGCGCGGGATGCGCTGGACGCGCCTGCCGATGACGGTCTGGGGCATCTTCGGCTCGGCGCTGCTGGTCGCGATCGGCACCTCATCGTTTACTGCCGACCTCTTCCTGATCCTGCTCGACCGCGTCTGGAACACGAGCTTCTTCTACGTTGCCACCGGCGGCAACTCGGTCGGCCAGGGCGGCGGCAACGCCTGGCTCTCGCAGAATCTCTTCTGGTTCTTCGGCCATCCAGAGGTCTATGTGATCGTGCTGCCGGCCTTCGGCATCGTGATGGACCTGATCGCCATCTTCAGCCGCAAGCCACTTTTTGGCTACAAGACCGGCGTGATCGGCATCATGGGCGTCGTGGTGCTGAGCTTCCTGGTCTGGCAGCACCACGAGTTCGTCTCGGGCTGGGCACCGGAGCTGCGCTTTTGGTACATGGCGACCACCGAACTGATCTCGATCCCGACCGGCTTGGTGTTCCTGGTGGCGCTCGGCACCATCTGGCGCGGGCGCGTCTGGCTGACCGTGCCAATGGCCTTCGCGATCGCGTTCCTGTGGAACTTCGTGGTCGGCGGCCTGACGGGCGTCTTCCTCTCGGATGTGCCGGCCGATGTCCAGCTCCACGGCGGGATGTTCGTCGTCTCGCACTTCCACTTCACGATCGTCGGTGGCTCGCTGATGGGCTTCTTCGCCGCGGTCTACTTCTGGTTCCCCAAGATGACCGGCCGCATGATGGACGCCCGCCTGGGTTGGATCCACTTCTGGCTCGCCAACATCGGCTTCAACATCGCCTTCCTGGCGATCATGGTCGCCGGTTTGCAGGGGATGCCGCGTCGCGTCGCCGACTACGATCCGGTCTTCGCTACTCCCAACCTGATTGCCTCGATCTTCGCCTACGTCCTGATCGCGGGCGTCGCGGTCTTCTTCTTCAACGTTGTCTACTCCTGGGTCGCCGGCGAGAAGGCAGCCGCCAACCCGTGGGGCGCGCTCTCGCTCGAATGGCAGGTGCCGACGCCTGTGCCGCTGGAGAACTTCGAGCAGATCCCGGTTGTCACGACAGGCCCCTACGATTATGGCGAGCCAGCCGCGGCGACCCCCGGCATCGAGCATGCGGCGGGCGGCGAGGTCGCCGGGTAGCCTGCCGCCGCGCGTCCGGCCGCTGCCGCGGCAGCGGCCGGACCATCCTCCATCGTTCGCCCGATACCTGTGAGGGAAGGTTGCCATGAGTAGCTTCGCCGTCACCCCCGCTGAGGGTGAGGCGCACCCGATGAGCCAAGACCGCAAGGTGAAGATCGGCATGCTGTTCTACGTGCTCGCCGACGCCGCCTTTGTCGTCTTTCTGCTGGTCTCCTACATCTGGGAACGCGCCTACAACACTGGGGGCGGCTGGTTCAACTTCAAAGGTATGGCATTGCCCGACGACGCGACGAGCAACCTGCTGCTGGCGCTCATTGTGCTCAGCGCGGTGGCTTACGCCGTCGCGCACATGGGCATTCGCGCCGGGAATCAGGGCGTGTTGCGCGTGGGCCTGGCGATCGCCCTGGTGCTGGTGATCGTTACGCTCGTGTGGCAAGTTCGGTTCATGGGCCAGCAGCAGTTCTCCACCCAGGACGGCACCTTCGCCAGCTCGTGGATCATGCTCAATGGCTACCACGTCTATCACCTGGCCATTGGGATCTTCTTAGGCCTGGCGCTTACCATCCGGGCATTTGCCGGCAAGTACACCACCGAGCGCCACCTGGGGCTAGTAACGGTGGGCTACTTCTGGTACTGGATGGCGCTGATGCCGGTGCTGATGTGGCTGATGATGCTGTTCTTCCCTGCGAAGCTGTAAGACCATGACGTTCGCTACCGTGCTCTCCGACTGGCAGATCGAGCCGACCATCGTGGTGGGCCTCGTGATCGCCGCGGCACTTTACTGGCGCGGCGCGCGCTATTCCCGCCGAGCGGGTCTCGCGCGCCACCTCGTCTGGTGGCGGGCGTGCGCGTTCGCCACCGGGCTGCTGGTCGTCTTCTTCGCGCTCGACAGTGCGCTGGATACCGCAGCCGATGTCTCGCTCACTGCGCACATGGCGCAGCATGAGCTGCTGGTGATGGTCGCCGCGCCGCTGCTGCTGGTGGGAGCGCCACTCTGGCCGATCTGGCGCGCCGTTCCGCTGGCCGCCCGCCGGGCAACGCTCGGCTGGGCCATCGAGCGCCGCTGGCCGCGCCAGCTGGGTCACGTCCTGGGGGCCGCGTTCTTTGGTCCCGCGCAGGCGCTTGCGATCTTCATCGCTGGCTTCTCGGTGTGGCACATTCCCGCGCTTTACGAGGCCGCACTTGCCAGCGGGACCCTCCACGCCGCGGAGCATATGTGCTTCCTGGCCGTTGCGCTGCTCTTCTGGTCGCAGGTGCTGCCGTCGCGTCCTCTGCGCCCGCGGCTGAGCTATGCCATGCGAATGGTCTATCTGGGCGTGGCGGGGCTGTACTCCAGTGTGATGGGCAGTGTCTTCATGTTCTCCACCGCGCCTTTCTATCCCCACTACGTCGCGCAGCAGGGCGGTGCAGCGTCAGCGCTCGTTGACCAGCACCTCGCTGGCTCGGCGATGGATATCCCCGGTGTGCTTGTCCTTTTCGTCGCGATGTCGGCCTTGCTGTGGCTGTGGCTACGCGACGAAGAGCGCCAGCAGACCGCCGCCGCACATCCGCTCCGCGCGGCCAGCCCGCGCCAGATGGCGCCCTAAGTCGGTTATCCCCGGCACGTCTCACTCCGCAAGGGAGCAAACACATGCAGCGCGCAACTGCCGTCACCGCACCGGCCCGTCTGTCACATGGCACCAGACTGGCTGCGTATCTGGGCCTGATGAAGCCGCACGTGACGGTGCTGCTGCTGGGGACGACGCTGGCCGCGATGGCTGTCGCCTCCGGCGGTGCGCTCTCGCTGGGCCTCGTGGCCGCGACGATGATCGGGGGCGCGCTGGCAGCCGGCAGCGCGAACGCGATCAATTGCTATTGGGATCGCGACATTGATCACCTGATGAGCCGCACCGCCGCGCGTACGCTGCCTGCTGGACGTGTTCCGGAGCGCCATGCGCTCATCTTTGGCATCGCGATCGGCCTCCTTTCGCTCGGCATCTTCGCGCTCTTCGTCAATCTGCTGGCGGCGGCACTGGCGCTCTCCGCCATTCTCTTCTACGTGGTCGTCTATACCATGTGGCTCAAGCGCAGCACGCCGCAGAACATCGTGATCGGTGGAGCGGCCGGGGCAGTGCCGGTGCTGATCGGCTGGGCCGCGGTGACGGGCTCGCTGGCGTGGCCGGCAGTCTGGATGTTCCTGATTGTCTTCCTGTGGACGCCACCGCACTTCTGGGCGCTCTCGCTGGTGCTCGCCCGTGACTACGCCCGCGCTGGCGTACCCATGCTGCCGGTGGTGAAGGGGGCGGCGGAGACCTATCGCCAGATCGCGCTCTATAGCGTTGTGCTGGTTGCCTCCTCGTTGATGCTCGTCGTCACTGGCGCGCTCGGCTGGCTCTATCTGGTGTCGGCGGTGGCGCTCGGCGCCGGACTGCTGGGGCTGGTCGTCCGCCTGCTCGCCACGCGCACGCTCGCCAATGCGCGCCAGTTCTTCTGGTGCTCGAACTACTACCTGGCGCTGCTCTTCGCGCTGATGGTGGTTGACCGCGTGCTTCGCTGATGCCCGAGAGCGGCGCGTGATCCGGAGCGGAACGCATGAGGATGGACGCCGGGGCGTGGTTCGAGGCTGGCAAGCGCCGCGCGC
>DASUBU010000063.1:0-5403 GCA_035763125.1 Ktedonobacterales bacterium
CCCCCGCCGCGGTGGCCGAGGCGCTGGGGCAGTACGGCATTACCAGCTTCTCCGTTGGCAAGCCCGCTCCCACCGCCGCGCAGCGCCCGCGCGCGCACTACTGGGAGGTCGTCGCCGGCCCTCACCATTGCTTCCTCAAGCGCTTCTATGACTGGTACCCTTCCGCTGCTATCCGTCATCTGCACGGTGTGCTCAGCCACCTCGCTGACCCGCCCATGCCGCTGCCCGTGCCTCAGCCGGTGCCCGCCAGCACTGGTGAGAGCTACGCCGAGGCGGCCGGCAGCAACTGGGCGCTGTACTACACGCTCGACGGTCATCCCACCACGCAGCAAGATTGGATGTGGAGCCGCCCCAAGGCCGCCGAGATGCTTGGCCAGCTGCACCTCAAGCTCGAACGCCTCACCCCCGAAGGCGAGGAGTTTCATCCCTGGGCCGCCTGGACGATGGATACCGTGGATAGTGTCCTGGAGAGCTGGCAGCCGCACCCCGACCTGCCGCCCGATCTACTCGGCCATATTCGCGAGCGACTGGCGACCCGCTACTTCGGCTACCTCTATCCTGAGTTGCCCAAGCTGGTCGTCCACGGCGACTACCTGCCCGCCAACCTGCTCTGGCGCAGCGATGCCATCAGCTCGTCGGTCAGCGGTGTGCTCGATTTCGAGAAGGCCCACCGCGACACCGCGCTCTATGACTTCGCCTGGGGATTGGGCGATCGCCGCCCGCCGCTGCTGCGTGCCACGCTTGCCACCTACACGCGCGTGCGGCCGCTCTCCGTCGTCGAGCGCGAGGCGCTGCCCGAGGCGCTGATGCTGGGGGCGCTGATGGGCATTGACATGCAGATGACCTATTTCCGCGACATGGCCGAGGTCGCGCGCCTCGCCCAGGAGCTGCAACTGCTCGTGCGTGACCTCGAATCCGTCCGCCGCGTCGCCACCGCCAAGTAGCCGCCATGCCGCGCGTTGCCCCCATACACACGCGAAGGCGCCTGCACCTCCCGATGGCCCAGGGATGCGGGCGCCTCTTGCTCACCACACGCTGTCTCTCGCCTGCCCAGGCAGACTCTACCCTCCGTTAGGTGTCCGGTGGGACGTCACAATAGCTGACCCGCCTGCCAGGTCTGCGGCTAGCCGTTCGGCAGGACCGCCAGCGGCTTGCCGCGCCGGCTCGTCTTTGGCTTCTCGTTCGCGTTGTCTGCGCCGTCTGCCGGCTCCGTAGCGGCGGAATCGAGCGCGCCCGCGATGCCGGTCTTGCGCGTGCGGCCGGCGCTCACCGGCCCCAGACTGCCCTCGCCGGGATAGACCAGCTTCGCCTCGGCCTCCGGCAGAATCGCCGCGACCTCCTTGAGCACCGCGTCGAGGAACTCCGCCTCCGGCACCGTGCGCAGGAACTTGCCCTTCTTGTAGATGGCGCCCTTGCCGCGCCCGCCGGAGAGCCCAATATCGGCATCCTGCGACTCGCCAGGGCCATTCACCAGGCAGCCCATCACGGCCACCTGGATCGGCGTCTGCACCTTCGCCAGCCGCTTCTCCACCTCATTGGCGATCCTGAGCACATCAATCTCGACGCGCCCGCACGAGGGGCAGCTCACGAACGTCACGCCGCGCTGGCGCAGCTCCAGCGAGCGCAGAATCTCGTACGCGACCGGAATCTCTTCCTCCGGCTCGGCGGTCAGCGAGACGCGAATCGTATCGCCGATGCCGTCGGCCAGCAGCAGCGCGAAGCCGACCGACGACTTCACCGCGCCCGTCACTAGCGTCCCCGCCTCGGTGATGCCCAGGTGCAGCGGCACGTCGCAGGCCGCCGCGAACTTGCGATACGCCTCGACCGCCGTCAGCACGTTCGAGCTTTTCAGCGAGACCTTATAGTTCGTGAAGCCCAGGTCGTCGGCCCAGCCGCAGAATTCCAGCGCCTTCTCTACCATGCGGCCGGACAGTGCCTCGCGCTCGCGGCGGCGCTCCTCGGCCGGATCGCTCTTGATGAGCTGTCCGTCGTCGGTGCGCACGACCGACACCTTGCGCATCGCCGGCCCACGTGCCAGCGCGTCAATCGAGCCAGAGTTGACGCCGATGCGCATGGCGATGCCGGCGTTCCTGGCCGCCTCGACGATCTTCGTGAACGACTCGCGGCCGCCCAGCAGATTGCCCGGATTGATGCGCACGCAGTCCACGCCCTGCTCGATGGCCGCCAGCGCCAGCTTCGGATCGTAGTGGATGTCGGCGATCAGAGGGATGGCGATCTCCCGCTTGATCGTGCCGAGCGCCTGGGCGTCAAGCTCCTCCGGCACGGCCACCCGCACCAGCTCGCAGCCTACGTCTTGCAGGCGCCGAATCTGCGCGACCGTCGCCTCCACGTCGCGCGTATACATCGTGGTCATGGACTGCACGGCGATTGGCGCATCCCCGCCGATCACCACGTCGCCGACCGTAATCTGGCGTGTCTTTCTCCGCATTCCTGTTTCCCCAAAGAACGTATAGACCGTCGCTGGCATTCCCTGTAGATTCTACCGCGCCGCGGCTGAACCTCGCGCGCACGCGCGTGCCGCCCTCTCGGCACCGCGCGGTGTACATGACGGAGGGCGTCGCCGTCCAGCGCGGTCCACCCCCCGCTGCTCAGCGCGCCCTCTACTCTCTTAACTCTCTGCTTTCTGCCCTGTGCTCTCTGTGTCCTCTGTGGTAAATTTCTCCACTCCGCTCAGCGGCCGAAGTTGCTGATGTCGTTGATCGTCACCAGCAGGACCAGCAACAGGAGCGCAGCCATGCCAATCAGGTGGACCAGCCCCTCGCGCTGCGGGCTGACGCGCTTGCCGCGTCGCGCCACCTCGATGGCAATGAAGAGCAATCGGCCGCCGTCGAGCCCAGGGATCGGCAGGACGTTGAAGAACGCCAGGTTGAGGCTGAGGAAGCCCGCCAGGAACAGCAGCGGCCCGAAACCGAACTGTGGAATCGCCGAGGCCGCCTCGCCGGTGAATTTGACGATGCCCACCGGCCCCTGGAATGCCTGGCCAGCCGGGATCACTCCGCGGATGATCTCGCCCACACCGTTGACCGTCGCCACCGACACTTTGCCGATATCCGCGACACCCAGCAGCGGCGCCTGCCACAGCGGCGGGCGGATCACGACCCCATCTGTGGTCGCGCCGGTCACGCCCAGGTGCGGCTCGTTCGGATTAGCACTCGTCCGCGCGTTGACGGTCAGCGTGGTCGGCGTGCTCGCCCCGGCGCGCTGCACGGTGAGCTGAATCGGCACGGTCGTTGCCTGTGGATCCTGTGCGAGCTGGGCATCTACCGCGGCTTGCACGTCGCGCGTCATGTCTGAGAAGTACTTCACCGACTGCCCGTTGACGGTTGTAATGCGGTCGCCCGGCTGGATGCCCGCCGCCGCGGCCGGCGAGCTGGCCTGCACGTTCTGGATCACTGCTGGAAAGTAGACCTGGCCGAGCGCCTCGGAGGCCGAGAAGAGCACGATTGCCAGCACCAGGTTCATCGTGACGCCCGCCAGCAGCACCATCGCCCGCACGCGCGCCGGCTTGGCGGCGAAGCTGCGCGGATCGTACGCGCCGGACTCATCGGTCGTCTCGCCGTTCTCGCCGGGCATCCTCACGTAGCCGCCGATGGGCAGCAGGTTGATCGAGTAGAGCGTTTCGCCGCGCCGAAAGCTGAAAAGCCGCGGCGGAAAGCCGATGGCGAACTCTTCCACGCGGATCCCCGCGCGCTTGGCGGTGATGAAGTGGCCGAACTCGTGGACGATGACCATCAGGCCAAAGACCGGCACGGCGGCCAGCAGAAACAGTGGATTCATGTTGGGCGACTCTCCATTCGGCCTCGCGGCCCTCTCCCCAGGTCTACGCGCCGGCCGCGCCCGTGGTTGCCTCCGCCGGCAGGTGCTCCAGCTCGTCGAGTGACTCCAGCCCGTGTAGTCGCAGCGCCACCTCCTGCGCCCAGCGGCTCGCCGCGAGCACATCCTCCAGCGACGGCTCCGCGATCACCTGATGCTTCGCCAGCACCGCCGCGATGGTCTCGGCGATCTGCGGCAGCCGGATGCGCCCGCGCAGGAACAGCGCCACAGCAGACTCATCGGCGCCCACCAGCACCGCCGTCGCCGTGCCGCCGCGCCGGCCGGCCTCGAAGGCCAGCCCCAGGCAGGGGAATCGCTCCGCGTCGGCCGCCTCGAACTCCAGATGCGCCACGTGCGGCCAGCTCGTCGGGTGCGAGAGCGCCGTTCCCGCGCGCTCCAACCGGTCGGGCCAGCTCAGGGCGTATTGGATAGGCAGGTGCATGCTGGGCAGGCTCGCCTGCATCTTCACGGAATCGTCTATGAATTCGACCATCGAATGAATGATACTCGTCGGCTGGATGACGATCTCGATCTTCTCGAAGGGCACGTCGAAGAGCCAGTGCGCCTCGATCGCCTCCAGCCCTTTGTTCATCAGCGTGGCCGAATCAATCGTGATCTTCGGCCCCATGCGCCAGGTTGGATGGTGCAGCGCCTGCTCGACGGTGATGGTATCCCACTGCTCGCGCGGCACGGTGCGCAGCGGCCCACCGGACGCGGTGATCAGCAGCCGGCGCACCTCTTCGATGCGCTCGCCGCGCAAGCATTGCCAGATCGCGCCATGCTCGCTATCCACCGGCAGCACCGGCACGCCCAGCCGCCGTGCCTCGGGCATCACCAGATGCCCCGCCATCACCAGGGTCTCTTTGTTGGCCAGCGCGATGCTCTTGCCGGCGCGAATCGCCGCCAGCGTCGGCAGCACGCCCACCAGCCCGGAGGTCGCCGCGACCACTATCTCGGCCTCGGGGTGCGTCGCCGCGGCCGTCAGCCCCTCCGGTCCACGCAGGGCATCAGGCAGCCGCGCGTCAAGCTCGGCCTGGGTCGCCGCATCCGTGCGCGTGCAGGCCACCAGCGCCGGGGCGAACTCGCGCGCCTGCTCGGCCAGCAGCGTGACGTTGCCGTGCGCGGCCAGCGCGACGACCTGGAAGCGCTCGGGATAGGCGCGCACCACATCGAGCGTCTGGCGACCAATCGAGCCGGTGCTGCCCAGGACCGCGATGCGGTGGCGCGTGTCTGCCATGACTCCCGGCCCCCTGCTCCTAACGTTGCATGATGCGCACGCGCTGCCTCACCATGCCAGGCGATACCAGGCCGCGCGACGCGCCAGATTATACCACGCGCCTCCGCCCGCCCGCCTTCGCATGCTGGCCTCGTCGCGCACACAATCGGCGTCTCTTTGGCGATGGGCATGGGACATCAGTCGGCGATAAAGCATCTGATCGAGCGCACGTCGCTCGTTGGAAGGGTGAGTGCTTACAATCCGAGAGTAAAATAGCACTTGGCTTGAATATGCCCGCGAAGCCGAGCGCGAAGGTAGGGCCGATGGAACGCAGATGGTACTCAGGACACGCG
>DASUBU010000064.1:0-23785 GCA_035763125.1 Ktedonobacterales bacterium
CCGCCGAGCGCGTGAGCAGCACGATGATACCGACAATGCCGCCGACAACGCCGCCGATGGCGGCGGCGATCATGCCGGCGAAGGTGCCGGTGCGCGTCATACCGGTGTCGCGGGCGGCGAGGAAACCCGCCCCGAAGAAGATCCCCAACTCCAACAGGAAGGAGACACAGCCCAGCACGAGGCCGCCTCCGGCCAGAGATGGAGTAGCCGTTGCGCCGCTGAACGAGCCAACTCCCAACGCGGCCTGCACCACGCTGCTAAGGATGCTCAGGGCTGCGAGAATCGCGCCGAAGATGAGGCCCCACCGCAGCGCCGGATTGCCGGTCGTAGTTCGCATGATTCCTCCTTATGAGCAGTCCCATCCGCTGGCCCGATGATGCCACACGACACCTGGCAGCGGCGGAGGTCGCCCGCACCAGATCAGTATACGCGCGGCTGCCGCTCGTGTTGCGCGCCACCTTGATTCAGCGGCCATTCCCGTTCAGGAGCCCGCTCCTAAACGGCCAGCCAGCGCGCCGAGACCGAGCGCCAGGAGATAGCCGATCAGGGCCTGCACCAGCAGCGCAACGAGCTGAATCACCACGAAAGCGGCGCTGGGATGGGTAACCGAAAGGCCGCCAGGGACGCCAGAGCTGGCAGAGGCTCCGGCGAGCGGCAGAAGGGTGGCAATCAACCAGGCGATTGTGCCGTCGGCGTGCAAGAACAGCGCCACAACCAGCGTGCCGGCGAGCCAGACGGCAGTACTGATCGTGACGATGCGCAGGCCGGCCTGTGCCCCCGTCTCGGGTCTCCCGGTGAGCGCCGCAGAGAGGCGCCCGGCCTGCCAGCAGAAGAAGAGCGTGATGCCGAATGACAGAGCGGCGCCGAGGTAGGTCACGGCGTACATCCGCACCAGCGGCGCGGCCAGCAGGTCGAAGGTCACGCCGCCGCCGGCCGCGTCGGTGACGAGCGCCTGCTGCACCGTCAGCACGGCAGGCTGCGCCGCCAGAGCGGCCGACGCGGCGACCAGCGCCTGGAGCAAAGCAAACATCGCGGCAGCCAGCCCCAGCAGCGTCGTGTTGCGTTGCGCCTCGCGGGCCAGCCCCGCGCCCTGGCCGGGCACCAGCGGTACCATCGCCGCTAGAGCTCGTCATCCGACTCGTCCGCGTCGTCGTCGGCGAGATACTCATCGTCCAGCAGCTCATCGGCCGGGCCGCCGCGGGCGTAGCCGAGCAGACTGGCGAAGGCGCTGCCGTCGCCGTTCCCGTTGGCGCCCGCGAGCTGGCCGTCCGGCCCCACGATCCGCTCATAAAGCCGCTGAAGCTGGTCGTCGTTGGTGAAGTAGAGTGTCAGGCTGCCCTTGCCGCGGGTCGAGCGCGCAAGGCGTGCCTTCATCTCGATGGCGCGGGTGAACTCCTCTTCGAGCGCGCGGGTCTCATAGGACTGCTGCCGGACCCGTGCACCGCGCCGATCCGGCGTCAGTCGCAGCGCGGCCTCGTTGAAGCGGCGCGCCAACTCTTCGGCCGCGCGGACGCTCATCTGTTGGGCGATGATCTGCTTGGCGGCCAGGATGCGCTCGGCGTCGCCGTTGATCTGCAGCACCGCGCGCGCGTGGCCCTCGGTGAAGACCTTGGGCATGGTGATCAGTGCCTCGCGCACCTCGTCCGGCAGCTGCAGCAGGCGCATAGTGTTGGCGACCGTGGCGCGATTGCGCCCGACGGAGGCCGCAACTTGCTCCTGGGTCAGCCCGTACTCTTCCATCAGCATCTGATAGCCGCGCGCCTCTTCCAGCGGGTTGAGGTCACTGCGCTGCAAATTCTCGACCAGCGCCAGCTCGAGCATCATCTGCGGGGTGGCCTCGCGCACGACGGCCGGGATCTCCTGCAAGCCGGCAATCTGTGCCGCCCGCCAGCGCCGCTCGCCGGCGATCAGATAGTAGCGCGAGCCATACTGCGCGTCGTCCTCAGCCAGCGTCACCAGCACCGGCTGCAGCAGGCCGTGCTCGCGGATTGAGGTGGCCAGCTCGATCAGCTCCGGATCCTCGCTCATCGGCATACGCGGCTGAGTGGGGTTGGGCGTGATGGCCGCGACGGGGATCGCAAAGACCGCGGAGTTGGCGAGGCCGGTATCGAGCGGCGTATCGTCAGAGACGGCAGTCGCGCCGGGGATCAGGGCATCCAGCCCGCGCCCCAGCCCAAAACGCTGTTTCGGCATGTGAATCTAGGCCTCCACCAAAGCCGCTGCCCGTGCGATGACTTCCTCCGCAAGCGCCTTGTAGGCGAGCGCGCCGGGGGAGCGGGGATCATGTTCGAGGATGGTCTGCCCGAAGCTGGGCGCCTCGCCGAGGCGCACGTTGCGCGCGATGACCGTTTGGAAGCGCTCCTTGGGGAAGTGCTCGCTGATCTCGCGCACCACCTCGCTGCCCAGCTTGGTGCGCGGGTCATACATCGTCAGCACCACCCCGAAGAGATTGATCTTGGGATTGAGCCGGTCGCGCACCAGCCGGGTGGTATTGAGGAGCTGCTGCATGCCTTCGAGCGCGAAGTACTCGCATTGCAGCGGCAGGATCACCCCGTCCGAGGCAGTCAGCGCGTTGACGGTTAGCAGGCCGAGCGAGGGCGGGCAATCAATAAGGACGAAGTCGTACTGGTCGCGGACGGCATCCAACGCGCGGCGCAGGCGGAACTCGCGGTGCTCGAGGTAAACCAGCTCGATCTCAGCGGCGTAGAGATCCACTTTGGCCGGCAGCAGCGAGAGATTGGGCCGAATCTCGCGCTTGAGCACGTCGCCCATCGTGATGGCGTCGTTGACGAGCAGCTCGTAGATCGAGGCGCCCAGCCGATGCACATCCACGCCGAGATGCGTGGTCGTGTTGGACTGCGGGTCCAGATCCACGACCAGCGTGCGGCGGCCGGCATCGGCCAGACAGGCGGCCAGATTGACGGAGGTCGTGGTCTTGCCCACGCCGCCCTTCTGATTGGCAATCGCGAATATCCGTGCGCCTGACATCAGTACGCGCCCCCTTTCGGTAGCGACGTGAGGAAGTGAGCAGTGTGCGTATTGTGCGCGTCGCCACGTAAGCGACCCGGCAGCGGTGGGACCGGCGTGCAGCCAGGGCGGGCGCAGCGCACGACGCCAACGCGCGAGGCGAAGGCGAGATGCGGACGCGGCGGCACCGAAGTACTTCGCTTGCGCGCGGAGAGATGGAACGCGGGCTCCTTCGGGCAGCGCGGGCAGTCCTGGTGGCAACCCGTCCACCGCAGCGGGTGCATTGTACCGTATGCTCCCCTGGCACACAAGCGACACCGCCCGTTGGGCTATCGTGCTAGCCAAGGATGGTGATGCGCTGCCACCTCTGTGTAGTAGCGGAAGGCGCGGGGGGGTATGATGCCCGGCATGGAGCTTGACCAACAGGCCGCATGGCTGCATGACATGCGCGCCACCGCGGGCAGCGCCTTTCAACCGCAGCGCGAGAGCCTGCTTGCGGGGGGGATGGTCGCCGGCCTCGCGTACTACTACCTCGTGCCCAACCCACTGCTGGCGCTGCCGGGGTTGGCGCTCTTCGCGATGCTGGCCTGGCGCCGGCTGGACCTCGCGCTCTGCCTGCTGCCGCTGACGTTTCCATTCTGGTTCGTGCCGAAGCGTGTGGCGGGGCAGGCGGTCTTCCCACTGAGCGAGGTGGCGCTGGCGATCTGCGTGGCGCTCGCGGCCATACAGCTCATCTGGCGCGCGACGCGGCGGACGCTGGCTGTGGGCATCCGCGGCGCGCCCCCTCAGATAGTGGGCACGGAGCTGCGGCGGCGGGCGCGTGTCGCGGCCGGCCGCGCGGGACCGCTACTGTTGCTCGGCGCGGGGCTGCTGCTGGTGGGGGTGACGCTCGGCGTGCTGGTGGCGGTGCGGCCACGCGAGGCGTTGCGTGCCTGGCGCTGGGAGGTAGTCGAGCCGCTGCTCTACGCCGGGCTGCTGCTGGCGTACGTACGGCCGGCCGTCGCGCGGCGCTGGCTGGTGGCCTCGATGGTGGCGACAGCGGCGCTGGTGGCAGCGCTCGCCATCGTGCAGGTAGCCTGGCTGCGCGTGACGTTCACCCCACTGGCGGCGGGCAGCCGGCTCGTGGCGCTCTCGTCAGACGTAGACGGCGTGCTGCGCGCGACAGGCATCATCTATGGCAGCGGTAACTCGTTGGGGGCGCTGCTAGAGCGTGCGCTTCCGCTCGCGCTCGCGCTGACCGCCTGGGCCTGGTGGTCCTGGCGCGCGCCGGTGCGCAGTTCGGGCGTCCGACCAGAAGGGCAGGGGGCGGGCGTCCACCGTACGCTCCTACGAAGGCGCGGTGCGGTGAGGCTCGCAGCGTTTGCGAGCTGTGTGGCGCTCTGCGTAGTGGGCATCGCACTGAGCGGATCGCGTGGGGCGGAAGTGGGCGCGGCGGTCGGCAGCCTGATCGTGCTGTTCGGGCTGGCCGGTCGGCGGCGCGCGAAATGGCTGGCGCTTGTGCTCGTGGTGCTGGCGCTAGTGGTCAGCCTCTGGCACGGCGGGGTATTGGTGCAGGCCGCGCTGGCGGGGCACGGCCGCTCGGGCGAGGTACGCGCGCTGCTGTGGACCTCGGCGTGGCACCTGATTCGCGACCATCCACTGCTGGGCATCGGGCCGGACCAGTTTCTCTACTATTATGATCCCGCCTACACCGCGCACCCGTACTGGATCCCGCGCATCAACGGGCGCCTGACGGCGGCGGCCTTCGAGCCCAACCTGGCACATCCGCACAATCTGCTGCTGGATCTATGGCTGAGCGGCGGCATTCTGGGGCTCGCGGGTTTCGCGCTGGCGCTGGTCGCGATCTGGCGGCGCTGTTGGGCGCTCTGGCGGGCGACCAGCCGGCCTGAAGGTGCAGATGCGCGGGAGTACACGCCCAATGGAGCATCGGCCGCGAGAAACCGCCTCCGCGCTTCAGGCCAGGAACCCACAACGGCACAGGGGCGCTGGTCGGTTCTGGACGAGAATGCGGCCTGGTGGCGAGCCGTGGCCCTGGGTGCTGCCGCGGCGCTGGCGGCGGGCGTGGCTCACGGCATGGTGGATAGCGCGTACTTCGAGCCGGACCTGGCGCTGCTGTTGTGGTGGGCAGCCGCACTCCTGGCGCTGGGTGCAGCAGCAATCAAGAGCCGTGGGGCGGCACATCCCATGCGGCCAGAGCCGCAGGAGACCCCGCGCCTCGGGCCGAGGGATCCAGCACTGTAGACGTTTGTCTGCCTAGTGGAACTGGCCGCTCTTAACCATCTGCTCCAGGGCGTTGGCCAACCTATCGGCGGCCTGCTCATCCTGCTGCTTGATCTGCTCGAAGAGCTGGGCGACCTGGCCATTGCCAGCCTCCTGGGCGTCCTCGATGTATTGTTCGTAGATCGCGACGGCGTCCAGCTTGCTCTGCAGGATGGACAGGAGATCGTAGCTGACGTCATTGAGCGGCATGGCGATTCCCTCCGAAGGTAGCTGCTTGCTGCGTACGGCGTGGGATCAATCCGCTGCCTGTATGGACCACAGCGACCCGCGCACAGTCAGCAGGAGCATGCAAATTGCATGCCGCCTGGTCCAGCCGCCAAGCACGCCTCAGCGCGCCGGCTGCGCGGGCGTGACGAGCCGTCCACGCGGCACGGCGGCGACGACGCCATCGTGGTAGACCGTCTGCCCGCGGACCAGCGTGCGGACGACACGGCCGCGCAGCCGGCGCCCGACATAGGGGCTGTGCTGGTGGCGATACTGTAGCGACTCCGCCGTCACCTCGGTCGTCCCCCGCAGGTCCACCAGCGCCAGGTCGGCGTCGTAGCCAACCGCGAGGCGCCCCTTATTGGGAATCGCGAAGCGGCGGGCAGGGCTGCTGGAGAGTAGCGCGGCAAGCATAGGCAGCGGTAGTCCGCGCGCGTGGTGACCGGCGTCGAGCAGCAGTGCCAGCAGGTGTTGGCAGCCGGAGATGCCGCCCCAGATCGTAAAGAAATCGCTGCCCTGCTTCATCGCGGCCGGCGCGGGCGAATGGTCCGAGGCGATGAATGCGACGTTGCCCGCCTCCACATGCCGCCAGAGCGCCTCTTGCTCTTCCTGCGAGCGCAGCGGCGGAGCGCACTTGGCGAGCGCGCCGATACGCTCCACATCCTCCTCAGTCAGCACCAGATAATGCGGGCACGTCTCGCAGGTGACGTCTACACCGCGGGCGCGGGCCTCGGCCACCTGCGCCACGCCACGGCCAGTGCTGACATGCACGATATGCAGCGCGCACCCAGTCTCTTGCGCGAAGACGATCGCCCGCGCGATGGCCTCCAGCTCGGCCACCGCTGGCCGTGAAGCCAGGTATTCGCGGACGCCTCCGCGCCCATCGGCCCGCATGCGGGTGGCGAGCGCGCTGGTCAGCGCCTCGCTCTCAGCATGTACGGCGACGATCCGTCCCAGACGCGCGGCGCGCGCCATACCCTCGTAGAGCGTCAAGTCGTCGCAGGCGGGGAAGTCCTCGATCCCGCTATTGGACATGAACGCCTTGAAGCCGATTACACCGCGCGCGTCCAGCTCGTCTAGGTGTTCCAGATTGCCGGGGATGATGCCGCCCCACAGGCCAAAATCCACCAGCGACGACGCCCGCGCGGCGGCCAGCTTGGCGTCGAACGCGGCGGCATCCACGGTGGGCGGCGAGGCGTTGAGCGGCATATCGAAGTAGAGCGTCGTGCCGCCGGCGGCCAGCGCGCGCGTGCCAGTGGCGAAGCCTTCCCAGTCGGCACGGCCCGGCTCGTTGAAGTGCAGGTGCGCGTCAATCACGCCGGACAAGACGTGCAGCCCAGCGGCATCAAGCTCCTCGCGCGCGGTGCCGTCGAGCGCGGGGCCAAGCGCCGCAATGCGCCCATCGAAGGTCGCGACATCGCCCGGCACGGCGCTCTCGGCGGTGACGAGCGTGCCATTGCGGATGATCAGATCGTAGGCCGTGGAAATGGTGTGCTCCCACCGCGATCAAACGCCAATCTTCGAGCGCCACGTGCATCTCTAACACGGCAGTGCCATGCTCACCATGTCGCGGTGGGGCGTGCGGGACTCGAACCCGCACTCCGGTCGCCCGGAAGGGGAGTTTAAGTCCCCTGTGTCTGCCATTTCACCAACGCCCCAGGCCGGAATCCGCCGCCAGCGCAGCATATCACACCCACATGCTAGCGCGACGAGCAGGGGATCGCTGCAACGCACAGAAGAAGCCCGGCGGGGAAGCGAATTCCCCCACCGGGCTCGAACGCCACGAAGACGTCTACTTCTTCTTCGCGGGGGCCTTGATCTTGACCTTCATCACGGCCTCGCTGAGCTCCTTGCCCGGCGTGAACTTCACGCGGTTGCGAGCCGGCACCGTGATCTTCTGGCGCGTCTGGGGATTGACGCGCACGCTCTCGGCCGTCTCCTTGACGCCAAAGACGCCAAAGCCGACCAGGCGCACGGTCTCGCCTTGCTCCAGGGTACCCTTGATCGAATCGAGAGTGGCGTTGACCATCTCGGTGGCTTCTTTTTTGCTCTTGCCCGTCTTCTGAGCCACCGTGTTGATCAGCTCGGACCGACCAACTGCCATGAGGTTGCCTCCTCCAGGCTGCGCGAACACGTCGAGCGTGCTCGCTCCTTGCTGCGCGCCGGCTCGCCGTGAGGATCACCCCACCGCGCGCCACCGATCGCGCTTGCCGTCCCCGTCCGCATCGAGCAGACGGAGCTTTCGCGCGGGCCGCAACAGCCGCTTGCGCTCCGCGAGCCGCCCGGCGAGATTGCTCCGCACGGCCGGTATCCGCGGGTTTGCCCGCGAAATCCGAATTCATCGGACTTCGGGCTAAAGCATACACAAAACGCGCGGTACGTGCAAGGGCAGCGCAACAGGCAATTCGATTCGGTACTAATGTGCTAGTAACTCAGGCACAGAGCGCAACCCGCGCAAGCGAACCGCGTGGCGAAAATGCTCGCACTCTCTCTATACTTGTAGATGCGATTGTACATGTGATTCTCGTCAATTATAGGCGATACTTACCGCGTGGATGAGCTGTCATCGCCATGGCCGCGGCGCCGTGGCGGCGCCGCGGGGCCATCGTGGTACAATTCCGCCTAGTGCCGCCTCGCCCACGGACCAGACGTGTGCCGCCGTCGAGACTGGCCGTCATTGTGCGGCAACGAGGCCGCACGCCGGGGAATGTGCCCCATCCACCGCAACCACAGGAGGCTGCCCGCTTATGGCTATCAAGGTCGGTATCAACGGTTTCGGCCGCATCGGCCGCCAGAGCCTGAAGGCAATGCTCGAGCGCTATCCCAACGCCATCGAGGTCGTCGCCGTCAACGACATCACCGACACCGAGACCAACGCTCACCTCTTCCGCTACGACTCGACCTACGGCCGCTACCACGGCACTGTCGAGGTAGTGGACAACGACATCGTGATTGACGGCAAGCGCATCAAGGTCTTCCAGCACAGGGACCCAGGCCAGATTCCCTGGGGCGAGGTGGGTGCACAGGTCGTCGTCGAGAGCACGGGCCTCTTCACCGACGCCGATAAAGCTAAGGCGCACCTGCACGACACCGTCAAGAAGGTGATCATCTCGGCGCCGGCCAAAGGCGAGGATGTCACGATTGTGCTGGGCGTCAATCAAGACACCTACGATCCGGCCAAGCACAACATCATCTCCAACGCCTCCTGCACCACCAACTGCCTCGCTCCGGCCGCTAAGGTCATCAACGACTCCTTCGGCATCGAGAAGGGCTTGATGACCACCGTGCATTCGTACACCAACGACCAGCGCATCCTGGACGTGGTGCATAAGGATCTGCGCCGTGCGCGCGCCGCCGCCCAGAATATCATCCCCACCACCACCGGCGCCGCGCGCGCCCTCGCGCTGGTGATTCCCGCGCTGAAGGGCAAGTTCGACGGCTTTTCGCTGCGCGTGCCCACGGCCACCGTCTCGGTCGTGGACTTCGTCGCCATCCTGAAGAAGCCGGCGACCACCACAAGCGTCAACGAAGCCTTCCAGCAGGCGGCCGCCGGCCCGATGAAAGGGATTCTCGACTACACCGACCTGCCGCTCGTCTCGTCGGACTTCCGCGGCGACTCACATTCCTCGATCGTGGACGCCCAATCCACCATGATGGTCGGCGACAATTTCCTCAAAGTGATCGCCTGGTACGACAACGAGTGGGGCTACTCCTGCCGGGTGGCGGACCTGACCAACTTCATCGGGGAGCGGCTGTAGCGATGGACAAAGCCACCGTACGCGATGTGGACGTGCGGGGCAAGCGAGTGCTGGTGCGCGTGGACTTCAATGTGCCGCTTGACGAGAGCGGCCACATCACAGACGACACGCGCATCCGCGCCTCGCTGCCCACCATCCGCTATCTGCTCGACCACGGCGCCGCCGTCATCCTGATGAGCCACCTCGGCCGCCCCAAGGGCCAGCCGAACCTCAAGTACAGCCTGGCCCGTGTCGGGGAGCGCCTCAGCGAGCTGCTCGGCCAGCCGGTGGCGCTGTCGCCCGACGCTGTGGGGCCCGACGTGGAGCGCATGGCGCGCGAGCTTCAGCCGGGGCAGGTGCTGCTGCTGGAGAATCTGCGCTTCCATGCCGAAGAGGAGGCCAACGACGCCGCCTTCGCCCGCCGGCTGGCCGGCCTGGGTGAGCTCTACGTCAACGACGCCTTCGGCACGGCGCACCGCGCGCACGCCAGCACGGAAGGCGTCGCGCACGATCTGCCGGCCGTCGCGGGCCTGCTGATGGAGAAGGAGCTCAGCTTCCTGGGCTCCGCGCTCGAACACCCCAAGCGCCCGCTGGTCGCCATCTCGGGCGGGGCCAAAGTCTCCGACAAGATTGCCGTGCTCGACCGGCTGATTGATCTCGCCGATGCCGTGCTGATCGGCGGCGGCATGGCGAACACGTTCTTCAAGGCGCTTGGGCTGGATGTCGGCGATTCGCTGGTGGAGGAGGATAAGCTCGACGAGGCCCGCACGCTGATGCGCAAGGCCGACACCGCCGGCAAGCGTTTCATCCTGCCAGTGGATGTGGCGCTGGCGGACCGCTTCGCCGCGGATGCCGAGCGCGTGATCTCGACGCCGGACTACGTGCCGCCTGGCTGGCGCATCCTCGACGTCGGCCCGCAGACGATCATCGCCTTCGGCGAGGCGCTGGCCGACGCCCAGACGATCATCTGGAACGGCACGCTGGGCGTCGCGGAGTTCCCGGCCTTTGCCAAGGGCACCGGCGCGCTGATCGGCCTGCTGGTGGAGCGCACAGCCGCGGGCGCGACCACCATCGTCGGCGGCGGCGATTCAGCCGCGGCGGTCGAGGCGGCCGGCGCGGCCGACAAGCTGACACACGTCTCCACCGGCGGCGGCGCGTCGCTGGAGTTCCTGGAGGGGCGCGTGCTACCGGGCGTGGCCGCGCTGCGCGACAAGGCAGCGCTCGGCGACACAGGCGGCGCCCGCGCCGCGGAGGGAGGCGCACAGTGAGCCAGCCCAGCAGCGCAAGCCCGTTGCCGGTCAAGCGCATGCCGATCATCGCCGGCAATTGGAAGATGCACTACACTCCCACCGAGGCCGCCGATTTCGCCACCAGCATCCTACCGGAGCTGCAGACGATCACCAGCGTCGAGCGCGTGCTCTGCCCGCCGGCGATTGATATCCCGGCGGTCCACAACATCGTCTCGGGTACCGGGATCGAGCTGGGCGCGCAGAACATGTACTTCGAGGAGCGCGGAGCCTACACGGGCGAGATTTCCCCCCTCATGCTGCGCGGCCTGGTCGCCTATGTGATTTTGGGGCACTCCGAGCGGCGCGGCTACTTCGGCGAGACCGACGCGCTGGTCAATCGCAAGGCGCAGGCGGCCTTCGCGCACGGGCTGCGGCCGATCGTCTGTGTGGGCGAGCGGCTGGAGGAGCGCGATGCCGGACGCGCACACGAGGTGATTGAGACACAGGTGCGCGGCAGCCTCGCCAATCTGCCGGCCGAGCGTCTGCCCGAGCTGGTGGTCGCTTACGAGCCGGTCTGGGCCATCGGCACTGGCCGCGCCGCCACAGCCCAGGATGCCACCGACGCCGCCGCGCTGATTCGCCGCCTGCTGAGCGAGCTCTATGGGTCCGCCGCGGACGGCGCGCGCGTGCAGTACGGCGGCAGCGTGACGGCCGCCAACATCGCCGAGTTTGCGGCGCTGCCCGCGATTGACGGCGCGCTGGTGGGCGGCGCGAGCCTGAAGGCCGAGTTCGTCGAGATTGTGCGCAAGACCGCTGAGGCGAAAGGGCTATCATAGACCATCGGGTAAGCGCTGGCGCTCAGCTTCCGCCGCGCGCCAGCACGACAACGGCACTCAAGATCAGCACCCCGCCCGCGAGCTGGAGCGGCGTCACCTGCTCGCCAAGCACCACCGCCGCCAGCGTGACCGTGACGACCGGCTCGACGGTTGAGAGCGTGGCGGCGGTGCTGGGGCCGACCAGCTTCAGCCCGGCGAAGAACGTCACGATGGCGATCACCGTGGCGACCAGCGCCATGCCGCCAACGGCAAGCCAGCCGCCAGGAGTCCGCGGCCACGCCGGCCCTTGCAGCGCGACGACCGGCGCATAGACGGCTGCCGCGGCCAGGATGATGACAGTCGAGGCCGAGAGCGCCTCGGCGCGCGCCATCACCCGGCTGCCAGCTACGATGTAGACCGCATAGGTCAGTGAGCCAGCCAGCGCGAGCGCGATGCCCACCGGAGAGCCGCCAGCGGCGCGGCCGATGGTGAGCACCGTGCCGGCTAGCGCGACCGCCACCGCCAGCAGCTTGACGCGCGTGAGGCGCTCTTTGAGGAAGAGTGCGGCAAGCAGTGTGACCAACGCGGGATAGAGGTAGAGCAGCAGCGCGACCAGCGCGGCGGAGGCGAAAGTGAGCGCGGTGAAATAGGCGAGCGATTGGCCGACATAGCCGACGCCACCCATCAGGATGAGAGAGAGCAGCAGCCGTCCACGCGGCAAGGGGCGCCGCAGGACGACCATCACGACGAGCAGCACGCCGCCCGCGACGGCGAAGCGCAGCAGCAGGGCGGTGGTGGGGTTGGCGCCCGCGGCGTAGGCCAGACGGGCGAAGATGGCGAGCGTGCCGAAGGTCGCGGCGGAGATGACGATCAGCAGCGCCCCCAGCCAGCGGCGCGAGCGTTTAGCCGGCGGGGGCAGAACAGTCGTCGGCGAGATAGTGGGCTCCGGCGCGGATGCCACAGGCGATCAGCCTTTCTCAGAGGCGAGTGCGACCACCGCGCCCACGATCAGCACGCCGCCCAGCAACTGCACAGGGCCGAGGCGCTCACCCAGCACCAGCGCGGCCAGCGACACAGTCCAGATCGGCTCGAAGGTGGAGAGGATCGAGGTAGCGGTGGGGCCGACCAGCTTGAGCCCGCCAAAGAAGGCGACGGTGCCCGCGACGGTGGAGACGAGCGCCATCGCGACGATCGCGCCCCACCCCAGCAGCGTACGCGGGGGCGTATAGCCACGCACGGCGACGATACCAGCATAAGGCAGAGCCGTGGCCGCGACGATCACCGCGGAGGCGACGAATGCGGTGGTGTGACGGGTGACGCGGCTGCTCGCGACGATATAGGTGGAGTAGATCACGGCGGTTGCCAGGCTGAGGACGACGCCCAGAGGCGAGCCGCCGCCCGTTGGTCCGACAGCCAGCGCCGTGCCCGCCAACGCGATGGCCACGGCCAGCAGACGCCCAGGGGTCAGGTGGTCCTTGAGAAAGACGGCCGCCAGCAGCGCGACTAGCGCGGGATAGAGGTAGGTCAGCAGCGCGACGAGGCCAGCGGGTGCCAGCTCCAGCGCGTTGAAGAAGGTGATGCCCTGGCCCGCGCGCCCCAGCACGCCCAGCAAGACGAGGCCGAGCAGCACGCGCGGCTTCGGCAGCGGCATCCGTCGCGCGATCATCACAGCCAGCAAGACACCACCTGCGATGGCGAAGCGAGCGAGCAGCACAGTGAACTCGTCGGCGCCATCGGCGAAGGCCAGGCGCGCGAGAATGGCGGTTGAGCCGAACGTGATCGCGGAGAGCAGCACGAGGCCAACGCCAAGCCAGCGCTCGCGTCCCCTCGCCTCTCGCCGCCCTTCCCGCTGCATGCCGCCCCGATCCCGTCTGTGAAGGCCTCCGTCCCAACCCGTCCGCATATCATACCTGACGCCAGGCGGCGCTGCCATCCATGAGACCGACACCGACACGACACATATGACGGCAGCCTGCGACGTGTGGTAGACTAGGGCCAGAACACGTCGCTTGGATCGTCACCTGCTCGAGCGATGGATGGATCATGCGCCCGTAGCTCAACGGATAGAGCATCGCACTTCGGATGCGAGGGTTGGGGGTTCGAGTCCCTCCGGGCGCGCCCGTGTCGAATGCCTGGCATAGACTCTGCGTTACAGCGGCATCAAGGAAGCACTGCCGCGGCAGCACGATAGGCCGCACCGCCATACCACATACGAACGGCGGCGGGCAGTGCTGAAGACCGGTGGGCCAGCGCCGCAACGGCCGCGCACCGCAGGGACGAGGCACGCTTGATGGATCAGCACGCGCGCGACGTGACCGAAGCGCAGGACGCCGGACTCAACGCCCCGCCGGCGTTGGAAGGCGCCGAGAGCGCCGAGGGCCTCGTGGCGGCCCAGGCAGACGCCGCCGCCGCCGGCGCGCAGGGGATTCCGCATAGCGAGCCGGCGAAAGGCACTGGCACGCTCGAGGCCGCTTCCGCCGACGGACAGCCCCGCTTCGGCCCGCTTCGGCTGCTGAAGGTGCTTGGCCCCGGCTTCATCACCGGCGCCTCGGACGACGATCCCTCCGGCATCGGCACATACTCCGTGGCCGGAGCCTCGCTGGGCTTCGCCCCGCTGTGGATGGCGCCCTTCACCTTCCCGCTCATGGCGGCGATACAGTACATGTGCGCCAAGGTCGGCATGGTCAGCGGGCGCGGTCTGGCCGGCATACTGCGCCAACACTACTCGCGCGGCGTGCTCTACCCGGCCGTGCTAGCCCTGGTGATCGCCAATACCATCAATGCCGGCGCCGACATCGGAGCCATCGCGGCGGCCATTAATCTGCTCGTGCCCGTGCCGATCAGCCTGATGATCGTGCCAATCACGGCGGCCATCCTCGCACTGCAAGTCTGGGGCAGCTATCGCCTCATCGCGCGCGTCTTCAAGTGGCTGACGCTCGCGCTCTTCGCCTATGTCGCCGCCACCTTCTTCGCGCGTCCCGCTTGGGGCGAGGTCTTGCACGCGACACTGGTGCCCACGCTGCGGCTCGACCGAACCTTCGTAGCGACCGTCGTGGCGATCCTGGGCACCACCATCTCGCCCTACCTCTTCTTCTGGCAGGCAAGCGACGAGGTGGAGGAGGAGGTGAGCGCAGGCCGCACGACGCTGCGCCAGCGCAAGGGCGCGACGCGGGCCGAGCTGACCTATGCGCGTTGGGATGTGCTGGCTGGCATGCTGGTCTCGAACCTGGTGATGTACTTCATCATTCTGGCGACGGCGGCCACGCTCTTCAAGGCCGGCAAGACCGATATCCAGTCCGCCACCGATGCAGCCCAGGCCCTGCGGCCGCTGGCCGGCAACGCCGCCGCGGTGCTGCTGGCGGTCGGCTTGATCGGCAGCGGGGTGCTGGCCGTGCCGATTCTGACGGGCTCGGGGGCCTATGCGGTGGCCGAATCGTTTGGCTGGAAGTACGGCCTCGACAAACAGCCACGCCGCGCCAAGCAGTTCTACGGCGTCATCGCAGCCTCGACCGCCGTGGCCATGCTGATCAACTTCATTGGCCTCAATCCGATACAGGCGCTGGTGTGGGCCGCGATCCTCAATGGCTTGTTGGCGCCGCCGCTGCTGGTGGTGATTCTGCTGGTCGCCAACAATCGCCGCATCATGGGCGCACGGCGCAATGGCCGTCTTGTGAATGTCTTGGGGGCAATCACGGCGGCACTGATGGCGGGGGCGGCGATCGTGCTGCTTATCACCCTGCTGTGACCCACACAGTACAGATGAGTCCACGGGTGATGGGCTCGACGAGGATGGATCTATCACACAGCGCCAGCGCCGTGATGCGTCCGTGATTTCGCGGGCAGCGACAATGACATGGTAGTGACGAGTGGTGGCTATGCTGTGGGTGCAGGCGAGAGTGCAAGGGCTCGCCCAGACAAAGAGAAACGAGATGAGATCGTGCGGCGGTAAGGTGCCGCGGGCATGACCTCAACAAGGGGAGATGGAGATGTCACTCATTGAATCGGTGCGGCCCCGCTCGGCCACGGTGATCCCAGAGCCGCCAATCGCCAGGTTCCTGTTCGCTGACACACGCATGGCGTGGTTCTGGCTGATCGTTCGGCTGTACGTCGGCTACCAGTTCCTGACCGCCGGCCTGGAGAAGGTCTTCGGCATGGACTACACCATCGGCAGCACGTTCAACACCGCCGTCCAAGGCGGCGGCTGGATCTTCAATCGTCAGGTACCGCTTGGCACGCAGATGGCTGGCTTCGCCAATGGCGCCATCGGCAAGGCTGCGGGCGAGCATGCGGCCGTGCAGGGCTGGTATGCCGACTTCCTCAAGAATGTCGTCGTTCCCAACGCCGGCTTCTGGGCCTTCCTGATCAGCTTTGGTGAGCTAGCGGTCGGGGTCGGCCTGATCGTGGGCCTGCTGACCGGCATCGCGGCCTTCTTCGGCCTGTTCATGAACCTCAACTTCCTGCTGGCCGGCGCCATCAGCACCAACCCGATCCTGGGCGTTCTGGGCATCTTCATCGTCCTGGCCTGGCGCATCGCGGGCTACTACGGTGTGGACCGCTGGCTGCTCCCGCTGCTCGGCACCCCCTGGACGGGGCAACTGGCCGGCAAGAGCGACGAGGAAATTACTCACAGCACGGAGAACCCACCCATCCCTGCCATGAGCTAGGCGAGGGCGCGAGAAGGGTTTACCGCTAAGTTAAGGACAACCATAGGGCGGCCGGGAAGCTTCTCCCGGCCGCCTCTCCATATCTGCCGCCGGTCACGGCACACACGGAAGTAGCATCTCCCCTTCTGGTGGTCAGGAGGGGGGGCTGGGGGGTGAGGACTTCTACGCGCCTGTGCCAGCTGGCTCCCGCGGCGGGGTAGGTGTAGGCGTGCCACCCTGACCAAGGATCGTCAGCTCCTCTTGCGACAGCATCGAGTTCGGGATCGAGACGCGCCCCGTCGGCGTATCCACCACCGTCGAGCTCAGGTCGTGGCGCACCACCGTCCCGGCTTGCCCGCGAATCTGCACCCGCTGGCCCGGCTGCAGCATACGGCCCATGGACCATCCCGAGAGGAGCGACCGCGCGGTATCCACGCCGCCAAGCCCCAGCGCCAGCCCGCCAGCCAGCGCCAGCATCCCCACCATCGCCGCGAACAGGATGAAGATCATGTTCTGCGCGACGTTGAGCTGCGTCAGCGCCGCCAGGAACACGAAGACCAGGACCGCCCAGCGCGCCACGCTCGCCAGCAGCCCTGAGGTCGTCAGCCCAGCCTCCGCCGCGGCGCCGCGAACCGCACCGGCGACCACGTTGGCGAGCAACGCGCCCACAATCAGGATGAGGATGGCGACGAACACATTGGGAATGTAGGCCAGCACAGAGTTGATGAAGGCCGTGACCGCCACGAGTCCCAGTGAGTTGACGGCCATCTCGATGAAGACGAGGAAGATCCACCAGAAGACCACGAGCGCCAGCACCCGCGCCGCATCCATGCGCGTTCCCGCCCGCTCCAGTGCCCGCGAGACGCCCGCCCGATCGGCGATAGCGTCGAAGTGTACGACATGCAGCAGCTTTGTCAGCAGGTCACGCACGATTCGCGCGACGATGTAGCCGACCAGCAAGATCACCGCGAAGGTGAGCAGCCGTGGCAAGAACAACAACACCTCGCTCAGCAGGCTCAACAGCGCCTGCCCGATGTCCTGGATAGGTGCGAATGTCATCCACGCATCCTCCTTCGTCTGCCAGCGTTCCTGGCGGGCACGTCCGGCGCGCCCCTGTGTTTACACAGCACTACGCGTTCGCCCTCAGCTCTGGCGCCATCTGCGGCGCCACCTCGCCAGCTACGCCCACTACTGGGGCGGTGGCGTCCCCGGCCCAATCGGTTGGCCCACCGGCCGATCATAGGTGATGGTGTCCTGCTCGCTGATGTCGCGACTGTCCGGGCCCTCGACGCGCACCCGCTCGCGACGCACGGTCTCGGTGATCGTGCGCTCCTCCGTCACCGGCACTTTGTTCAGCACAACCTCTTCGATCACGCGCGCGCGCTTCTCGACCTGTACCCGCTCGCCCATCAGCGGCACGTCAACGTCGGCCTCGATGAAGACCTCCGGTCCGAGGTCGTAGGCGGCTGCTGGTGCCACCGGTCGGCCCTCCACGCGCAGCTCCTCGTGTCGCACCGGCACCGTCAGCGACTGCTGCTCGTGCACCACGTCTGTATGCACCACCGCCGATCCAGCCGATTGCGCGCGCGTCTTGGCCGCCAGTTGCTCCTCCACTACCGGCACCTGCACCCTGCCTGCCTGCGATGTCTGCAGCGCAGTCTCGGATGGCGGCGAGTACGGCGTATCCACGTCCACACCGTCAGTTGGCGGCAGATACCAATCCAGCTTATCCAGCTCGAGCGTGGCGACCCTCAGATGCACACCACGCTCGTCTACTCCTGCCAGTGCGGCGAGCGGGATATAGAGATCGCGCTTGAGGATGCGTCCCGCCTGCACAACGATATAACCGCGCCCTGATTCGGCGCCCTCCACGTCGCCCAGGTGCTCGCCGCGCGCGTCAAAGACACGCATTCCAGCGTGGATGCGCCCCGCCAGCTCCGCGCCTGGTGCCGTGAGCTGGGTTCCCTCGTCCTCGCCCTCGGTTCCCGTCGCCATCCGCCGCCATCCTTTCCGTGCCCTCCTCGGGCATACCGAGCAAGCCATGGCCAGCCTCGCCGCCTACCCAGCGCTGTGCAAGCGCTATGCCAGCCCGCTGCGCGCCCTCTGCTGGCCGTGCTTCCTGCTAGCCCCCGCTTTCTTTCAGTATCCTCCTGTGCTTCTGCTGCCGCGTACGCTCCGGTTCAACTAACTGGTCACGCCATCAGGCCGGCGCGCCGTGACTCGCGTCTGGCGGCGTGCGGTAGTCGCCCGCCTCGCCGGGATGCACCTCGCGCACCTGAGTCCCGCCAAAACGCATCAAGATGTCGCGCGCCTCAGCCGGCCGATCGCCGGCGTCCACCGTCAGCGTCATGCGGCCCTGCTCGATCGCCTCGCGCCGATACTCCTCTTGCTCCACTGGCTTGCGCGAGCCTATGACGCCGCCAACCACCCAGCCGATTGTGCCGCCGGCTAGCGCCAGGAACAGCACCACCCAGCCAGCCGTCCGGTCAAGCCCTGGAATGCTAGCCGCTAGCAGCCAGCCTGCCGCGGCAAAGAGTGTGCCGCCTAGCAGCGCGCCAATCACCGCGCCGATGGTCGAGCCTTTCGCCGCCTCCACTGGCGGCGGCCCCAGATCCTCGCGCTGCTCCGGGATAAGGCCAATCGTCTCAGGGGAGTAGCCTGCCGCTCGTAGCGCCGCGGCTGCTCGATCGGCTTCACGCCGGTCCGTGAACCGGCCTGCCAAGATGGCTGCCATCTGCGCCTCGCCTCCTTTGCGCTCGGTATCCGGTTCGTTTGGCCGCTGCCCTCTCCCAGAGCCGCCGCCCAATTTGCTTATGCCCGCTTGATTCCAGCTTGCTCGGCCGCCATCTGGGCCGGTGCATCCGTCACTGCTCCGGCCGCTCCGGTTGGCCGTAGTGTCCCGTGTCTTTCTGGAGGATGTCCGCGTCCGTGGTCGGATGGTCCGGCGCATCCCACCCACCGATCAGCACATCGTTCTCGCGCACCGGTGGCTGATGCGCCGTCTGGTCGTCCTCCTCGTCGTGTCTGGGCAGCGGCTCCGTGCGGAAGCCGGGTCGGCCCTCACGTGGCAGCGGCTCAGGGCGGTAGCGATGTTGCGCGTCTGTCAGGCTCGAAACCGCGTTGCCTTCCAGCTCGTAGGAGTCTTCGCGATTCGCGGGCGGCACCACCGTCCCGTCCACCTCGTCCCGCGGCGGCTCGGCGTAGACACGGCCAATCTCCTGGCCAGGCGCCTCACCGAAGCCCTTCGCGTGCAGGTCTTCCGCGCCGTTGCGCCGCATGATCTCCCAGGCTTCTTGCGCGTGGTATGGTGTCGCCAACGTCAGCAGCACACTGCCGCCCTCCACGCGTGACTGGTAGTATCTCGCTTCCGCCTCGGGGACGCCCAGGCCCACCAACCCACCGATCAGCCAGCCCGCCACGCCGCCCACCAGGGCCGACGCCAGGATGCCGCCCCCGATGAATGGGCCGATTCCGGGCACCACTAGCGCGCCGGTCGCCGCCAGCATCGCCCCGCCCGCGCCGCCAATCAGCTCCCCCGTCACCGCGCCAGCCGTCGAGCCAACCCCCTCGTCCTCGGCGGTCTGGCGAGCCTCCTCGCGATCGCGCATCACAATGCCCATCTGTGCCGGGTCGAAGCCGGCTGACTTGAGATCTACAATCGCCCGCTCGGCGGCTGTGCGATCCGCAAACAGCCCGACAATGCTGCGTGCCATGCTGCGCTCCTTCTCCGCGCGGGCGGCTCATCCGCCCAGCAGATCTCGTCCCGCGCATAGCCTATGCACGATGCATTCCAGCGGTGCGCCAACACCATCGGCAGTCGCCAGCGGGTCAGTGGACCTCGCCGCCCTCCGCGCCATCGTCCGCTGCTGCATGCTGTGCCGGCCGCTCGCTTTTCTCCTGGCCGGATTCCTCACGCGGCGCTACCACCCAGGCGCCGCCTGCCAGCATGCGTGAGTCGTAGAGCACGCGCGGCTCTTCGCCTTCCTCGCCGTCCTGAGTCACTGTCACATACTCGCGCCGCACCTGCTCCAGCACCTGTTCCCGCGCCTCCACCAGCCGCTTGCGGACCCGGATGTACTCCGTCACTACTGACTCTTTGTGCACCACCAGCCGCTCCTCGACCACCGGTATGATCACGTCGTTGGGGTTGCCCTCGGCCTGGGCGCGTGCGTCGAACTGCTCGGCTGGGATGCGCTCGACCTCGGCCTCCTCATGGTAGACCGAGACCGTTTGCTCCTGTGTATGCTCCTCCACTCCCTTGTGGACGTGTGCCATCCCTACTGGCTCGGGCTGCTTGTGAACGACCAGCTCCTCGCTGGCGATGGGCACGCGCAGCGTCGCCGGCTCGGCTGGCGCCTTGGGCGCCTCAGGTCGCTGCTGTGTGGCGCCCCGTGGCGCCTCGGCGATGATGTAGTGCGCCAGCTCGTCCGGCCCTATCGTCACCTGGGCTATGGGATGCAGAGCGCCCTGCGTCACGCTGGTGACGAACATCAATGGGATGCTGTAGCGCCAGCGCCCATCGTCTGAGCGCACAATCATCCGGTCCGGCTGCTCGTGCTGGCCAGACCAGTGATGCTCCAGGTATTCGACCGTGCCGATGTAGCCGCCTTCCCCGCGCACCCGCGCGCCGGGCAGCACTCCCGCGTACATGGTCATCGGCACTCCTCCTTCCCATATGCGCAGCCGCCCGCACAGCCATCACTTGGCGGCGGCTTCAGCGCCGGGCGCAAGCCGCCCCGCTGATTCTTCCGCTGTGGCGCAAGCCACATGCCAACGCCGCGTTCAAAGGCAGCGTACCGGTTGCTGCCAGGCACAGCGCCACAACCTCGCCTCCAGTATGCAAGACCGCTCAGGCAAGCGCCGCTTTCACCGTGGCCAGGATACCCTCGAAGCCGTTCAGTGTGGCGAGTGCCACCGCCCGCGACAGGCCGATGTCCGCATGGGTAGAGCACCAGCCCTCAGACGTCTGCTTGACAAGCAATGTATGCTTGTTCCGTTCGGTCCGCCAGCGCAGCCGGTCGTCTAGCTTGGATCAGGACAAACGCATCACAGGATGCGCGACGGTGTGCCTTTGCGGCCACCGCCAACTCCAACGAGAGCAAGGAGAGCACGCCCTCTCGCTACTGCTCGTGCCACACGCCGCATCGCTCAGCCGCGACGGCTGCGCTTGCCAGCAAGGAGGTGACAAGAACCACATACTCGACTCCACACGACGGCTCGACGACCGGGGACGGACGTGAAGGAATGCACCTGCATGAGGCTGATTCTGTATCAGGCGCTGCTTGGCAGCCAGCAGAACGTGGCGACTATCCAGTCGCGCATTCGGGAGGTTGAACGCATCGGCGGACGGGTCGAGATTGCTCCGCCAACCAAGGTGGGGATGATCCTCGTTATTCTTGAATTGCCCGAGGGCTACACTCCGAGCCAGCTCTTTCCGGGCATCCCGTTCTATCCGATGTAGCTGTTGCCCCACCACAGTGGCATCGAGGTCGCGCAGGCAGGGAGGAGTAAACATCGTGGGACTGTTTGGATGGATTCGCCGAGGACCGTCGCGGAGATCAGGTGTGCTCCAAGCGATGGCCCTGCAAGAGGGAACGCCGGTTGCGCTCGTAGGAGGCCGGATGCGGACGATGGGCCTGCCATACGCGCTGCCACGCGACATGGAAGAGATCAATCGGCTCGATTTCCAGCACTACATGCTGCGCTATGCCCTTCGCGGGCTATATGCCGCCCCGCTTCGCGAGCCGGCGAGTATCCTCGACGTGGGTACCGGCACAGGGCGATGGGCGATGGACATGGCCCAGCTCTTCCCGCGCACGAATGTCATTGGCGTGGACGTAAACCCGCCACCGGCAGACGAGCGCGCCGGAGAGGGCATCGAATCGCGGCCGCCAAACTACTTGTTCGCACCCGGCAATGTCCTGGAGGGCCTCCCCTTCGCCGAAGGGTCGTTCGATTTCGTACACATGCGGCTCCTCTTCACCGCACTCCCATCCGACCGATGGGCCCTCGCAGTCGCCGAGCTAGCCCGCGTGACACGCCCCGGCGGCTGGGTGGAATCCGTGGAGACAACCGGCCTACACAATGGCGGGCCGAGCGTCGGCCTCATGATGACCTGGATCGCCCAGATGTCCGCACGCCGTGGAGTAGATCTGCTCAACGGGGGCAGGGTAGCTCATTTCATGCAGGCATCCGGACTGCGCAACATTGCCGCCTCGGTCGTCAATGTGCCGACAGGCGCATGGGGCGGACGGCTGGGCGCCATGGTAGCGACCGATTTCGTCGGAGTGTGCAAGGGATATGGCGGCCTGCTCGTCGGAGCGGGTCTCACGACACAAGAGCAGTTCGATGAGACGCTCACCCGCATGCGCGCGGAATTCACCGCACGCAATGGGCGCTGCTACACCCCGTTCTACGTCGCCATCGGCCAGAAATAGCGCATCGTTGATCGCGGCAAATTGGTCGCGGCAAAGTGATCGCGGAGCACCTCGGGTCACTGCACCTGTTCGTCCGCCGCGTCCGCCGGGTCTACGATGCACCGCTCCAGCGGCTCGGTCACGTTGTGACCCAGGTTGGATTCCAATGCCAGTATGCCCACGCCTCGCGCAGCGAAGCTGCTCCCACAGCATAGGCACTCACGCCGCCCCATGCTCGGCGACTGTTGCAACTCAGCCGTGAGGTGATCAGTATTCGACCGTCACCTTGATCTCGCCATCGCGCCGCAGCACCGCGACCAGTGTCACGTCGCCGTCGCGCTGATAGCGCAGGTCCACCCGCGTCTGCCCCACCCGCAGCCCGCGGATGGTAACACTCGTCAGCCACGGCGGCAGGCACGGCCGGTGGATGTGCAGCTCGTCGCGCAGCGCGTGTGGCATGAGTCCCAGCGCCGTCTGCAAGAGCAGCGGCAGCGCGCCCGCCGCCCAGGCCTGCGGGCTGCATGCCACGGGATAGTTGACCGGCTGCTCGTAGCGGCTCTGGCTGAAGCCGTCGAAGACCTCCGGCAGCCGGAAGTGATTGAAGCGCGCCGCTGCCTGGAACATGCCCGTGAAGATGCGCTCCAGCGCGTCCCCGTAGCCCCACTGTCCCAGCCCCAGCGCGATGAGCGCGTTGTCATGTGGCCAGACCGAGCCGACCTGATAATCCAGCGGATTGTAGGCCGCTTCCGTGGCTGCCAACGTCCGTAGGCCCCAGCCACAGAAGATGTCCTCCTTCATCAGCCGCTCGACCACCTTGGGCGCCTTGTCGTCGTCGACGATGCCGGTAAAGAGCGCGTGGCCGGGGTTCGAGGCGATGGCCTGCGCCGGACGAAAGTCGCGCTGCAAGGCCAGCGCGTAGTAGTCCTTCTCGGGCATCCAGAAGCGCAGATTGAAGCGCTGCTTGAGCTCCGCGGCCTTGCGTTCTAGATCAGCGGCACGGTCCTCTTCGCCGATCTCGCGGAAGAGCGCGGCCATGTCCACGCGCGCGCGATACACGTAGCCCTGCGCCTCCACGAGCGCCACCGGCGGCTCCACGAGCGAGCCGTCGCCGTTGACAATGGCGTTGTCGGAGTCCTTCCAGCCCTGATTGATGAGGCCCTTCTCCGACTTGGTGCCGTAGCTCAAGAACCCCGGCAGTGCCGCGGCCTCGTTGCTATCTATCCAGGCCAGCGCGCGCAGCACGTTCTCGCGCAGGCTCACGAACGTGTCCAGGTCGGCGGTCCAGCGCACATACTCGCCCAGCAGCATGAGGAACCAGGGCGTCGAGTCCACGCTGCCATAGTAGGGGGTCATGGGGACTTCGTGCAGGTTGGCGGTCTCACCCACACGCAGCTCGTGGAGGATCTTGCCAGGCTCCTCGTCGCAGTAGTCGTCGGTGATTGTGCCCTGATACTGGGCGAGCACGTGTAGTGTGCTGCGGGCAAGCTCCGGCTG
>DASUBU010000065.1:0-2487 GCA_035763125.1 Ktedonobacterales bacterium
GCGGCGGCGCCCTGCACCGTCGTGGACGACGTGCTCGGGCGGAGCGTGCTCGCGTTGAGCGGCCGTTCTGCCATCTGGCGAGTCACTATGCGGGCCCTCTTCCGGCTCGCTGCTTTCCTCTAAGGCAAAGAGGCGCGGCGCATAAGCGCTGCCGTATCGCATAAGCTGCCGCCAGAACTCATCAGGCGTGACCGACAGTGCGGACGTCCAGATGGTAAACGGGGCTACCGCGAGGTAGTTGTAGAAGCGCAGCCAGAAGCGGCACCACAGCGACTGCCGCACGATGAAGCTGTCCAGATCGCGTGGAAAAATGCCGACGTACTGCTGTCGGCTCTCAGCGTATGGAAAGATGGCGGCAATATCCTGCCATGCGATCTGCGTGCCGCCGAACAACGAGTGGTTCACGATCCCTTCGGGAGTCAGCAACACAGCTGGCCGCCCCGACGAGATTCCAAGCAGGAATTGCAGAGCAAACAGCCCAAGGATGCCTGCTAGGATCGGCCCCAGGATGGCAAGTTGCGGGCGCTGCGCATCAGGAAGCAGGGCAAGTCCAAGGCAAACAGAGGACACTGCCAGAGTCAGCAGCAGGCGCCAGGCGAGAGATCGCCGGCGAAACCGGAATGACAGCTCGTCTGGATACGAATGGGCTTCGGCATCCATCTGGCACCCCAACGTCACATTATTCTCGCAAGCAGGCTCTTACCAGCACGCGCAGTATACTCCTGCCGTGATACACCGGCCAGGTGGCTCTGCTCAGGGGGCTTCACCTGGCGCACAGAGCGCATGAGAGTACTATCCGCCAGCATCCGAAACGGCTATCGCACGTGCATCCAGTCCCGGACTACACTGATACCGGATGAGAGCGGTCGCCACCTGCCGAAAGGAGCGTCCCTATGCGCCCACGCTCCCAGAGTGCACCCGCGTCCGCCGATGTCACGCCGGCACTGGCCTCGCTGCTCGAACGGCGCGCGTCCGCCTGCCGTCTGACGCCCGATCGCGCGCTGCAATCGCTTGATGAGGCCGAGGTGTTTCTCGCGGAGCGCGGCATGCTCACGCTGACGCCCGACTGCACGCTGCCCAGCCTCTTCGGCGCCTGCCATGAAGAGCCATATCGGCCAGGCGGGCACGGCTTCGCCACCTGGCCGCGGACGAAGTACATCTGGCACTTCGAGCTATCGGCGCGGCCGGACGTCCACATCCTCAAGATCCACCGCGGCAAAACGCTCTACCTCTCAGCCCACACGCTCGCACTGGTGGACCCGCTCTGCCGGACGGAGCTGGCGCATGCCGAGGCAGGCGAGTACGGCCCGGCGGCGACTCGTCTCGTCGAATACCTGGACGCCGCTGGACCCAGTCTCGTCGAGGATGTCAAACGCGAGCTTGGCCTGGACACGGCCGCCCTGCGCCGGCTGCGCCAGCGGTTGGAGTCAGCCGGCGTGCTGGTGAGCCGCGCGGTCGCCGTGCCGGCGGCAACGGGCACGGAGCGCGAGACGAGCGAGCTGGCGCGCTGGGACCAGCGATTCGCAGTGCCGCAGTCTGCGGCAGCCACGGCGCCCGAAGCCGCGCTCGATGACCTCGTCGTCGCTGGCGTACGGGCGGCAATCGTCGCACCGCGGGAGGAGGTTGGCGCCTGGTTCTCGTGGCCGCTCGCGCTATCCCAACTAGACCAGTTGGTGGCGGAGGGGCGGCTGTCGCAACCACAGGACGGCTGGATCGCGGTGGGCGAGTAAGTAGCGCCGCGTAGGCCACGGGAGGGAGCGCTGCTGTGCCGATGGAAGCCGGCGATGTGCTGCGCATGCTCGCCGCCCTTGATGCGGCGCAGATCGCCGTGTGGCTCGACGGCGGATGGGGCATAGATGCGCTGGCCGGCTGGCAGACGCGCCCACACGACGATCTGGACCTTGTCATCGCGCTGGACGGCGTGGACGCAGCGATCCGCGCGCTTGCCCCGCTGGGATTTGCCGTGGCCGAGGATCTGCGGCCGGTGCGCATCGTTCTGCGCGCAGGCGACGGCCGCGGACTCGACCTGCATACCGTGATCTTCGACGCCGACGGCAACGGCCACCAGCCGCAGCCCGACGGCTCCACCTTTGCCTACACACACGCCGGACTCGCCGGCCACGGCACGATTGCCAGCCAACCCGTCCGCTGCCTCACCGCTGAGCTTCAGATGGCATGCCACATGGGCTACGAGCCGGACGCTCAGGACGTCGCCGATTTGTGGGTGCTGCGTGACCACTGCGGCCTGACGCTCCCGCCCGCCTACGAGCGTCTTGTCGTCAGCGTGCGGGAACCGCCCTCTCCCTGATGCCTCGCGCTGGCGCCGTCTTATCAGCCTGCGGGATCCGCTCGACGACCGCCGCGCCCATCTCGCCTGTGCTGACCAGCCGGCCGCCCTTGCCCGCGCCCGCGATGTCGGCCGTGCGGTAGCCGGCGGCGATGGCGTCGCGGACCGCGCGCTCGACCGCCGCCGCCTCGGACTCCAGG
>DASUBU010000066.1:0-35938 GCA_035763125.1 Ktedonobacterales bacterium
TGGCGGACCTGGCGCGCGAGTGCATTCGCCGCCAGCAGGCCGCGGCTGAGCCGGTGGCCGATACGCTCCGCGACCAGCCGCTGGACTACGCCGTGTGGGGCGAGGAGCAGATTGACCGCGCGGCGAGCGAGCAGATGCGCAGCGCGCTGCGGCTGCCGGTGGCGGTGGCCGGCGCGCTGATGCCGGATGCACACGTGGGCTACGGGTTGCCCATTGGCGGCGTGCTGGCGACGAGCGAGGCCGTGATTCCCTACGCGGTGGGCGTGGATATCGCCTGTCGCATGCGGCTCTCGGTCTATCCCGTCTCGCCGCATGTGCTCGGCCAGCGGCCGGCGCAGTTCCGACGCGCGCTGCTCGATCAGGCGCGTTTCGGTATGGGCGCGGAATGGGAGCGGCGCGACCGGCCGCAGCATGCGGTGCTGGGCGATCCCGCCTGGAGCGCGACGCCGCTGCTGCGCTCGCTGCGCACCAAGGCGGAGCAGCAGCTTGGCACCTCCGGCACCGGCAACCACTTCGTCGAGTGGGGCGTCTTCCGGCTCTACGCCGACGACGCCGAGCTGGGGCTGACGGCGGGCGAATACCTGGCGCTGCTCTCGCACAGCGGCTCGCGCGGTGTCGGCTACAAGATCGCCAACACCTACAGCGATGCGGCCCGCCGGTCGCATCCGCAGCTGGACGAGAAGCTGCGCCACCTGGCCTGGCTCGATCTGGCGAGCGAGGCAGGCCAGGAGTACTGGGTCTCGATGGAGCTGGCGGGCCGCTTTGCCTCGGCCAACCACTACGTCATCCATCACCGGGTAGCAAAGGAGGTAGGGCTGGAGGAGGCTGCGGTGGTCGAAAACTTCCACAACTTTGCGTGGCGCCAGCAGCTTGCCGACGGCACGCAGGCAATCGTGCACCGCAAGGGCGCGACGCCGGCGGGGCCGGGCGTGCTGGGCGTCATCCCCGGCTCGATGGGCGACGCGGGCTACGTCGTGCGCGGCAAGGGGCAGCCGTCGTCGCTGAGCTCGGCCTCGCACGGTGCTGGCCGCAAGATGGGCCGCCGGGCGGCGCTGAACGCGATCAGCAAGGCAGCTCGCGACGAGTACCTGCGCGAGCGCGGCATCACGCTGCTCGGCGGTGGACTCGACGAGTCGCCACAGGCCTACAAGGACATCGAGACGGTGGTCGCGGCGCAGGACGAGCTGATCGAGGTGATCGGCAAGTTCACGCCGCGCATCGTGCGGATGGCCGACCAGGCGGGCGAGTATTGAGCGCGTGCGTCCGCCCTCCTTACGCCCAACCCCCAAGCCTCTCTCCTCACAGGAGAGGGGCGCGATCCGCGCTGCCATCCAACGATGTACCGCGCCATCGCGCGGCCACTGTCAGATGTTCGGGGAAGCCGCGTGCCTTGGTCTGGGGCCACATCCAGGAACATCAAGAGTCGTTGTTCTCTCGCGTCCGTTCATGCCTGTCGGCGCACGCCGGTGCGGTCATTGGCCGCTGGTGTGTGTCGCGTCGGGCGGGATTGGGGCCGGCGTAGCCTCGACTTCGACGAGTATTTGGTCGAGTGATGCCGCTCGTCCCGCCGCCCAAGCCCGCGCGAACGCTTCGGTCCCCAGCGCTGCCTGGAGGGCCGCTACGTCTTGCTCGAAGTCCATTCTCTCTGGCGGCGGCGGTGGAGCGCCGGACGCCTCGCGCCAAGCGGCGCAACAGGCATAGAGCTGGGCCGCGCGCGCCGCGTCACCGCGCCGAAGCGAGAGATGCGCCAGCGACTCAATAGCCTCTGCAATGCCGATCCGCATGCCGGACGTCTGGTGCAGGCGCACACTCTCTTTGAAGCGCGCCGCCGCCAGCTCCAGCTCGTCACACTCGCGGGCAACGCGGCCGAGACCATGCAGCGCGAGCGCCAGGCCCTCCGCCTCGCCCGTCTGTTCGAAGAGTTGGCGAGCCGCCTCATACGAAGCTGTGGCCCGATCGAGGTTTCCCGCATCGCGTTCGAGATCGCCCAGGTTGACGCGCTGGCAGCCAATGCCATGCCGGTCGCCAATCTCCTCATAGAGCCGCAGTGACTCTTGCGCCGTCTCAAGTGCCTGTGCGGGCTCGTCCAGGTAGCGCAACGCCACACCCACATTCTGATAGACCTGAGCGAGCCCCCAGACGCTACCCAGGTCGTGGTACAGCGCCGCGCCTTCCTCTAACAGGGAAACAGCCCGCGCATAGTTGCCACGGCGCACGGCCACCTCGGCGAGATTGTTGAAGCGGATCCCGGCGCTCTCCGGGTCGCCCCGCCTCATGTCGGCTGCCAGGCTTTCCTCGAAGTAGACCTCCGCGCGCTCGTACTCTCCCTGATCCTGCGCGATGGTTCCCAGGTTGTTGAGGCACGCTGAAATGCCCCAGTCGTCGCCTCGCGCGCGCATGAGCGCCAGGCACTCGTGGTGCAAGGCCACCGCCCGCTCCAGATCGCCGACGGCATGGGCGAAGACCGCCAGGTCGTTCAGCTCGTACGGCAGCAGATCATCGGCTTCTGCTTCGCGCGCGAGGGCCACCGCCTGCTCGCACCGACGCAAGGCATCGACGTACTCCCCCTGCCGGTAGATCAAAGTGGCCAAGCTGGCCAACGCCAATGACCGCGCGTGCAGCCGCTGCCGAGCGACGCTGGCTTCCGCCGACAGTGCCAGCATAGCTTCCAGCCATTCCCGCCCCTCTGTGAGTGCCCCCTGCTGCAGCCAGAACCGCCCGAGCGCAGCGGCCATTCGCAGGCCCTTGGCGGGATCGGCCTGACATGCCCAGCGCAGTGCCGCCCGCAGATTATCCTGCTCGCGCCGTAGGCGCTCCGTCCAGAGCCGCTGGCCTGCCCCGGCCATCTCAGGCCAAGCCGTCTCGGCCAGCTCCAGGAAGTAGGTCGCGTGCCGCTGCCGCATTGGTTCCGCCTCGCCACTCGCCTCCAATTGCTCACGCGCATAGACGCGAATCGTTTCAAGTAGCCAAAAGCGAGGTTCCGGTTCCGGTGGTCGCTCGGCCTGAACCACAAGGCTGCTGTCCACCAGAGCCGCCAGTCCTTCCAGCAGGCCTTCCCGTGCCCCCGCGTCGCCAGCGCAGACAGTCTCCACGGCAGCAAGCGTACAACTGCCCGCAAACACCGCGAGCCGCCTGAACAGCCGTTGATCACTCTCCTGTAACAGGCGATAGCTCCAGTCCAGAGCCGTACGCAGAGTCTGCTGCCGTGCCGGCAGATCCTGGAGCCCGCCCGTGAGCTCGCCCAACGCTCCTTGCGTACTGCTCTGTTGTTGCAGGCGAGTCAGCAGCACAGACGGAGGTAGCAGCTTAGTGCGTGCCGCGGCCAGCTCGATGGCGAGCGGCAGACCATCCAGATGGGCGCAGATCGCCGCCACCGCGGGCGCGTGCGCCGGAGTCAGCTCGAAGATCGGCTTGACCGCGCGGGCACGTTGGACGAAGAGCGCCACCGCCGCGTAGCGCGCGAGATCGTCCAGCGGTGGTAGGTGGGCAGGATCGGGCGTGGCGAGCGGCTGCACCGGGAACTGATGCTCAGCACGGAGTCGCAGCGGCGCTCGACTCGTCACGAGCATCTTGACCAGAGGGCAGGTTGCCAGTAGCTCGGCCAAGTCGGGCGCAGCGTCCAGTACCTGCTCGAAGTTATCGAGCAGCAGCAGAAGCGGCCGAACACGCAGCACGCTGCGCACCGCATCCATCGCGGACCGGCCGCCGGTCTCGTCCAGACCAAGCGCACGGGCAATCGTGGGAACCACCATGGCGGCGTCGCGTACTGCCGCGAGGGCCACAAAGGCGACGTCGCCCGAGAATGTCTCGGTGCCAGCGAACATCCGGGCGACCTGCAGTGCGAGGCGGGTCTTGCCAACGCCGGGCGGCCCCGTGAGCGTCACCAACCGCACATCGTCTGCGCCAAGCAGATGGACGAGCGCGGCCTCCTCGTGCTCGCGGCCCAGAAGTGGCGTCGGCGGAAATGGCAGCTCGGGGGGAGGGATGGACAGATCGCTTGCGGTGAGCCCGGCGCTCGCCGCGCTGGCAACACTGTCGGTCACGCGGGGACGATGCGCCGCGGCCTCAAACGTAGCGCGCTCTGCTGGTGAGAGCTGGAGGACATCTGCGAGCAGTGCCACCGTGTCACGGTGCGGCCAGCGCGTGACGCCGCGCTCCAGGTCGCTCACGCTGCGCACGCTTACGTCGGTGCGCTCGGCCAGCTCCGCCTGTGTCAGTCCGGCGGCCAGCCGGTGCCGGCGCAACAAGGTGCCAAAAGCAGCAGGACGAACCGTTTGCATAGTGCCACCGCGCTCCAGGCCGCAGCCGCCCCACTGCACGCACAATGGGCGGCGACAACCAGTCCTCACGCAGCAGCATAGCACCTGGCCTCCGCGCCTTCAACAGAGTCGCCACGCGATAGTCGTGCGTCATTTCTGCCGGTGATTCTGTGAGTTCTGCATGGACGCCCCGGGCCATCTCAGGCACACTCGTGAAAGTGGGTTGCGCTGCGGTACGTAAGCCTGCTCGGCCTCGCTCAGTTCGCCAGCCACAGGTAGTGACAAGACGGCAGTGCCAGCCAACAGTAGGGTTCCGGTTGCACTCCCATGAGGAGGGGAAACATGAAGATGACGTTGATGCGGACGATGGCACGGGTTTGGCGGCGCGCGCTCACCCTCACAGCGATGGGCATGATCGTTGGGCTGCTGCTGATGAGCAGCGCGGGCACCGCGCTGGCAGACTACGGCAAAGGAGCCGTTTACCAGATCGAGATCTCGGGGAACTGCGTCGGCGCGACCACGTGCATTCCTGGTGTGGTGAAGGGCTACGGCATCTGGTTCTGGGCCGAGCTCGATGCAGACGGTACCGGCGACTATCAAGCTGCCGACTGTGGCCACGGCTATGGAGCCAATGGGGCCTTCCACGATAGTGGCGATGTGACATGGTCCACTAACGGCACGACGCTCACGATTACCGGGGTCGCGATCTTCGGCAACTCCGTGCCGATCACTATCACGGTTCCGGTGCACTTTGGGCACTACATGCAGACCTTTGCGCAGGTGTTCGATGTTCCTGCTCTGGGCGGCGCACTTCCCGGGTGGGCGCAGGTCCAGGTCGCACCTTGATTCCCCGCCAGCAGAAAGGGAGAGACTTTCCGTGAAGCGTTTGTTCCTTGGCGTCCTGCTCGGCGTAAGTCTCGTCGCCGTCCTGGCGCTTGGCCACATCCAGCCGGCACATGCGGATGCATCGAATGCCGACTTCGGCAGCGTCATCTCGGCGCTCAACCTCACCCAGCAGACCGATGTGACCCTCGCGAGCCTGTCCGGCGTCGTTGAGGGTGACATCAGCCTCGTCAATGTGTCGCCACTCCTGCCGCCCAGCCCGATCCTGCCACCGAATCCGATCCTCCCGCCCAGTCCGAGCCACGCGTTCCATGACACTGTGGCCCGCAATGCGGCTGCTATCCTCGCGCTGCGGACGACGCTCACCAGCCTGGATGTCTTCGAGCAGTCGGACTGCACCGACTGCACGCTGGAGACCCTCGACCGCTATCTCAGTGACCACGGGATCGCCCTGAACGACGTGGTCACGGCCGACCTATCCGGCGCACAGCTCACGGTGTACTACTTCACACCCGTCGACCCCTGCGTGCAGAACCCCCTGAGCGCCTGCACCGAACCGGTCATCGGCGGCTAAGTACCGTACCACTGATACTCACCTGGCTCTGGACCCTGTCGTTGGACTCAACATCGCACTCACATACTCAGGAGGTGGATGGCGCGGACTTTACCTGCCTACCCTAGCTACGCTCGCACGACGATCTTTGGCCGTATAGCGGTCAGAACGCCCACTAGCCAGTTGAGCGGCGCTGCGCACGCTGAAGTTGGTGTGCTCCGCCATCTCAGCCTGCGTCCATCCTGACGCGGCACGATACCGCCGGAGCAACATGCCGAAGGCGGTAGATCGAGCTGCTTGCATCAGATCCCCGCTCCAGGCAGCATGCCGTCCCGCGTCCCCGGTCTCCGCGCCCAGCCCGGCAAAGACTGCTCTCCCAGCATGGTAGCATCGCTGCGATCCGCATTCAACACGTCGTTGCGAAACATCCGTGGGACATTTCTGCCGGTGATGCTGTGAGTTCCTCATGGACGCGCCATCCCGTCTCGCGCACAGTTGACATTGGGGGATACACAGCGGTGTGCGCGCAAGCGTCATCGCTCCGAGGTAGTGATCGCTTCTCCCGCACGCACTCGTTCTCTCGTTGTTTGAGCAAGGGGGGTATTGCATGATGGATGTCACGGTTCGGCGGTTCACAGCCATCGCCGGCATCGTCTCCGTGCTGTTGTATGTGGTGAGCGCCTCGTTGATCTTCGATTTGCCCGCCATCGGTGACTCGGCTGGCACGTGGTCAGCCTACGTGGCGAGCCACGGCGCGCAATTGCTGGGTGAGGTATACGTGTGGGGCGCCATCACGGCGGCGACGGTCTGCTTTCTGACGGGTCTATGGAGTGTGATGCGGCGCTCCGCCCGCGACTCGGAGGTGCTGGCGACGCTCGGCCTGGGGGCGGGCTATCTGATCTGGGCGGTTGCATTGGCTGGATTCGCGCCGCTGCTCGTGCTGGGCTACCGCGCCAGCGCGCTCGACCCAGCCTCCGCGAAGTCACTTGGCGACCTTGTGCTGCTGGGCGCCACGCTCTCGGCCTTCCCGACGGCCGTCTCGGTCGGCGCGTTCTCGGCGCTGATCCTGCGCACCAGAGCGGTCGCACACTGGCTTGGCTGGTTCGGCTTGCTGGTGGTCGCCGCCCACCTGGCCGCCGCCGGTGCCTTTGCCCAGGATGGCTTCTTCTCGCCGTCGGTCGTCAGCGTGTTTGTCGCGCCGCCGCTATACTACCTCTGGATGCTCTCGCTCAGCCTCGCGCTGCTGCGAGCGCGGCGCGTGGCGCCGATCGCTGCCGAACGAGCGGGCATTACGATCGCCGCCAATTGAACCAGCCCGCCGTTCGATCGGAGGGAAGAGCACATCGCCGCGCGCTTCGCCGCGACCAGCACACGTCAAGGGCGGGTGCTGGGCACGCCGCCTCCCAACTGGCACCTACTGACCGTTGGTTGAAGGGCTAAACATGGTAGCCCGCCTGTAAGAAACACGCCTGGATGACTGAACGCTTATGGCGCAGCCGCTTTTTGGCCCGGCGCAGCGCGAGCGCCAACTCCGTCAGGTCGTGGCAGCAAAGATTGCCCAGTTCGACACGCTTGAGATAGTTCCAAATGCCCTCGTCAGGGTTCAGCTCAGGGGCGTAGCCGGGCAACTGCTCTAGGTGGAGGCGCTTGGCTGCGCCACGGGCAAGGAAGTCCTTGATGGGTTGGCCACGATGGATCGGCGCCCCATCCCAGATCACCAGCAGCTTGCCGCGGATCTTGCGCAGCAGCACGCGCAGGAAGCGCACCACGTCGGGCGAGTGGTAGGCGGCCTCCTGGGTCTGCATGAACAGCCGACCATCGGCGGTGATGCCGCTGATCGCGGCGAGATGGTCGTGGGTGAGCGGCACGCGCAGGAGGGGCGTCTGCCCGCATGCCGCCCAGGTCCGCACCGCCATGGGCAGCAGGTAGAAGCCCGATTGGTCTACCCAGACGATGGTACGCCCGTCGTCGGCCGCTTTTTTTCCAGGGCGGGCCACCGTTCCCGCCACCAGGCGGCAATGGTGGCCTCGTTGCGCTGCGTTGCCCGCGTCACCGGGCGCTGCACGCTGTGCCGCACGGCATGCAAGAGCCGGCTGACATGCGCTGGGTGATAGGTGACGCCAAAAGTGCGGCGGATGACCTCGGCCACTCGCCGGCAGGGCCACACCTGCCTGCGGAAGCCGTATGCCTCCGGACCGCGCTCTACGAGAGCAGGCAGCTGGGCGAGTTGCGCGGCGCTTAGGCGCGGCTGCCGACCAGGAGCGGGATGGCGGCGCAGCCCGTCCACGCCCTGCTCGCGTTCCCGCTTGAGCTATTGGCTGACGGCGCCGGGCGTCATCCCGAGGGCTGCGGCGATGTCCTGCTGTTTCCAGCCGTGTGCTTTGAGCTCCCAGGCGCGTTGTCGCCGCCCCTCGCGCCAGTCGAGCTGCATCGTCTTCGTGCTCATGCCGTCAGCGTAGCACCACTTCAGCCCTCATCGCAAACGTCAGTAAGGACGTTTGGTCTGCGGGTTCATGTCGTCAGGAGAACCCGTCGGACTGGCTCGTCACGGCGCGCAACATGATGTCGACCATCGCGTCGGCGCGATCTGGCGTTGGCGGCCGTGTCGCTTGCTGTGGCACCAACAGCTCAGTCATGGCATACGACAGCAATCCGCCAAGCAACATGCGCGTCACCGCCTCGAAGTCAGCTTCCGCAATGATCCGCTGCTCGCTGGCAGCGCGTAAGAGACCCCCGACCAGCGTAAAGCCGCGCGCCGGGATGGCCGAGAAGAACGCGGCGCCAAGCTGTGGGAAACGTGGCGCCTCAGCCATCATCGTGCGCCACAGGGCAAGATATGTCGGCTGGCACATCAACTTCAGGATTTCACGGGCGGCTGTCGTCAGGGACTCGCGCAGCGCACGTATATCACGCGGTGGCGGGAGCGCCGCGAGTCGCGCTGAGAAGCCCGGTTGCTCCGTGGTCAAGTTCCCAAGGACCGCAGCGAAGAGTGCCTCTTTGCTCGCAAAGTACCGGTACAGCGTCTCCTTGGAGGAGACGCCCGCTTCCGCGAGGATGGCATCCGTACTCGTCGCTTGAAAGCCCCGCTCGAGGAACAGCCGTTGCGCGGCGGCAAGGATACCTTCCCGGGTCGTCTCACTGCGGCTGCTGCGCCCCTGGTCGCTCGCGCTCATCAGGCCTCCACCTCGTTGTTCAGGGGTGCACGGACGGGAACGACTAATGCGCCTGCCCTGGACCTCGTGGCGGGAAAGAGAACGCCAAGCATTCGGTTCCGTGGCCGCAACGCCCATGAAACGAGGGCAAGCGCGGCGACCAACAGGGGAAAGCTGACGGTGCCCACATCAGCACCACTCACCCACAACGAGACAGCTGCGCCCGTCATCTCGAAGAACGTGCCCGCATACGCCCATTCCTTGAGCCGCGGAAAACGCGGCACAAGCAGGGCCACGGCTCCGAGCAGCTTCCAGCCTCCCAGGATCGTGAGCACGTACACCGGATAGCCAAGGTGCGTGATGACTGTGACGACCGGTGGGCCAGCGACAAGCGCCTCGCGTCCATGCACAAGATCTGTCAGACCGCCTGCCATCAGCTCGAGCGCCACAAAGCTGGTGGTCGCCCAATAGCCAATCGCTTTCGCGCTCACCCTCACCCTCATCCTCATCCTCATCCTCATTGTCATGTCTCCTTGTGCTTCCTTGTGAGCCAAGACAACTGCGGAGGATGCGTGCCGATCGCCTAACACTCAGTATCGTACCGTATGGTACGGTACGATGATACATGAAGAAGCTCACTTCTGTCAATGGTGGAGTACGAGACTGCTTCGTGATGCTATATGCTGCCGCCGCGGCGACGTTGCCGTTCTCCCTCTGTTTCTCTCCTCCTGCCTATCGGCACGAACGCCTGCAGGTGGCGCGGACATTCCTATCCTCAGGCCGGCGGCAAGCGTGACTGCCCCGCCGCACCGCACGGTCTAGTTTTCAGTGCAGACATCAGTAACAGTGGTGAGGGACGTAGTGCCCACGCCCCTCCAAAGCGCCTGGCTACAGGTGAACGACCGTCCACTTCCCGTCGAGGTAGTGGAGCAGCACGGCGTCGTCGTCGCCGATCTGGCCGGCGGCCCAGGCCTCGGTGGGCGAGGCGGACGAGATAGCGGAGAGGTCTACATTGCCAGGCAGCGGTACCCGCGTCCAGGTGTGGCCGTCGAAGCGCAGCAGCAGCGGCGGCACGTCGCGGTTGGTGAACCCCCACGCCCAGCCGGAATCCGCCGATTGCATGTGAACGAAGCGCAGGTCGCTATCCTGGGGGATGCCGTTGGGCATCTCTACGGGTTCCCAACAGGCGCCCATGCGGCAGTGCCAGAGGTACGGCGAGCCGAGGGTCCCGACACCTTTGGCAGATGCGGGGCGGGTGACGGCGAAGCCCGCGGCCCAGCCCTCAGTCGCGCTCAACATGTCAATCCATGGGCCACCCCCAGCAGGTGCTTCGATGCCGGTTGGCGTCCACTGGCCGCCATGGAAGCCCCAGAACTGCGAATCACCATAGCCCCAGCCCTCGGTCGGGGAGACCAGCGCGACGGGGAAGAGAAACGTGGGCAGCGTGCTGGCGCGCCAGTGGCCGTGGTCGTAGATCGCGAGCACGTCGGGCGGCGTCGTCTTCCTGGAAGGATCGGTGACGACGCCGAGGCCGACGAGGTAGCCGCTATCCGCCGAGAACATGTGGATCGCGGCCGCGTCATCAATCGGCGCGGGCACCTGGACCCACTTGCCGCCAATATAGCGCACTAGAAACGAGCGGTGACTGTGCTGATCGCTCTTGACGGTCGCGTCGAGCCCCACCGCCCAGCCCTCGGTAGCCGACACCATCGAGAGGTGCTCCAGCCGGGCGTTGGCGAAGCTGGCGGCCAGACGCCATTGGCCGCCGGTGAAATGCAGGACAAGCGCCGTCTGCTGGTGGTAGTCGGCGCTGCCCACTGCCCAGCCATCGGCCGGCGAAAGCATCTGTACGTCGGAGATCAGGGCGCCGCGCGGGATGGCACCATCGCCGGCGCCCTGCCCCGGCCTGGCGAAATGGAAGACCGCAAAGCCCATCACCACGACCAGCGCCGCCGCGGCGACCGCCAGCGCCGCGCTCAGTCGCCCCGCGCGGCGGCGCGGCGGCATCGGCTGTGTGGGCCGCTGCAGTGTTGGCGCGTGCCCTGGCAGGCCGGCAACACGTCCATTCACCCGCCGCTCCGTGGCAGGCTCCATTGCCGGCTCGGCCGCATCCGCCACCCCGATCTGGCCAGCCACCGCGTGCCAGAGCGTGGCCCCATCGGGCGTATCTGCGTACTCCGCGGCGTAGTGGGCGCGCAGGCGCCGCTCCAGCGCGGCATCGTCGTCATAGCGAGTGTTCATCGTCAGATCTATCTTTCTCCCACCGCATTGGCAGGCGACTGTAAGCGTTCGCGCAAGGCCGCAAGCGCACGGCTCAGCCGCGACTTGACTGTGCCGACCGGCGTTCTCGTGACGGCGGCGATCTCGGCAACATCGAGCTCGGCGAAGTAGCGCAGCTCTAGCACGCGCTGGTGGTTGTTCGGCAGCGTGGCGAGTGCGGTTCGCAGTTCGGCGGCGGATTCGCGATGCAGGGCGGCCTGGGAAGCGTCGCCGTCCGCGGCCCACGCATCCACGGCATCGCTGTCGAGCGGGACGATCGACAGGGTGTGTCGGCGCACCGCCTTGCGACAACGATTGGCGACCAGCGTGAGCAGCCAGGGCCGCAATGGATCACCCGCGCGGAAGCGCGGCAACCCGCGCCAGGCATCCACCCAGGCCTCTTGGGCGGCATCCTCGGCGGCCGTGGGGTCGCGTAGCAGCACCCGCGCGACACGCCCAGTCAGCGCGCCGTGCCGCTCGACGAGCAGCCGAAAGGCTGTCGCATCGCCAGTCGCCGCGCTGCGCACCAGGTCGTCATCCATCTTCCACATCCTCTCTCCCGCTCCGCTGACCAATATGACGAGAAACGCGTCTCGTGAGGAGGTATCCCGCTGGCGAGCAGATGGTTCCATCGTTAGGCTTCCTCGCAAAGGCACCTGTCCCTCGGTACAGATTTCTGACCGACCACACAGCAGCGCCTTGCTATGTGCTTGACTTCCACCGCGGGGCGCCGGTATACTCGCTGAAGTGTGACATTGACGGCACACGCGCGCTGGCCGATGCGCGCCGTGGCATGTGTAGCAGGAGGAGTGAGGACCGATGGCAAACGATACCACCATCACCGCTGTCCGCACCCTTGCTGTGCCCACGGCAGGCGAGCGGCCGCGCTGCGGCTACTGCACCGCGCCTCGCGGTTGGGTGTTCGCGCCCATCGGGGCCGGTTTCGCGGGCCGCTGTGTGCCCATCTCGGAGGGAAGAGCCGTCAACTGGCAAGACACCTGTTGACTTGAGCTGAAGCGACCCTCTTCCCGAGGATCATGGGCCATGCGGCGAACGAAATCAGCGCCGCGGCCCATGATCCTTTTTGTTGTCCGCGGAGAGAATGTCAACCAGTCGGCATCATGCGCGGAGCCCACGCCAAGAGCAACGCGAAACGCGAAGTGAGAGGAGATCCCGGTGGCGATCCTGAACGAAGAGCTGAAACCATCGCTGCCTGCCGTTCCGGCCGCACCGGCGGAGATGGCACGGCAACGGCGGCTGCTCTCGGCCGAAGAGCTGGAGGCACTCGACCACTACGACGCGCTGGTCGTCGAGCACGTCTCGAAGCGTTTCGCCAAGGGTAGCGGCTGGCTCCCGTGGGGCGCGCGGGCGAGCAAGAAGCAGAAGATTGTGCGGGCGGTGGAGGACGTCACGCTCACCATTCACCGGCGCGAAATTCTGGGCGTGCTCGGCTCGAACGGCTCCGGCAAGTCCACGCTGATCCGGCTGATCTCGACGCTGCTGATCCCTGACGAGGGCACCGTGCGAGTCTTCGGGCACGACGTGCAGAAAGAAGAGCGGGCCGTCCAGCGGCTCATCAACCGCGTGAGCGTAGAGGCCGCCTTCTTCCGCAAGCTCAGCCCGATGGAGAATTTGCTCTACTCCTCGCGGCTCTACGGAGTGCCGGGCAACGTGGCGCGCGACGAGATCCAGTCGATCCTCGGGCGACTCGGCATCAAGGCCGACCGCGTGACGCAGCCGCTGGAGAACATGTCGCGCGGGATGCAGCAGAAAGTGGCGATTGCGCGGGCGTTTCTGACCTCGCCGATCCTGCTGCTGCTGGACGAGCCGACCACTGGCCTCGACCCGCGCTCAAAGCAAGATGTGCAGGCGTTCGTGCGCGAGCTGCGCGACACCCACGACGCGACGATCCTGCTCACGACGCACGACATGGACGAGGCGGAGGCGCTCTGCGACCGCGTCGCCGTGATTGACGGCGGCAAGATCGTGGCGCTCGATTCCGTCGAGGGGCTAAAGCGTACGACCGGCGAGAAGCTGGACCTGGGGCGCGAGGCGACGATGACCGAGGTCTTCATGGCATACACCGGCCGCGATTGGGAGGCCGACGAGCCGGAGGGCGAAGAGGACGACGGCGAGGACTAATTCTGGGATGGCTGGGCTTCCGCCCACGAGGCCAACCCAAAGAATAGGTAGAGGCAGTCCCTTCCGCGTGAGGGGTAGAGACGGAGAGGCAAACAATGCTGCAAACGCCAGCGCTGAGCAGCGTGCGGTCGGGACTGCGAGCCGCGGGATCGCAGGCGAACAAGGGCTATGCCTTCATCGAGCGTAACTGGTACCTGACCAAGCGCTATTGGGGCTGGGAGCTGGTCTGGCTGACGTACAACGTCGTCAACTCGCTGAGCGTGACGTTCATCGCCGCCAGCGCCCAGAAGACGATTCCTGGCGTGCACTTCACACAGGAGCAGATCAACGGCTTCATCCTCTTCCTGGCGATCGGCACGGCCATCTGGACCTACGTCAGCGTGGTCTTCGACGGCGTGACGGAGACGATCACCATGGAGCGCTGGGAGGGCACCATCGAGTACACCTTCATGGCGCCGGTCTCGCGCTTCGTCCACATGTTCGGCACCTGCGCCTTCGCGCTGCTCCACGGGTTGGTGCTGACGGTGCTCCAGCTCGTCGTGCTAGGGATGTTCTTCCACCTCGACATGGGGGCTGCGAACTGGTCGACGGCGTTTGTGGTGCTGGCTCTGGGCAGTGTCTCGCTGATCGGGCTGGGGATCGTCTCGGCGATCCTGCCGATGCTCTTCACCGAGCGCGGGTCGCAGATGGCCTACATCATCCGGGCGGTGCTGCTGCTGGTCTCTGGCGTCTACTACCCGATCTCGGTGCTGCCGAATTGGATGCAGGTGATGGCCAAGGGCTCGCCCGCCTACTACATGCTCGACGGTCTGCGCGCGAGCATTCAAGACGGCAAGGGTCTGAGCACGCTATGGGGCGACATCTGGCCGCTCGTGATCTGTGGACTGGTCAGCATTCCGCTGGGATTGTATCTCTTCTCGCTCGCCGAGCGCTATGCCAAGCGCACCGGCAAGCTGAAACGCAACGGGTAAGCCTCGCCACAGGACGTGCCACACAGCGCACGTCCACGCAGGCGGGGTGACACCGGAGCGAGGGCGTGAGTCGAAAGCAGAGGGTATCCCGATGCCTATTCATCTCTATCCGGTCAACCCCGCGACGGACTATCCTCGTCTGGCGGAGCTGCTGCGCGCGACCACGCCTGAGCCGGTGGCGCTGCGGCGGCTGCGACAGTGGAAAGCCGGCTCGGCGGAAGGCCGGGTGCAATTGCAGGTGGCGGCCTACGACAGCAGTGGGCGCATCGCCGGCTTCGCCGAGGTGCGCCACGACGCCCGGACGATGCCTGCCGGCCGCTTCATGCTGGACGTGGTGGTGGACCCCACTCGCCAGCGGCAGGGCATCGGGGGCATGCTCTTCGACGATGCCCTGGAGTTCGCTCGCGAGCAGGGCGCATGCGAGATTGCCTGCGAGGTGAGCGACATGGCATCTGCCAGCGTCCGCTTCGCGCTCAATCGCGGCTTCCATGTCGAGGCGCATACATGCGACGCCGTTGGCCGTGAGGGGCCGTTTGAGGGCTACTATACGGCGACGGCCGTCGCCGTCGGGCACTACGTGCTGGTCAAGCAGCTATAATCAGGCTCCCGGCCGGAGGTGACGGATATGAAGCTGGCAGAGGCGCTGACGCTGCGCGCGGATCTGCAGAGCCGGGTCGAGCAGCTCCGCGAGCGGCTGCGGCTCAGCGCGCTGGTGCAGGAGGGCGAGCAGCCGCCTGAGGACCCAGCGGAGCTGCTGGGCGAGGTCGAGCGCGTGCTGGCCGAGCTGAGAGCGCTCATCACGCGCATCAACCGCACGAACATCGCGACGACGCTGGAGGACGGCACGACGCTGACCGAAGCGCTAGCGCGGCGCGACACGCTCGAAACGCACCACAGCATGCTCGAGACAGTGGCCGACACCGCCTCGAACAAGTTCGACCGCTACAGCCGCAGCGAGATCCGCAAGGTCTCGGCGGTGGATGTGGCCGCGATCCGCAAGCAGCTCGACCGGTTGGCCCAGCAGCGCCGCGAGCTGGATACGCGCATCCAGGCGACCAACTGGGCGACGGATCTCGTGGAGTAGTCGAACGCCGACTGGGCAGCGGGTGGGCAGCAGGCGTGTGCGCCTGCTGCCGTCCTTCTGTAGGGGCGTCTGGTAGACGCCAACCGTGTAACACAGTAGCGCAAAGCGCCCACTATGTAGAGCACGGTAAGCCTATGCGTCGGGGCGTCGTGCGGACGCTCTCTGCGCAACGCGAGCAGGTAGCCGGGCGGAAAGCGGTAGCGAGCACGAGGCGGCAACGGCCTCAGGGTTGCACACACTCTCTCGCAAAGAGTTCGCTGGCGGGGGCAGCTGGCACACCTCACCGTTATGCCCCGCACCGTCACACGCGCACTCCGTACCGAGCATTGGGTCACTACCACGTGCTGGACTCTTTCCGTCAGGCGAGGGTGGGTCAGGGGCAGCTCGCGCCCGCACAAGGGGGCGTCCGGCGGACGCCCCGACGGATGGATCGTGTTCTTCTGGGGGCGTCTAGTGGACGCCCCGGTGGTTATGTGCGGCAAGGGACGAGGCAATGAATGGGCAGGGATGACAGCGGGCACCAGGGCCAGCAGGGCATCTGGCGCGACCGTGATTTCACGAAGCTGTGGGCCGGGCAAACCGTCTCGACCTTTGGCTCGCATATCACGGAGACGGCCATTCCACTGGCGGCACTGCTGCTGCTCGCGGCCACGCCGCTGCAGATGGGCGCGCTGGTGGCGCTGGAGGCCGCGCCGGTGCTGCTGGTGGGATTGCTCGCCGGGGTGTGGGTGGATCGCCTCCCGCGCCGGCCGCTCTTGATCGCGGCGGACCTGGGTCGCGCCGCGCTGCTGCTGGCGATCCCTGCAGCCTACGCAATGGGGCGCCTAAGCATCGGCCTGCTCTTCGCGGTGGTCTTTATGGCCGGCATACTGACAGTGCTTGGCGAGGTAGCGGGCCAGGCATATCTGCCGGCGCTGCTGCCCGCCGAGCGGCTGGTGGAGGCGAATGGCGCGCTGGGCACCGGAAGCTCGCTTGCCGAGATCGGCGGCCCATCGGTGGCGGGCGCGCTGGTACAGACGATTGGCGCGCCGTTCGCCATCCTCTTCGACGCCGCCTCGTTCGTCTTCTCGGCCGTCAGTCTGCGCCTGATCGTGCGGCCCGAGCAACGCGCCACCTCCTCCGCGGACCCGGCGGCGACGTCAGAAGGCAAGCGCACCAGCGGCATACGGGCCGAGATGGCCGAAGGACTGCGGCTCGTCGTGCGGCATCCGATTCTGCGGGCGCTGGCCGGCAGCATGGGCACGTTCGAGTTCTTCGGCAACTTCATCGGCGCGCTCTACGTTCTCTACCTGATCCGCGGGCTGCATCTGGCGCCTGCCGCGGTCGGTATACTGGTGGGCATGGGCGGCGTGAGCGCACTGGCCGGCTCGTTGCTGGCGGAGCGCATCGTGCGGCGGCTGGGCCTCGGCCCCACGCTGATCGTGTCGCTGGCCAGCTACGGCCTGCTCGGCGCGGTGATCCCGCTGGCAGGCGGCCCGCCGCTTCTGGTCTTCGCACTGCTGGGCGCGGCACAGCTCTTCGGCGATGCCTTCATCGCGGTGCACCTCATCGCGCAGGTAAGCCTGCGCCAGGCGGCGATTCCGGCGCGTTTGCTGGGCCGGGCGAATGCGAGCATGCGCGTGCTGGAGCGCGGCGTGGGGCCAATTGGCGCGCTGCTGGCGGGGCTGCTGGCGCAGGCGACGGCGCCGCGGCTGGCGCTGGCGATCGGCGTCGCCGGCGTCGTGGCCTCATCGCTGTGGCTGGTGTTCTCGCCCGTGCGCGGCGTTAAGCATGCCCCGCCCGCCCCCGTTGCCGATCTTGTGCCAGCCATCGAGAAGGCATGAGCTGTACTCAGAATGACGGTCGGCAGTCGAGCGAAGGGGGCGGTAGTATGCGCTTCGCGATCAACGTGCCCAATTTTGGCGAGTTCGCCGACGTGCGGGCAATGGCCGAGCTGGCGCGAGAGGCGGAGGAGGCCGGCTGGGACGGCTTCTTCATTTGGGATCACATTGGTTCGGACTGGCAGGCGCCGGTTGCCGATCCGTGGGTGCTGCTGGCAGCCATGGCGATGACCACGCAGCGCATCACGCTCGCCCCGCTGGTAACGCCGCTGCCGCGGCGGCGTCCCTGGAAGCTGGCGCGCGAGACGGTGACGCTCGACCACCTCACCAATGGGCGGCTGGTGCTGGGCGTGGGCATCGGCTCGGACTTTGGCCGCGAGTACAGCGCCTACGGCGAGCCAGCGGACGACAAGCTACACGGCGCGATGCTGGACGAGGCGCTGGCGGTGCTGCAAGGCCTATGGAGCGGCGAGCAGTTCAGCTACAGCGGCCAGCACTACACGATCCGCGAGGCGCGCTTTCTCCCCAGGCCGGTGCAGCAGCCGCGCATCCCCATCTGGGTTGCCGGTTACTGGCCGAACAAGCGGCCGTTGCGCCGGGCGGCTCAGTGGGATGGTGTGGTGCCGATCCGGAAGGACGAGCAGCCCGTGACGCCGGAGGATTGCCGCGCGGTGTTGGCGTACGTGAACGAGCATCGCGCCAGCGCGGATCCATTCGACCTGGTCGTGGCGGGTTTCGTGGGCAATCTGGAGACGGCGGAGGCGACCGCGAAGCTCGACGAGTATGCGGCGGCCGGTGTGACCTGGTGGCAGGAGGGCTTTTTGCCAGGCGACACACGCGCAGCGCTGCGCGAGCGCATTCGTCAGGGCCCGCCCCGGCTCTCCTCGTAACGCCCGGCAGTATACGGATGGCAAGGGCAGTGGAGCCTACTGGTTCGCCCGCTGACTGGCAGTCAGGGCATGATATACTGATGCCTGACAGCCATTGTCATCTGCTCATCTCGCCAGCGCCCTCAGCACAGGGAGGCACGCACCATGACCGTCGCCACCACCGCCGGCTCGCCGCTCTTCCCCGCCGCCGCCACCACGATCCCGCCCACCGACCAGGCCGCGCTCGACGCGGCAGTCGCCGCGCTGCAGGCCAAGAAAGACGCCTGGGTCGCCGTCCCGGTGCGCGAGCGCATCGCGCTCGTTGACCAGCTCATGCGCGGAGTGCGCGAGACCGCACAGCGCTGGGTGGATGCCTGTCTGCAAGCCAAGGGACTCGCGCCCGACGCCGGCCTGGCGGGCGAGGAGTGGGTGCTGGGGCCATACGCGCTGATGAAGGCGCTGCGACAGCTCCGCGGCTCGCTCGCCGACATCGCACGCATCGGGTACCCGCGCATACCCGGCCCCGTGACCACACGGCCCAACGGCCAGGTGGTAGCGAGCGTCTTCCCGCAGACCGGCTACGACCGGCTGCTCTTCACCGGCCTCACCGGCGACATCTGGATGCAGCCGGGCGTGACCAAGGACGATCTCTTCTCCACGATGGCGGTCAACTACCGCGACAAAGGGCATCCTGGCAAGGTGACGCTCGTGCTGGGGGCCGGCAACGTCTCCAGCATTGGCCCGCTCGACATCCTCGACAAGCTCTTCACTGGCGATTCGGTGGTCATCTACAAGAGCAACCCCATCACGGCGTACCTGGGGCCGCTGCTTGAAGAGGCCTTCCGCGCGCTGATCGAGCCGGGCTGGCTGCGGCTGGTCTACGGCGGCGCGCAGGAGGGCGCGTATTTGTGCCGGCACCCAGGGGTGGAGGAGATCCACATCACCGGCTCCGATAAGACGTTTGACGCGATCGTCTTCGGGCCTGGGCCCGAGGGCGCCGCGCGCAAGGCCGCCGGCACACCGCTGCTCGACAAGCCCATCACCGGCGAGCTTGGTAACGTCAGCCCGGTGATCATCGTGCCGGGTCCCTGGTCGGCGAGCGACATCGCCTATCAGGCGGCGCATCTCGCCTCGATGCTCACCACCAATGCCGGCTTCAACTGCAACGCGACGCGTGTGATGCTGACCTCAGACGGCTGGGGCCAGCGAGTACAGTTGTTGGATGCCGTGCGTGGCGTGCTGGCCTCCGTGCCGCCGCGCGCGGCGTACTATCCCGGCGCCGCCGAGCGTGCGGGCCGTTTCCTGGAGGCGCACCCCGAGGCCGAGCATTTCGGCGAGGCCGGCGAAGGGCATCTGCCCTGGACGCTGATCTCCGGCGTCAGCCACGCGAACGCCGACGATATCGTCTTTACCACCGAGGCTTTCTGCAGTCTCTTCGCCGAGTCGCCGCTCCCGGAGGCCGATCCGGCCGCCTTCCTGCAGCGCGCGGTGGCCTTCTGCAACGAGCAGCTCTACGGCACACTCAACGCGACCATCCTGATCCACCCGCGCACGCTGAAGGACCCAGCGGTGGCCGCGGCGATGGAGCACGCGGTGGCGAATCTGCGCTACGGCACGGTCGGCGTCAACTACTGGGCCGGGGCAAGCTTTATCATGGGCGTGACGACCTGGGGCGCCTACCCCGGCCACACGCCGCACAACGTGCAGTCGGGCATCGGCGTCGTCCACAATACGCTGATGTTCTCGCGGGCCGAGAAGACCGTCGTGCGCGCCCCATTCAAGTCTGTGCCTGTGCCGCCGTGGTTCGCCACGCGGCGCCGGGCCGGCGGAGGAGTCTTCCCACGGTTGACCGCCCTCGAACACCAACCTTCGCCAGCCAAGCTGCCCGCCATCCTGAGCGCCGCGCTCGCCAAATAGCGCGGCATAGCGCCGTACTGAGACCCGCGCCCCACGGGCGCGGGATGGTACAATATGCCCAGCAGGCCGGCCAGGCGGGCACGGTGCGGGCTGGATCCGCGCTCCCGGCGTTGCGAGCACGTCCCTATGAAAGCTGAGAGGCCCGACGACGGGGAGGAGCGAGCGTCCGAGTCCGATATGCAGGGCGAGGACCGGACGCTCGCGGACGAGGCGCCAGAGGAAGAGCCGCTGGTCCGGGTCCGCTATGGCCTGGGCAGAGAGCTATTGCTCTACCCCGATGCGATTGTCGTCGCGTACCTTGAAGCGCATGAGGAGACACGCTACCCGCTGGCGAGTATCCGGCGTCTGATTCTGATGCCCGGCGAGTACACGCCCAGCAAGCTCGTGCTGATGTTCGAGATGGATGACGGCACTACTGTCATCGCCGCCGACGGCATGACCAACGCGCGCGGCTTCCGGCAATTGCTGGCGCGACTCCAAGAGATCGCCCCGCAGATCGAGCTCGACCCCGAGAATATGGACGAGCAGCTCTCGCAGGCGCTCGACATCCGACGGCGCTACTCGCTCGGCTGCTATGGTGTGATCTTTGGCTCGTGCCTGCTGCTATGGATCTTCTATCTGGTGGTCGCATTCATTGGCCACGCCAGCCGTTAGCGAGGGCCCCGCCATGCCCGACGCCGCGCCCAGCGGAGAGCGTTTCCTGGCCGCCTATATCCAGTGCTCGCGCGAGCGCGGCGAGCAGATCCTGCTGGCAGGCTGGCGGCTGCCGTCGGGCGCTGTCGAAGCGTTTGTTTTCTTACTGGACTGGCGCGGCGGTGGACTGCGCGACTTCTACCGCACGCGCTCGATCAGCGACGACGAGTGGCAGACGCTGGTGGACCACAACGCCGGCAAGGGTGCGCCAATGGTCGAGATCTCGCTGGGCGAGGCCATCGCACTCGTCCAGGCGGCGCTGGTGGAAAGCGCGCGCTACAGCCGGCCGGCGCCGCGCGAGTACAAGCTGGAGACGCGTGCCATCGAGCGACGGATGCCGGCCGAGCGCGCAGCCCCTGCACCGATTACCAGGCTGATCGGCGCGCATCTCACACCAGCCGTGGTAGTCGCAGCCTATGTCGCGGCGCTGCATCATCGCGATTTCACGCTGGCCACCGAGCTGCTTGCCGCCTCACATCCGCTACGGGCGGATCGCATGCCGGAGGAGGCCGTCGTAGCAGTGCGAGCGGCATTCAAGTCCGCACCGCGCAGAGAAGAGCAGGTGCGCGTCGAGCTGCCGGATGGCACGGATTGCACTGTGGAGGGCACGGCACGCGTCACGCTGACCGCCTTTGGCGCACAGGTCGCGACTGATCCGGGCGGCCGTCGCATCCGCGCGGCCGTCGTCGAACGCTATCAACTGGTGCGGTGCGGAGCAGACTGGCGCATCGCCGAGGCCCATGCCCTGGCCTGATTGCGAGGCCCTATCGCCAGAATATGAAGCCCATGGTACAATCCGAGCGCGCGCGAGCGCGCAGGCGTGGCCAGTAGGGCTGCGCGGCGGGGCAGCCTGCCGGACGAACAGTCGAATATGTGATTGTGATGCCCCCGTAGCGCGACGGTCACGCACGAGCAGCCGTCGTTAGCGGTCCGCCCGGCCTTGGGGAGGGAGTGAGCCACGACGATGCACGCCACTCGACAGACGCGCCTCTCCGCCTCACCCGCCTGGAAGTTTCAGCCGCCGCGCCTTGGCCCGGCACTGCTGCCGCGCCCGCATCTCACTGACCGCCTGGAACAGTTCCTCGGGCGCCGGCAAACCGGCGGCACCGTCTTTCTGCTCAGCGCACCCGCCGGCTTTGGCAAGAGCACGCTGCTTGGCCAATGGGCCGAAGAGACCTCGGTGCCGGTCGCCTGGTATACGCTAGATACCAGCGACGACGATCCCGCCGTGCTGCTCACAGGCCTGGCCGAGGCGCTCCGACGGCGGCTGCCGCGCGCCTCGTGGGATGTCGAGCGCGTGCTTGGGCGTGCGGCGAGTGAAGCGCTCTCTCCGGCCGATACGCGGCGCGCAGGTGCTGTGCTGGCGCGAGATATCGAGCGCAATGTGTCGCGCCCTCTGGCGCTGGTATTGAGTGGGCTGGCGGGACTTCAGGCGAATAGCCCCGCGCTCGCCGTGCTGAATGGCCTGCTGGCGCGCCCAGCAGATCAACTGCGCATCATCATCGAGACCCGCGAGCCGCCGCGCCTGCGTCTGGCGCATTTGCTCACGCAGCGGCGGGTAGAAGGCCTGGGCACCGACGATCTGCGCCTGCGCGACGACGAGTTCGTGCCGCTGCTCGAGCGCATCGGTGTCTCCGCCGATGAGGAGTATATCGAACGGCTCCGCGTCCTATGTGGCGGCTGGTTAACAGGTGTACTGTTGGCCAGCGGCGCCCTGCTGCCAGACTGTATGGCACTTGGCCTCACCACCGACGTGGACTCCGAGCGGGTGTTCGATTATCTCGCCGCCGAGATCATCGATCAACTACCGGCGGCGCTGCGCGAGTTCGCGGAAGAAGCGGCGGTCATGAGCTACATGACGGCGCCGCTCTGCGCCAATCTCTTGGAGCTGACCGACGCCCACGAGCGGCTGGCAGCGCTCGAGCGGCGTACTGGCTTCGTGACGCGTACCGGCCGGCGGCCGGAAGAGCCTGTCTATCGCTTCCAACCGCTGCTGCGCGAGGCACTGCTCGAACGGCTGGCGTCGGGGCCGGCAGGGGAGGAACGCCGCCGGCAGCTCCATGTGCGGGCGGGGATGCTCTTCGAGGCGATCGGCGATGGCGATGAGGCGCTGAAGCAGTACGCGCAGGCCGGCGAGTACGAGCGGGCGGCGGCGATGATCGAGACGCAGCGCGATACGCTGCTACGCTCCGCGCGAGGCGCGACGCTGGCGCGCTGGATTGGCGTGCTGCCACCTGTATTCCTCCAGACGCGCCCCAGCCTGCACGTCTTGCTTGCCGAGATGCACCGCCAGGCGGGTCGCCTGGATGACGCTCAAGCACACGTCAACCGGGCCTGCCAGACGCTGCTGCCGGCGGCCGCCACCTACCCACAGGAGGCAGCCCGCGCGCTGCATATCCGCGCGGCAATCGCCTTCGTGCGGGGCCACTACGTCGAGGCGCGCGCCGATTGCGAGGCAGCGCTACGGGTGCTCGGCCAAGAGGCTAGCGAGCTGCACATGCGAATCGGGCTGACGCTGGCGGTCTGTGTGGCGGCCTTGGAGGGCCCGGCGCAGGCGCTGGCCCACCTCGCGGCGCTTGAAGTGCTGAGCGCACGGCAACGTGACCCCTGGGCGCTGGGCCGGCTGCACTATTTCCGTTCCAGCCAGCTCACTATTCAAGGCGCGTTCGCCGAGGCAGAGGCCGCCGCCACCTTCGCGTTGCGTGCGTTCCAGGAGGCCAACGCAGAGATCGATGCCATCGCCAGCCGCCTGAACCTCGGCCATTGTCTCCTGCAGCAGGGTCGCATTGCCCAGGCGCGCGAGCACTTCGAGGTTGCTCAGGCCAACGCCGAGGCCGCGAGCTATCTACCCGGGCAAGCCTACGCACTTCTCAACCTGGGAAATCTTGAGCTCAATGCCGAGCAGTATGAGCGTGCTGAAGTTCACTATGCCGAAGCGGAGCGCCTGGCCCGCCAGATCGAAGATAGTCGCCTGCTGGCCTTCGTGCAGGGTGGATGGGGCTACACACTGGTGCTTGCGGGGCGCACGACAGATGCGCACGAACTGCTGGCCGCAGCGCTCTCCACGCAAGACACGTCAGCAGGGTACGGCGATGCCTCCGCGGGGCTGATGATAGCGCTGGGATTTGCGCACTTGCGGGCCGGCGATCCAGAAGCGGCCGCGGTGACGTTGCGCGCCGCCCGCGAGCGCGCGAGCGACTGCGGCGCGCACGAGAAGCTGGCCTCCGCTCGCATCCATCTGGCCGCTGCCGAGCTTGCCCTTGGCCATCAGCGCCCAGCGGAAGAACTGCTGCTGTCGGCGCTGGAGGCGGCTGCTGTGGGCGACGGAGAAGCCGTGCTGCGCCAGGAGGCCCTCGTGCTCCCGGAGCTGCGCCCCCTGCTGGCGACGCTATCTCAATCTCATCCTCTCGCGGCTGCGCTCTATGCGGATGCCGAGCCGGCCGCTCAGCCCGCTGGGGAGCACGATGGCCAGCCGCGAGAAACGGCGGACGAGATCCGCGTCTTCGCGCTAGGCGAGAGCCGGGTGCTGATTGGCACCGAGCGTGTCACACGCTGGCGCATGCCGCATGCCCGCGAGCTGCTCTACTTCCTGCTCGATCGCGGCGAGCCGGTGCGCAAAGAGACGATCCTGGAGGCCTTCTGGCCAGACAAAGATCCAGAGGTCAGTGAGAATACGCTGCGCCAGGCTCGATTCCGGCTGAAGGCGGCGCTTGGCCGCGACTGCCTGGTGCTGGAAGACGGCCGCTGGCGCCTCACGGTGGATTGCTGGCTGGACGTGCGTGAGTTCGAGCGCCTGGTGGATGAGGGCGAGCGGCTGGCGGCGAATGGAGAGCTGAGCGCGGCAGCTTCGGCGCTGACGGAGGCCGCAACATACTGGCGCGGCGACTATCTGGAAGATTGCTATAGCGACTGGGCCGTGCTGCGGCGCGACGAGCTGCGCCAGCGCCACCTTGCCGCGCTCGAACAGCTCGCAGAGATCGAGAGCCGCCTGAGCCGTTTCGACGAGGCGGCCCGAACCTGCCATCGCATCCTGGCGGCAGCGCCCATGCACGAGAACGCCCACCGCCATTTGATGCGCCACTATCAGCGCCGCGGCGAGCTGGCGCAGGCCATCCATCAGTTCGCGCGCTGCTACAACGCGCTCAAACAGGAGCTTGGCGTGGCGCCCTCGCGTGAGACCGTCGAGCTGTATCGCGCCATCCGCTCGCGGCTAGAGACAGCGCCGCCCGAGCACGCGCCGCGGCTAGGTCCAGAGTCGTTCAGCCGCACGGACTCGCACCGGCTCGTGCGACAGACGCGCTAGGCTAGTGGGCTAACGCGAGCAGCACTGCCACCTCACTTGCTCGCCTGCGGGCAAGGGCTTCGTCATGTGCCCAGTGCCTGCGCCAGCGGCATATCGCCTTTTCGGGGCACACATGTCGCTTTCGGCATGTCGCCGCGCGTCCATATGTCATGTTCTGCCAGATGCGTCACTGCTCGCACACAGACCCACTTGAGTACATCCACGTCCCTACTGCTAACGCGGTGGTAACGGCGGGTTGCGTAGGATAGGCCCAACGGCGCGAGGCACTCGCGCAATTCGCCTTCCACCCGCCCAGACGTAGGAGCTCGGACATGGCCCAACGCCTCGCAGCCTTTTCTGCCACAGCCCACACCATGCGCACTGCCTTTGGGGCGCTGCAGGCGCGACTGCTCATCGTCGCAGTGGTGGCGGCAGCTAGCGCTTCCGCGGGCGCCATGCTTGCCGGCTCACATCCCCTGCACTCTTTGGCGGTCGCAGGCGCACATCTGCTCGCCTCGACATCCTCCTCCTCTTCCGTCATCGGCGGTGGTGGCGGAGGACCTACACTGCCATAGGCTACGCGCCCGCTTGCTCCTCTTCGCGGTTGGCAGCGGGCGCGCCGAATGGCGGCCAGGGAGAGGCGGAGGAGGCATCTCCCTTCACATCGAATATGGAAATTGAAGGAATGCCATGGTGCGCGATGATTGGGAGCACGCCCTCGTGCGCGCGGTCGTCGAGCGCTCGTTCAGAGCGCGCCTGCTTGCCGATCCCACCGATGCCCTGGCGGAATATGGGCTGGCGGAGATCGAGGAGGGTCTGGTCGAGTGTGCTCAGGCACGATCGCTTCCTGAGCTGGCGGCACATCTGCTCCGCCTGAGTGCCGGAGTGTGGCGGGCGGGCAATGAAGGCCTCGCACTCTTCGGGGGCTGATGATTGGAACGATTGGAGGGGGGTGCCTTGGGCATGGTTGCCGACTGACGCACGGACCGCGTCGCAGTGCAAGGATGCACGGGGCATCTCTCTTCATCTTTCGTCATCTCGCTCATCCCCTGCATACGGATGCTCGCGGGCCGGCCGCTGGCGGTGACGACTGAGCACTGAGCGATGGATTACGACCGGCGCGCAGCCGCCACGATGCTAAAGGATTCGCGTGCGGCGGTGATAGTGCGCGCGATGGCGTCGTCGGTATGAGCCAGCGAGAGGAAGCCCGCCTCGAACTGCGAAGGGGCGAGGTAGACGCCGCGTTCGAGCATAGCGTGGAAGAAGGTGGCAAAGGCCTTGATATCGGACTGCTTGGCGGTGGACTCGTCGGTGACGGGGCCGGGCGTGAAGAACGCGCCGAACATCGAGCCGACGCGCGTCTGGTAAAGCGGCACGCCCACCGCTCGTGCCGCCGCGCCGAGACCCTCGGCCAGCGTCGCGCCGAGCTGCTCCAGGCGCTCGTAGGTGCCGGGCTCTTGCAGGGCTTCGAGCTGGGCGATGCCGGCACACATGGCAAGCGGATTGCCCGACAGCGTGCCGGCCTGGTAGACGGGACCGGCGGGCGCCACCATCTCCATGATCTCGCGGCGCCCGCCATACGCCGCGGCAGGCAGCCCGCCGCCGACAATCTTGCCCAGACAGGTGAGATCTGGCGAGATACCGTAGAGCGCCTGCGCGCCGCCGTAAGCCACGCGGAAGCCCGTCATCACCTCGTCGAAGATCAGCAGTGTACCGTGCGCCTGAGTGAGCTGGCGCAGACCGGGCAGGAACTCCGCCACCGGCGGCACGCAGCCCATGTTCCCGGCGACCGGCTCCACGATCACGGCGGCGATCTGGTCGGGGAACTGGCCGAAAAGCTGGTGCACCGCGGCCAGATCGTTGTAGGGGGCGACGAGCGTCTCGGCGACGGCGGCCTCAGGGACGCCAGGGCTGTTGGGCGTGCCGAGCGTCAGCGCGCCCGAGCCGGCCGCCACCAGCAGCATATCGGCATGGCCGTGATAGCCCCCGGCAAACTTGAGGATCTTCGTGCGGCCGGTGTAGGCGCGGGCCAGGCGTAGCGCGCTCATGGTGGCCTCAGTGCCGGAGTTGACGAAGCGCACCAGGTCCATACTGGGCAGCGCGGCGATCACCAGCTCCGCCAGGCGCACCTCGGCCTCCGTCGGCGCGCCGAAGCTGGTGCCGGACTCTGCCGCACGACTGACAGCGGCGACCACTCGCGGATCGGCGTGCCCAAAGATCAGCGGACCCCACGAGAGCACGTAGTCAATGTAGCGGTTGCCATCCACGTCGAAGAGGTAGGGGCCTTCGCCACGCGCGATGAAGCGCGGCGTGCCGCCGACGGCGTTGAAGGCGCGGACAGGGCTGTTGACCCCGCCGGGGATCAGTTGCTTGGCACGGGCGAAGAGCGCGTCGGAGCGGTCAGTGGTCATGAGCGAGCCATCCTGTGGGCGGCGCAGAGACAGGCCGGCGGGCGTCCACCGCAACGATAGACGGCGGGCGTCCACCGGACACCCCTACGATGATGGGCGCAAGAGCGCGCATGCCAATTATAGCGCGGCCTACGGCTTGAGCTGCCCGGCGACGTACTGGCGGATGGCGTTCCAGTCGCCATTGGCCGGCAACAGAATGGACTGCCCGTCATTGGATTGCGCGTCCACCAGCACGTTCTGGTCAGTGAGGCCGACACGAGTGGCGTGTGTCAGGTCGAGCGCGCGGCTGAATTGTGTCAGCTCCATAAGCGAGAGATTGGTGTAAAGCGAGGTCTGAAGGGCATCGGCGGCGCCCAGCAGGCGCGGCCACGCGCTGACCTGACGGGCGCGGTCGAGAATGGCGCGCAGCAAGAGCTGCTGGCGCAGCGAGCGCGCGAAGTCGCTGCCTTCGCTGGCGGGCGAGAGGACGTAGCGCGCGCGGGCGTACTCGATGGCCTGCTCGCCGTTCATGTGCTGCGGTCCGGGCTTGAAGGTGACGATCTTCCAGCTTGCGTCAATGCGCGGGTCGTCGTTGCGAGGATACTGGGCAGTGAAGCCGGTCGGCACAGTGATGTCCACGCCGCCAAGCGCATCCACCAGGCCGCGGAAGCCGGAGAAGTCAATCGTCAGCCAGTAGGGGACGTCCAATCCGAGCACATCGCCCACCTTCTGCGCCGCCTCGTCGCCGCCAGCGGCGCGGCCGGCCGGCTCACCGGCGAATCCGCGCAGCAGGCCGTCCTGATAGGCGGCGTTGAGCTTGGCGTACTGGCCGCTGTCGGGCGGAATCTGCACCCATAGATCGCGCGGAACGGAGACGAGGGTTGTAGAGCCGTCGGCGGGGTTGAGGCTGATGACGAGCAGGCTATCGGTGAGGTTGGCGCCGTCGTGGGTGCCGCCGCCGTAGCCGAGCACGACGAGATTGACACGGCCGCTGGAGAGGAAGCCCGGGCGCACGCTGAGCGGCGGTTGCGGCGAGATGGCGCGGCCGAAATCCACCGCGCGGTGCAGGCCGAGTGCGCCGCCGGCCACCGCTATGATCACGCTCAGGATCACGAGGGTGATGAGGATGCGCTTGATCGGAGAGCGCCGCATGCCAGGCGCGCGCGGCGGCCGATAGGGCGGCGCGTAGTAGGGCGGCGCTTCGCGCGGCACCACGTAGCGTGTGGAAGGAGCAAGCGGCGGAAGCGGCTGGGTCGGCTCGTCTCCCAGTGCCGGACCGTCACGATATGGCGATGATGGCATCTCGCTCCTTCTCCTCCCCATGCCGGTCGCCCGTCAGTGGAGATCCTTGACATCCTCCCAGTGAACACATGTACGCACGAGAGACGCAACCGGTGTGCCGTTCTAGACCGTATAGGGTAACAGACGACGACGGTGGCACGCATCTCTGCGCAGCCAGCACGCGCCACTTGCCGGCCGCGCGGCGCTCCCGTATACTAGGCGCGAGCATCGGGCGTCTGCTGGGTGTCGTCCAGGTTCCGGCTGGGCGATGCGCGAAGAGCGCGGGTGGCGACACAGGGGAGGGCGGAAAGCATGCCAGGACCGAACGATCCAGCCGGTAAAGGTGGCTTGAATCTGGGGGGCGCGGCGGGTAATCTGGCGGCACAGGCGATTGGCTCGGCGCTACCGCCGGAGATCCAGGACCTGCTCAAGCCGGGCAAGACGCCAGACCGCATCCAGCATGCGATTGCCTGGGCGGCGCGGCGCGATCCAGCCGTGCTGGCGCAGCACCGCCGGCGCGGCCACGACGTCAAATCCTTCGAGGACATCCAGAAGCTGAAGCTGGCGCAGATGGACCGTGTAGCGAAGGACTTCGCGCGCAAGTTCCGCCATCGCGCGGCGATCACCGGTGCGGTGACGGGACTGCCGGGTGGCCTGTGGGCGCTGGTAGCAGCGGGCGCTGATGTCCAGCTCACCGCCGTCTACGCCGTGCGCATGGCCGCCGACATCGCGCAGGCCTACGGCTACGACACCTCCGATGTGGAGGAGCAAGCGCACCTGGCTGAGGTTCTGGCGCTAGCAGCGGGCATTGACAGCTTGCGCGGCATCGGCAACTGGCTGACACGCGAGGGGCTGGTGCGGCTGCTGCCAGACGTCCTGCCAAAAGTGTTGATGCGGCTGAGCGTGAAGATCACGGAGGAGCAGGCGGCGAAGTGGGTCGGGCGGCTGATTCCAGGGCTGGGCGCGGCGGTCGGCGGCGCGATTGACTACACGTTCCTGCGGGTGGCGGGCGACCGCGCCGTGGCGTACTATCACAACCGCTACCTGATCGAGCACGGGATGCCGGCCGACGATTCGTTGCTGAGCCGGCCGGCGCGCGTCTTCAGCGCACTGACCGCACCGGACGCGCCGGCGATCCCACAGGTCGGAGCGCCAGGTCAGCCAGCACCTGGCACGGTGGTCGAGGGGAGCCTCGCCACACCTGGGCAGGCGGGAGCTCCAGTCGCGGCCAGCGCAGGCACACCAGCGGCTCGCGCACTGCCCGCGCCGCAGTATGTGCCACCCCACAAGATGAAGAAGGCGGCACCAGAGCGGTTCGGAGTGTACCTGGCGATCTTTGCGGTCTTCGCGCTGGGCATCACCATCGCGGCTTGTGCGGCGCTGGCGATCCTGGCTCAGAACGGGCTGCAGAACCTGCTGCATTAAGGCCGAGGGAGCCGAGCCGCGATGGACCCGCTCACCCTTGGGCTCTTGGGGCCGTACGCGCTCGGCGTCGTCTGGATGGCGCTGCGGGGCGGCCGGATGCTCGTCAGTGGGCAGCGCTATGTCCGGGCGCAGCGCGTTGGCCCCGACGCGCTCGCCGGTTGGACGGCGCTGCTGGAGCGGCTGGGCGCGCTCGACAGTGAACGCGATGCCGAGAACGAGCTGCGCGCTGACCTGATACTGCGTTGGGTGCGGCTGACCGGGCGTGCGCTTATCGGCCGTGGCGCTGGAACCCTGGTGGGCTGTGCGCTCGCGGCCATCGTGACGGCGGCGCTGTTCGCGCCTCAGGCCGCGCTGGACGACGTGAGCCGTACGCTGCGCCTGGACCTCGCCGCGCTGCTATCCATTACGCTCGGCCTCTGCACGATCATCGTGGCTGGCGATCTGGTGGGCCAGAGTATCGGCGCCGCACGAGGACTGGCAGAGCTGCCGCCGGCTGGCCATCGTGCGGCAGGGCCGGCAGCGTCCGCCGGGAATCTCGAAGACTATCGCTCGCCGATCTGGCAGGCCGGACTGGCGGCGCTGGCGGTTGCTTCACTGGCGCTGTTCGTGGCGATTGGCCCCCTCGGACTCTACACGCCAAGCTTGCCTCAGGAGCTGGAGCCAGCGCTGCCCTGGCTGCGGGCACTGCTGTGGGTCTCGACGCTTGGCCCGCCGCTGGTCCTGCTGGCCGGCGAGGTGGCCTCGCGCATGCTCGTCCGGCTGCCGTTCCGTTCGTTTAGCTGGAGCCGGACGGTGTCGCTCCGTGCGGACGCGCTCTATCGGGGGCAAGCGTTAGGGACGATCGTGGCGGTCGAGATCGAGGTCGCCGGATTGCTGCTCTTTCTGCCGTGGGCGGGTGTGCTGCCGTTGGTGGTGATCTCGACCTCGGCTGATGCGTTGACCGCCGCGCTGGCAGGTGGCGGCGCGCTGCTGCTGGCGCTCATCGCGGCTGGGGTGGCGCGCAGCGTAAGCGGCATGCAGGGCCACCTGGGCGGCAGGCTGACCGGCTGGCCGCGGCAGACGCACGTCCGCGGCTAGATTGGCGGACCGCGCGAGCCAGTCCCGCTGAAAATCACAGTGAGGAGGTAGCACGTGGGCGACCACGAGGCCATGCGTAACGCGTACTATGTGCTGTTCGGCTGCATCGTCCTGTTCTACACAGCAATTGGCATCTGGGGCATTGTGCGTCTTCGGCGGCTGCAGGCGGACCAGCCGCCTGCAATCCCTCGATTGGGCTATCGGGAGGTCCCCAGCAGGGAAGTGCAAGCCGCGCTGGGGCTGGCCGCACTGAACGTGTGGCGGCGCGCGGCCGCGTGGAGCGATGGGTGCGGCGGAGTCGCAGGCGCGCTGTTCATGGTATTGGCGATACCCGTGGCAGTCGTCCTGCCGATCAGCAGTCCCTTCTTTTTGGCCGATTTTGTGCCTGTCTGGCGTGCCGGCGTGCTCTTGCTCACCGGCTTCGCCCTCTCAGGCGTGGGGGTGGTTCTGGGCCGGTGCCTCGCGATTGCGTGGATCACGCCGCCTGGCGTGACTCCACCGGCGACTGTGGAGACCGATCCTTTGTCGCGCGGAAGGCGAAAAGTGACAGCACTGGCGATTGGCCTGTGGGCAGTGGACGTGGTGGTCACGCTGGTCTTCGTATGGGCGTTGGCCACGACGGCGCAGACCCCACGAGCGAAGGAGTACCTCGTTCCGGCCTACATGGCGCTGGCGCTGATGTTTCCATTCCTTTTCGGCGTGGCACTGGCGGCCGAGATGTGGTTGGGCAGAGGCTGGCGCTCACTGATCCGCAGCGTCCTGGCCGCCGCGCCAAACCCGCCCAGCGATATGCACGACCGCTTCAGGTCGTTCGCGGGCACGTTCATGTCCGGACGAGCGATGACCGTCGGATTCATCGTGTTGATGGGGCAACCCCTCCTCACTGGACAGATCGCGTCGTTCCAGCCCTACTTTGGCAGCGTGGCCGATGTGGCATTTATCTGCGAAATGATACTGCTGCCTATCGGTCCTCTCACTTGGGCATTACCCATCACGTCATTCACCGTCCCGCGAGCAGAGGCCACGCCTGACTTGCCCGGCGTGCTGCCGACGAACTAACGACCCGTGAATCGTTCTCGCCGAGGTTAGACAATCGGGTGGAAGCGCTCGTGCTGGAGCCGGTCGGCATCAGCTCGCTCGGTGGGAGTCCAGTCGGAAGGCTCCAGCCGGATGCCCAGGCGCTCGACCAGCGCGGCGTTGACAGCCTCGGTCACCTCCTGGATCGAGATGGGGCGGCCCGCCAGCTCGTCGAGTCCGGCCGCGGCGGTGCGCAGGCGGGGCAGGAGCGCCTCACGCGTATCGGGTGACAGCGCCAGCAGCTCCACCAGGTGCTCGGGCCGCCAGCGCAGCAGCACGCCGACCTGATAGAGCGCACCGGGACGGCGTCGGACCTGGCAGAGCCCCACCAGCTTGCGCCTGCCGGCGACCGGCTCCCAGGGCGAGAGCGTGCCATAGCAGGCGAGACGCAGGGGATCATCCTTGGCAATCGGCGGCGTGGCGCGGACCTCGGCGGTGGGGATGGCACGCGCATCACAGATGCCGAGCGTGCGCAGGGCATCCGCCCACAGCTCGCCGATCCACTGGTAGCCGCGCACGACGTCGCTGAGGGCGAGCGGATGTCCGGCGGGGAGCGCGATCTCCATGCTGAGTGTGTCGCCATCCACCAGCACAGCCGTGCCGCCGGATGTGCGGCGGTAGACGTGCAGGCCGCGCTCCCGGCAGGCGGCCAGATCCACCGTGGCCGGCGATTGGCCGTTGCCCAGGACGAGCGCGGGATGCCGCGGGACGTACCAACGGATCGCGGGCGCGCCAGTGGCGGCGAGGCCGGCGAGCAGGGCTTCGCTCAGCGCGAGCTGCCGGCCCATCGCGGCGCTGGGCGAGGCCAGCAGGCGCCAGGAGTGCTCACCCCCCGACCCCAAGCCCCCATCGGGGGACCCCTTCTCCGCGCGCGGCGAGGGGGAGGCATCCTCGTCCGTCGGCGACCCCGGCTCTGGATTCTGGCTGTAGGGGCGAGGCATGCCTCGCCCGGCGGCCGAGTCCTTATCCCCCGGCCCCATTCGGCGTCCACCGGTCGCCCCTACGAATGTGTGTGGCGAGGAAGAGGCGGACGACACCCCGGCGTGTGAGAGTGCGGACGATGGCGGCATGGGATGGGATGGCTCAATGTCTGACATGCTTACTCGGCAGCGGTTTCTAGATGCGCACCCGATTGGAGGGCGCGCAGGAACGCGACGGCAGCGGGGACACGCTCGGCAGGCGGGGCGGCATCCACGGCGTTGAGCAGCGCGCTGGCGACCACCGCGCCGTCGGCGATGCGGCCGATCTCGGTGACGTGGTCTGGCCGCGAGACGCCGAAACCCACCGCCAGTGGCAGGTCCGATTGTGCCCGCACGCGCGCAACGAAGTCGCGCAGGTAATCGGGCAGGCGGTCGCGTGCGCCGGTGACTCCGCTGAGGGAGACGCAGTAGACGAAGCCGCCGCTGGCTTCGGCAGCTTCGGCGATGCGCGCGAGGCGTTCGTCGGGGCTGGTGGGCGTGGCGAGGAAGATCAGCGCGATGCCGTGCGCGGCGAGCGAGCTCTGCAGCGCCGCGGACTCCTCCGGTGGCAGATCGGGTACGATCACGCCAGCCAATCCGGCTGTGCGCGCCGCCTGAGCGAACTCCTCCAAACCGAACCGGAAGATCGGATTGTAGTAGGTCATCATGACGAGCGGCATGGCGGTGCGTGGGGTCACCCGGCCGGCCAGGGCGAGCGCGCCGCCCAGCGACATGCCGTTCTGCAGCGCGAGATGGCTGGCGTGCTGGATTGTCGCGCCATCGGCCAGCGGATCGGAGAAGGGCACGCCCAGCTCCAGCACGTCCGCGCCGGCCTCGGCCAGCGCGACCGCCAGCTCCTCGCTGGTCGCTTCATCAGGATAGCCGGCCATCACGTACGGGATCAGCGCGACGCGACCCTGCTCGCGGGCACGCGCGAAGGCGCCCGCGATGCGCTCGGCGGGGATGGTGGTAGGAGTGGGCACCGTGTTAATCCTCAAATTGCTTGGTAGAACCAGTGTAGCACGTTAGTCCAGGGTAACGCCGAGCGCGGTGGCAACGGTCTGCATGTCTTTGTCGCCGCGACCGGAGAGGTTGACGACGACGAACTGGTCCGGGCTGAGCGCGCCCTGCTCGCCCAGCGCCAGCAGATGCGCGACGGCGTGCGCGGACTCCAGCGCGGGGATGATGCCCTCGTCCTCGCAGAGCACCTGAAACGCACGCAGCGCGGCGGCATCGTCGGCGGCGACGTACTGCGCACGGCCGGTGGCGCGCAGATAGCTGTGCTCCGGGCCAACGCCGGGGTAGTCCAGCCCGGCGGAGATGCTGTGTGTCTCGATCACCTGGCCGTTGTTGTCCTGGAGCAGATAGCTCAGCGCGCCGTGCAACACACCCGGGCGCCCAGCGACCAGCGTGGCGGAATGCTTGCCACTGGCGACGCCGCTGCCGCCCGCCTCGACGCCGATCAGCCCAACGCCAGCATCGCCTGCGAAGGGAGAGAACATGCCGATGGCGTTGCTGCCGCCGCCGACACAGGCGAGCACCAGATCGGGCAGCCGGCCCTCGGCCTCCTGCGCCTGGATGCGCGTCTCTCGCCCAATCACGGACTGGAAATCGCGGACGATGCGCGGGTAGGGATGCGGGCCGACAGCAGAGCCGATCAGGTAGTAGGTAGTGGCGACGTTGGTAACCCAATCGCGCAGCGCCTCATTGATGGCATCCTTGAGGGTGCGACTGCCGGCGGCAACCGAGCGCACCTCCGCGCCGAGCAGCTTCATGCGGAAGACGTTGAGCGACTGGCGGTGGACGTCCTCCTCGCCCATGTAGACGATGCACTCCAGGCCGATCTTGGCGCAGACGGTGGCCGTGGCGACGCCGTGCTGGCCGGCGCCAGTCTCGGCGATGATGCGGCGCTTGCCCATGCGCTCGGCCAGCAGCCCCTGCCCTAGCGCGTTATTGATCTTATGCGCGCCAGTGTGCGCGAGGTCTTCGCGCTTGAGGTAGACGCGCGCGCCAACGCGGCGCGAGAGCCGCTCGGCGAAGTAGAGCGGCGTCGGCCGGCCGGTGTAGGTGCGCTCCAGCCCGGCAAGCTGTCCGCCGAAGGCGGGATCAGCACGCGCGGCGTCGTAGGCGCGCTCCAACTCATCCAGCGCGGCCATCAAGCTTTCGGGCACGAAGCGTCCGCCGAATTCGCCAAAGCGGCCACGGGCGTCGGGAAAGATGCCGTGCTGGTAAGAGGTGGCCCGCTTCTCTTCGGCGGTTGGGCGGCCACCGGACGCGGCTACCGGCGTACGCGGCGAGGAGGAGCCAGCCGTGTTGGATGAGCGGCGGCCGGACGGACGTGACCTGGGCGAGGTGGCAGATTGGCGGGTCATTTGGGGTGCGAGCCTTTCATATCAGGAGAGACGGACGCTGGCGGGAGAGTGGCCGATGGGCAGGTCTTCGCCTGAGGGACATCCGGCCACCAATCCCACGAGAGGTGCGGGTGAAGGCCGCGGACGCTGGGCCACGGGTGGGTGTAAGGGCGATGCATGCATCGCCTGCCGCGGGTGAACGAGACGTTCTCCACAGCGCACCGTTGTGCGTATCCGGTTCTCTTGCGTGGGATTCCCCGTGGCACTTCAGGCCACCTCCCCGCGCCACGGCCACAGTGGCAGGCGAGGTATTCCCGCATGAGATGCAGGCTCAGGCTATCCATCGGGCGGCACCTCCCCGACTTCGCGCGCCGCACGCACGAACGCGCGCATCTTGGCAGGATCTTTGACGCGCGCCGTCTCGATGCCGGAGCTGACGTCCACACCTGCCGGCCGGACTCTGGCAATAGCGTCGGCCACGTTCTCAGGCGTCAGCCCACCCGAGAGGATGATCGGCCAGCGCCGCGCGGCCTC
>DASUBU010000067.1:0-15647 GCA_035763125.1 Ktedonobacterales bacterium
ACGTGTTACGCACCCGTCCGCCACTCGGCAGAAGCCGCCGGCATCCCGAAAGATACCTGCCGCACTCCCCCGCGTTCGACTTGCATGTGTTACGCACGCCGCCAGCGTTCGTCCTGAGCCAGGATCAAACTCGCCATACAGGTATCGTGTCCAGGCATCCGGTGCGCCTTCGCGCGACCCTTTGCCTGCGCTGATTCCTGCTGATCGAGCCTTACGGCTCCGCACAGGTCATCTCATCGGATGACTACCATGTGACGTCTCGCGTCACGATCACCATGTGCTTGCGCTGAACTCTGCTTCCCACTCTTCAGTTGTCAACGTGCTCTCGCGGCTCTGCCGCTGTGCCTCGCCGCGTCCGTTGCCATCTGCATCGGGCCGCTCTCGCAAGGCGCAAAGAAGATAATATCATACCCCCTTGCCCGCGTCAAGCCCCCAGAATACCTTTTCGTCTACATGTCCATAATCCAGCAGCGCCCACCGAAAACTCCTGCCCCGTCTGGCCTATCTAGCGCCTCGCCGGACACAATCGGCGTCTTGCCTGATAGGATGCCGCTACGGCTTGCGAACCAACCAACGCCAGTGCATGCTGATGGGGGCACGACCGCGGAGCTAGCGCGGAGGCAGCGGAAGAACTGGCGATCCAGGAGGGCAGTGGCGAGGAGCGATATCGTCAGCGGCTGCGTCATATCAAGAGGCCTTGTTGCCCAACGAGTGCTCGCCGATGCTGATAACACGTCGCGCGACTACACCCGCACCTTTGGCCACGAAAGGATGCTCCTATGTGCAGACGCAATCTACCCGCTGCCGCCCCGCTATTGGTCATTCGTGAGCCAGCGTCGGTTGAGCGCACTCCCGCGCCTGAGCGCACCGCGACTGTCCTGGGCCACACCGTGGCGTATAGTCTGCGCGTGAGCCCGCGCGCAAAGCGACTGCGGTTGGTGATCCATCCCCCTGGCCGGCTGGAGGTCGTCGTTCCCCGTCGCACCTCGCAGGCACGGATTGATGCCGCCTTGCGCGACAAGGCGGCCTGGATCCTCGCGACTTTGGAGCGCGTTGCCAGCGCGGCGCATGCCGCTGAGCCGGCCGCCATCGCCGCTGGCGATTGCTTGCCCTGCGCTGGGCGGACCCTGACACTGGCGATCAAGCTTGGTGCGCCCGCCGGCCGCTTTCGCGCGCAGCTCGACGGCGGCATGCTGACCCTCACGCTCGCTGATGCCTCACAGCCGACCCTACGCGCCGCACTGCGGACGTGGTGCCGCGGCCAGGCCCGTCAGGTCTTCGCCGAGCGGCTGGACCACTACAACACAGTCTACGGCTTCGCCTTTGGGCGCGTCTCGATCAAGGAGCAGAAGAGCCGCTGGGGAAGCTGCTCGCGCGCGGGCAATCTGAACTTCAACTGGCGGCTGCTGCTGGCGCCGCTGCCTGTGCTCGATTACGTCGTCGTCCACGAGCTGTGTCACCTGCGCGAGCTCAACCACTCGCCGGCATTCTGGGCGCTTGTTGCCCGCGCCTGCCCCGACTATCTCATCCACCGCCGCTGGCTACGCCAGCACGGGCGTTCCTTGCGCTTCTAATGCCAAAAATACCCAGCGTTGTAAGAGCCGGCATGTCTTTTGCGTCATCAAATGCATGTGATCCCAGTCGCATGCACTGGGGGGGTGAGCGCGCGGCGCTCACCCCCCCAGTATTTTGTCTCGGCGTACTGAATTCTTCGCGCATCCCTTCTCCCCGGCGTCCTCCGCTTGGCGTGAGAATCCCCGCGGGCGAGACGTAATCCTCGCATAGCTGAGCGCGCCAGCCCATGGGCTGCCTGTTCACCGCACCTGGGGACTTGCGCCCGCATGGTAGACTGGCGGCACACGGGAGCTTTTCCCTGTCTGCGCTCCCTGAGACCTCGCGTTTGATTCATAACGGATGTTTACGGAGGATCACACATGTCCCCACGCGCTCCCCGCGGGCCTCTTTGGCGCGGCCGGACCGTCGCCAGCCTGCTCTGCGGCTTCGCGACCGTCCTCGTCCTCATCCTGTCGGCCTGCGGCACCACCTCCACCACCGGCGGCAACCACGTCACCGGCGGCGCGGTGCCCACCTCGACCGTCTCCTGCCCCGACCAGGCCACCACCGCGAACTTGCACCTCGTCACGGCTGGCCAGTTGACGATCGCCAGCGACACCACCTACGCCCCGGCCGAATACGAAGATCCCAACCAGGCCGGCCACTTCATCGGCTACGACATGGACCTCGCGCGTGAGTTCGCCCGCCGGCTCTGCCTCCAGCCCAATATCGTCAAAGCCTCCTTTGGCGAGATCATCTCCAGTATCTCCGGGCCGGCGCTCGGCCAGCAGCGCTACGACCTGTCCATCTCGTCGTTCACCATCAACGACGACCGCAAGCAGAAGGTGGACATGATCCCGTACTTCACCGCGGGCGAGTCCATCCTCACCACGACCGCCAACGCCGGCAACATCAAGTCCATTAACGACATGTGTGGCAAGACGATTGCGGTGCAGAACGGCACGGTCGAGAAGGCTGAGCTCGACGACGCCAACGGTACCGGCGATGGCACCTCCGGCCAGGATCCCGTCTGCAAGCAGGCCGGCAAGCTCATCACGATCGTCAGCTACGATGACCAGACGGTCGTCGTGCAGCAGGTGCTCAATGGCCGTGCCGAAGCCAGTTATCAGGACCAGCCGGTTACCGACTACTATGTCTCGCTCAACAAGGGCAAGCTGACGGACTCCGGCATCACCGTCCAGCCTTCGCCCGAGGGCATTGTGATGCGCAAAGACAACGCCGCTCTGGAGCAGGCGATCACCCAGGCGCTCGACAACATGCGCAAGGACGGCACGTACCTGCGCATCCTGACGGCGTGGGGTGTTCAGGCGCTGGCCTATCCGCCGCTCTCGTAACGCGCGGTACGTCGTATAATGCGTCGTTAGTGGGGAACGGCCGGGGCAAGCTCCTCGGCCGTTCCGCTACGCACTCCCCGACCGGCGCGGCACTATGCGGCGCCGCGCTCATCTGAGCCTGCCCCCGCCACATTCCGGCGAGCGCATGGCCATCACCGCCGAGGGATGTCATGGATTCGATCCTCAACTTCCTCCAACAGGTCATCACGCTGAGAGGCAATTTCAACTGGGGCTATGTCTGGCAATTTCTGTTCGCGACAGATATCCTCCAGGGTGTCATCATCACCGTCGTCCTCTCTGTGCTCGCCCAGTTGTTCGGCTCGCTCATCGGCCTCCTGCTCTATTTCATGCGCCGCTCCAACAGCCGCGCGTTGCGCGGGATTGCCGAGACCTATGTCTGGTTCTTCCGCGGCACACCGTTGCTCGTCCAGATCCTCTTTCTGAACGCGCTATTCCCCTACCTTGGCATCGCAAATCCCTTGATTGCCACCCATCTCTTCCTGCACCTCGGATTCATTCGTGACATTCCGCTCGATGCCTTCATCGCCGGCCTGATTGCGCTTTCTATGAACGAGGGCGCCTACATGGCCGAGATCGTGCGCGCCGGTATTGATGCCATTGACGTCGGCCAGATCGAAGCCGCCAAGTCGCTTGGCATGACGTACCGGCAGGCTATGCAGCGAGTCGTGCTGCCGCAGGCGCTGCGGGTGATCGTGCCGCCGCTGGGCAACGAGTTCAACAGCATGCTCAAGAGCTCCTCGCTCGTCTCGGTCATCTCAGTCTACGAGCTGCTGAATGCCGCCCAAGCGCATGGCTTCAACCTCTTCGCCCCGCTCGAGCTCTACACCGTCGCCGCGATCTGGTATATCGTGCTGACAACTGTCTGGGGCTTCATCCAGAGCGCAGTCGAGCGCCGCCTCAACGCCTCCAACATCGAACCGGCGGTCGTGGAGCGCGACGTATGGTGGCGGCGCGCCATCGGCATCGGTCATGACCGTGGGGGCGGCGTTGTCGTGCCCACCGGCATTGACCACCGCTAACTATCGCATCGTGTCTCGCGCCGCTCACCCGCGGCCGGAACTGGAGCTGTCTCTATGTCGGATCCCATCGCCCAGTCGCAATCTCAGTTCGTCGTTTCCGGCAACGGCGCCCTGCCGATGGTGGACGCACGCGACGTCCACAAATACTTCCATAACAACCAGGTCTTGCGCGGCGTCTCGATGCAGGTCAAGCGCGGCGAGGTCGTCGTCCTCATCGGCCCCAGCGGCTCCGGCAAGACCACCTTCCTGCGCTGCATCAACCACCTGGAGAAGATCAACTCCGGCCGCATCTACATTGATGGCCACCTGATCGGCTATCGCGAGAACCCCGAGGGCAAGCTCGTCGAAGACAGCGAGAAGAACACCGCACACATGCGCGCCGAGATTGGCATGGTCTTCCAGCGCTTCAATCTCTTCCCGCACATGACGGCGCTGCAGAATGTGATGGAGGCGCCGGTGCAGGTGCTGCACCAGCCCAAGGCGGAGGTTGAAGCGAGCGCGCGCGAGCTGCTCAAGAAGGTGGGGCTGGAGGACAAGGCCGACGCCTATCCGCAACGCCTCTCCGGCGGCCAGCAGCAGCGTGTCGCCATTGCCCGCGCGCTGGCCATGAATCCCAAGCTGATGCTCTTCGATGAGGCGACTTCGGCGCTCGACCCTGAGCTGGTGGGCGAGGTGCTCAAGGTGATGCGCCAACTCGCCGAAGAGGGCATGACGATGGTGGTCGTCACGCACGAGATGGGCTTCGCGCGCGAGGTCTGCAGCCGCGTGCTCTTCATGGACGGCGGCGTGATCGTCGAGCAAGGCTCCCCCGCGCAGATCTTCGACGCTCCCCAGCAGGAGCGCACGAAGACGTTCCTACGCCAGGTGCTCTAGCGAGCCAGGGCCGCGGTCAAGCGGCCGGGGCACGCTGCCGGTACCGCGTCTGGACGGCCTGGCGGCCGCCCGGTCAGTCTGTGCGGGCTGGGGCGCGCTTCATCGGCGGGCTTGGGATGCGCTTTCCTCCCCGCGCATAGCTCGTAGAGGCGTCCGGTGGACGCCCGGAGGGCCAGGAGGCGAAGACGCCAGATGGCGGGGCAGGCCTCGCCACTACACCTCACCGAGATACGCGCCGCCCGCTCGCCCGCAGGCGCTTCGTTCCCCCTTGCCGCGACGGCTCATCAAGGGGCGTTCACGTGACGCCCCTTGACCCACTGAGTGAGGACTCCTAATGCACGGTGATCGTTGCCGTGAAGACCTCCTCGTTCAGCGCCGCCACGCTCGCCCGCCGGTCCGTCCAGACGGGGTGCACCGAGCCGCCGAACGCTGCGATGCCCTCGTAGTCGCCATACTGGTCGAAGAGCTGCGCGCCGCAGCACGTCTCGTTGGTGGGCGCCGTCGTCACCTGGACGTTGGCGATGAAGGTTGCCGCGCCATCGGTCGAGCGCGTGAAGAACTCATCGGTGCTGGCATGCGTTGGATCGTTGCGCGTGTCGCTCCAGCTCAGATCGACCGAGCCATCCGATGGATCCACCGCCAGCCACTGATTGAACTGGTCGTTGGCGACGCCGATGGGATCGTCATTCGCGCGTACCGGCGCGCTCCAGGACAGCCCGCTGTCGGTCGAGCGCGCGACGAAGATGTCGGCTCCGTTGCTTGCCGTCTCGTCCATCCACGAGCAGTAGAGCGTGCCGCGCCGGGGACCCGTGCTTGTGTCGGCGCCGCAGGCGGGATAGACCAGCGCGCGCCGCACATTCTCCGCCGGAATGCCTACGTCAAAGGCGACCAGCGTCGGCGCGACCGTCACCGTCGAGCCGAAGCTGACGCCACCGTCGCGCGAGCTGCTGGCGGCAATCAGATTGTTCTGCACGTCGTGCCAGGCCACGAAAAGCGTGCCATCCGGCCCGACGAAGGGATCGGCGCCAATCGCCGACTTCGGCCCGCTGCTGGTGTCGCTGGCCGGCACCGGCGCCGAGAACGTCACGCCGCCGTCGGTCGAGTGGCTTACCAGCACCAGATTGCTGCTCGACGCGCTGCCGTCGGCGTTGTCCCAGGCGACGTAGATGGTGTCGTGGCGCGGGCTAGCGGGGCTGGTGTCCACCGCGATCATCGGTTTGTCGTCGAACTGCGCCTCACCGGTTTGCTGGTCGAAGTAGGTCGCCGTCCAGGTCTGGCCGCCATCTGACGAGCGCGCCACCGCCATCGCGGTGCCGTTGATGCCGCCGCCCTTGCCGAAGAAGACGACGATGTAGGAGTAGTAGACGTTGCCGCGCGTATCCCAGGCCACGCCGGGATCGGAGCCGAAGTCGAAGCCATTGTTGGTGCGCGATGGGGGCAGCGGCAGATCTACCCCGCCGAAGGTCTTGCCGCCGTCGCTCGAGAAATAACCGCGCATCGGCAGGCGATCAATCTCGTTGGAGCCGGCGACGATCTGCTTCGGATTGCTCGGATTGATGGCAATCGAGGTTTCGCTCTGTGGCCCCGGTTCATTGCTGGCGTCAACGTTGGCGCCGACGGTCACGCTGTGTGTGGCGCCGGAGTTCTGCGCGGGGGTGAAGCCCGCGCCAGAGACGTGCTGATACTTCGCCCACCAGGTAGGCTTGTTGTACGGTGAGCTAGAATTGCCGCCGCTGGCCGCTCGCGCCCCGCGCGCTGGCAGGCCGGCCCACAGCGCCATACCGAGCAGCGCCAGCACCATCGCCGCCGCGCCGCCAATTGCCAGCAGTCTACGTCGCCTCATCACTTGTTCCCTCCACTGTGCTCGCGCATGAATGCCAACACCGTCCGGTCAATGCGCGCATCGCTCGCCTCGTGCAGCAGCCGCTCCTCCAGGTTCTCGCGCCCGCCGTAGTGCTCCAGCGCGGCGAAGGTGGCCGCGTCCCATACGCCACTGACCGACCCGGAGTAGTCGCCCGATCTGGTCAGCAGCCGCTGAATCTCGCCTGCCACCTCTGCGTTGATGGGCAGAAAGTCCTCCGGCCCCGGCTTGAGGAAGTACAGCTCGTACATCTCGACGAGCCGCGCTAGCTCCTCAATCGGGCGCGGCGCGTCGTCCACGCGCAGGTCCATCAGGCGGTCATTGAAGCCGCCATAGCCGCCGCCCGGCCGCACGACGAGCAGCGCCGCCGACTGCTGGCCGCGGCTGTCGCCGCCGGCCGCCTGGCCTGCCGCCAGTGCCGCCACCAGCCGCCGCCAGAGCGGCCCCTCCGTACGCTGAAAGGTTTCCGCCAGCGCCGTCACGGTCGCCTCGCCGACCAGGATGTTGCCCTGCGCCGCGAAGTGCGTTCCCGCCACGCCGCCGGCCCAGGCGTTGCACTCTGCCCCCGTGAAGGTGGCTGAGCGGCCCTGCGCGTCCACGATGCCGACCTGGCGCGAGGCGACACCGCTATCGGCGCTGGTCAGCGCGGCGACCGTCTCCTCGGCGGAGCGGCCGGCGGCCAGCAGATCGAGCCCCTGTGGACCGTAGGCCGTGTTGGCCCAGGATTGCGTGGCGACGGCGCCAACGCCGCCACGCGCCCACGGCACCACCGCCCCCACCGCCAAGAATTTCGACTGCACCGCGATCCCCAGGTCGCCAGTGCGCGGATCGAATCCCACAATCGAGAACGTCATCGCCGCCCATCCTTCACTTCAGCTCGCGCGCTCACATCCGCCTGCCTATGCTCCACCCGGCCCTCTGCCTGCTCCCCTTTCAGTCTCTCTCGGCCTCACTGTCTCTGCCTCTGCCTCTCTGTCTCTGCCTCCGTGGTTCTCTGTGGTGACACTTGCCTCGGCGCTCAGCCGGTCGGGTGCCGCGCGAAGAAGTCGCGCACCGCCGCGAAGTACATCCCTGGCTGCTCGACGTAGGTCATGTGTCCGGCGCCTGGGAAGATCACCAGCTCGCTGCCCGGGATGCCAGCGGCGATATCGCGCGCGGCGCGGGGCGTGCACGTGCGGTCAGCGTCACCGCTCATCACCAGCGCCGGCTGGCGCACACTGCCCAGACGGTCCTCGTACTCCATGGCGTACTCATTGGCCGAGAAATAGGCCAGCACCTCTGGCGCGAAGATCTCGCGCCCCTCTTGCTTGGCCATGAAGTCGCGGTAGGCGTCGGACTCGGTGGTGGCGAAGTGGAAGGGCATCTGCATGCGCATCAGCCGGGCGACGTCTTCCTGAGTCTTGGCGTTAGGCTCCAGCGCCCACGACTCGGTGACCGCCTCGCGCAGCGCCACCGGCTCGAACGCGGCGAGATTGGCCTCGATCTCGGGCATGGTCTTGCCGAAGCTGGCCGTGCCGCTGGAGATGACGTAGTGCGAGGCCTCACCCTGCTCGACGGCATGGACGACGCTGACCATCGCGCCGAAGGAGTGGCCGAGCAGGGCATAGCGCGGCAGGCCGAGCGCGCGGGCCAAGCCGGTCACGTCGGCGGCGAAGCGGCTGAGGCTGAGCGTGCTGGGGTCCACCCGCTCGGAGCGGCCCTGGCCGCGCTGGTCAACGTAGAGCAGGTAGAACTGGTCGGCGAGCGAGTCCAGCCAGGGATGCATCTCGGTATGGTCGAGGCCGGGGCCGCCATGCAACACGATCAGCGGATAGTTGCGTTCAGAGCCAACGGGTTGATAAAAGATGCGCGCGCCATCAATTGTGACCTCCATCGCCGGCCTCCCTCCCCTCAGGGCTTGCTCCAGACAATCGGCCGCCAGTTACACCGTCACACAGTATACGCGGCCCGGTCGCACTTGGCGACCCGCTCACATGAACGCGCCGTGTCCTAGCCTTTCCCGCCGATCCTGCACACCGTAACGCCGCAACCTCTCCTGCGTTCCATCTATGCAGCCGGAATGGCTTGCGCCTCTCTGCTATGATGGCTCTACGCTGCCGGATTGATATCGGGCGTAGCGATGCCTACGGACCGTTCTGCTCGAGTGTGTGGCGGCATGCTAGGCGGAGGGGCCTGAGATGTTGGGACAGCGGCGGGTGGCGGCGTCTATTCTCGCGCTGGTGATACTGCTTGGCGGGGTCGGGTGCGGACTGGAGACCCAGCGGACGACGATAAGCGGCATGATACTGGGCGAGCCAACCTCCCCGCTTAGTGGGGGCGTCCAGCCCGTGCCGCTTGCGGCTGCGGTCGCCTGTAACGGCGTGAGTGTCACGGCGAGCGCCATCGGGCGCTATGGTCTGTCGTTAGTCCCCGCATCGAGCTATGTGTGTCGTGTGTACGCCGATCACTACCAGCCATCGTCCGTCACCATTCCTGGCTCGGCCGGCACGCGTATTCAACTGAATTTGGGCACGACACTCCACGCGGCCCATGCCAACTGTCAGCCAAGGTCACAGGACGTCGAATGCCCGGCGCTCACCCTGTTGCGCGCCATCATCACCGGGGTAGTGCGCTATCAAGGCACACGGGATCCGGTCGCCAACGCCTTCGTGCAGTGCACGCCGTCGGGTGCCCAACATGCCTTTGCCGAAGATGCCGACGAGCGCGCTGGTGGAGGCGCGAGCACCGCTTCAAACGGAAGCTACTCCCTCTCCCTCATCGCGCCTGGGCAGTACGGTTGCATCGCCATGGGGCCAGATCGCAGAGGTGCGATGCAACAGGTGACGGTCGAGCTGCGCCATTCGGTGACGGTCAACTTTAACCTCTGCCAGCAACACTGTCCGCCGGTGCACTATCACCTCGGCCCGGTGATGCACAACTACACCGCGTACCTCATCTTCTGGCAGCCTCGCGGCGTTGTCTTCGAGCCGGGTGGGAGCGATGCGCGCTTCAAGTCGCTGATCCAGCGCTACTTCCATGATGTCGGCGGCACGCCCTTCTTTGGGCTGCTCTCGCAGTACTGGGATGCGCAGGGCGCCGTCGAGAACCGCTCGACGCTCGGCGGCATGTGGGTGGATACAACACCATACCGACATTGCGACCTGACAGGCTCCAATTGCCACCGGGCGGGTGCCACCGCCAGCGATCCGCTCCGCGGAACCGATATCGAAGCCGAGATTCGTCGCGCGCTCCAGCACAACGCCACATGGCGCACCGGGCTGAATCGCGAGTTCTTTGTCCTCACAGGCTATGGCGCTGAGGAGTGCTCTGATCCCGACAACTCGTTCTGCTCGTTCAATCACAACAAGCACGGCTTCTGCGGATATCACACCGCGGCTGGCGCGAGCGGCTCCACCAAATCGCTGATCTATGCATACATCCCTGATCAGGCAAACGACGGCTACTACTGTTCCGGATTTGGCTGGCTCAGTCCACATGGAGATGACATCGCGGACTGGACAATTGACGTCATCTCGCACGAGCAATTCGAGTCCATCACCGACCCGATTCCCTATCACAACGCGGGATGGTATGACGACTCTTCGAAGGAAGGCAATGGCGCCAGCACCGAAATCAGCGACAAATGTGTAGACGAGTTCGGCGCAATCGGCCCCGATGGAGGCAACATCACGCTGCACGGCGAGCGCTACCTTCTGCAAGCCGAGTGGAGCAACCGGGCCAACCGTTGTGTGTTCTCGTGAGCTATCGTTTCCCTTTCCTTTTCCTTTCCTTCTCACAAATGGCCTCACGAACAGCGCAGAAAACCTGGATCCTCCAGCGGCAGGGTGAGCGGGCGAGGCGGGCCTCGCCACTACGTGCCACCAGGATCACCTGTGCTCATCGTATGCAGGCGTAGCTGTCCCCCTCTCCGCGCACGGAGAGGGGGATAGGATGCGAGGACCGCTACGCGCCGCCGGTGGCCGCAGGCTCGGCTGGCGCCTCGCGCTGCTCGCCGCGCGGCTGCGTCTCCGGCGGAGCACCGGGTGCTGTCCCTTGCATGTCGCCAGGACGCCGGAAGACCCACTCGCCATCCTCGACATCCACCGCAATCGTGTCGCCGTCGTGGAACTCCCCAGAGAGCAGCTTCACCGAGAGCGGATGCACGATCTGCTGCTGGATCGCGCGCCGCAGCGGGCGGGCACCGTAGACCGGGTCGAAGCCGATCTTGGCAAGCTGCTCCAGCGCGCGCGGCCAGACATCGAGCGTAATCTTGCGCGCCGCCAGCCGCTCGCGCAGCCCCCGCAGCTGAATCGCGACGATCTGCTCGATCTGGACCATCTCCAGCCGGTTGAAGATCACCACCTCGTCAATGCGATTGAGCAACTCGGGCCGGAAATGCTCCGCGACCGCCCGCATCACCCGCTCGCGCATGACGTCTCTGGGCAGCCCAGGCTCGATGATCCACTGGCTGCCGAGATTTGACGTCATGATGATGATCGTATTGCGGAAGTCCACCGTGCGGCCCTGTGCGTCGGTCAGCCGCCCGTCGTCGAGCACCTGCAGCAGGATGTTGAGCACCTCCGGATGCGCCTTCTCGACCTCGTCGAAGAGCACCACGCTGTACGGCCGCCGCCGTATCGCCTCGGTGAGCTGGCCGGCCTCCTCGTAGCCGACGTAGCCCGGCGGCGCCCCGATCAGCCGGCTGACCGTGTGGCGCTCCTGATACTCCGACATGTCAATGCGCACCATCGCGCGCTCGTCGTCGAAGAGGAACTCCGCCAGCGCCTTGGCGGTCTCGGTCTTGCCGACGCCGGTGGGCCCCAGGAAGAGGAAGCTGCCCAGCGGGCGATTCTCCTCGGCCAGCCCAGCGCGCGCCGCGCGGACGGTGTTCGCTACGGCGCTCAGCGCCTCGTCCTGGCCCACTACGCGCTCCTTCAGCCGCTCCTCGGTGTGGACCAGCTTCTCGACCTCGCCCTCCATCAGCCGCGTGACGGGAATGCCCGTCCACTTGCTGACGACCTGCGCGATATCGTCCTCGGTCACGACATCACGCACCAGCCGCCCGCCCGCGTCCTCGCGCTCCTGCTCGGTGGCGTCGTGCAGCTCGCGCTCCAGCTCCTGCACCTTGTAATTCAGCTCGGCGGCGCGGCCCCAATCGTAGCTCGCGCTGGCCTGCTCGAGCTGCAGCCGTGTCTGGTCGAGCTGCTCCTGGAGATTGCCGACCTTGTTGAGATCCTCCACCTCGCGCTGCCAGCGTTCGCGCAGGCCGCGGGCGCGCTCCTCCAGATTCGCCAGCTCACGCTCCAGCGCCGCCAGCCGCTCTCGCGAGGCCTGATCTTTCTCCTTGCGCAGCCCCTCGCGCTCGATCTGCAAGCGCATGATGCGCCGGTTGATCTCGTCCAGCTCGGCGGGCATGCTGGTGGCTTCCATGCGAATCTTGGCCGCCGCCTCGTCCACCAGGTCAATCGCCTTATCTGGCAAGAAGCGGTCGCCGATGTAGCGGTGCGAGAGGACCGCCGCGGCGATCAGCGCGGTATCTTTGATGCGCACCTTGTGGTGCTGCTCGTAGCGCTCGCGCAGGCCGCGCAAGATCGAGATGGTGTCTTCGACGGTCGGCTCGCCCACGTAGACCGGCGCGAAGCGGCGCTCCAGCGCGGCGTCCTTCTCGATGTGCTTGCGGTACTCGTCCAGAGTGGTCGCGCCGATCATGTGCAGCTCGCCGCGCGCCAGCATTGGCTTGAGCATGTTGGCGGCATCCATCGCGCCTTCGGCCGCCCCCGCGCCCACGACGGTGTGCATCTCGTCAATGAACAGCACCACCTGCCCGGCGGACTCAGCGACCTCGCCCAGCACGGCCTTCAGGCGCTCTTCGAACTCGCCGCGGAACTTGGCTCCTGCGACCAGCGCGCCGAGATCCAGGCTGATGAGGCGCTTGCCGTTGAGCGCCTCGGGCACATCGCCGCGCACGATGCGCTGGGCCAGCCCCTCGACGATGGCGGTCTTGCCGACGCCTGGCTCGCCGATCAGGACCGGATTGTTCTTCGTGCGGCGCGAAAGCACCTGGATGGTGCGGCGAATCTCCTCGTCGCGGCCGATCACTGGGTCGAGCTTGCCCTGCTGGGCGAGCCTGGTGAGGTCGCGGCCGTACTTTTCGAGTGCCTCGTAGGTCGCTTCGGGGTTGGGGGTGGTCACACGCTGGCTCCCTCGGATCTGCGTCAGGGCGCCCAGAATGGCGTCGCGGCTGAGATGGTGCTCCTGCAAGATGCGCGCGATGGCGCCGCCGACCGCTGGGTCGGCCAGACCGAGCAGCAGATGCTCGGTGGAGAGGAATTCGTCTTTGAGGTGGCGCATCTCGTCCTGCGCGCGATCCAGAACGGCGCGCAGGCGCGGCGAGATGCCGAGCTGGGCGGTGGCGCCGGTGACGGTGGGGAACTGCGCGATCACCTGCTCGAGCTGGCGCTGAATAACCTGTGGCGAGACGTTCAAACGCTCCAGCACGCGCGGCACGACCCCCTCGCGCTGCTCGACCAGCGCCAGCAGCAGATGCTCCGGCTCGACCTGGGGGTTGTGGTGGCGCTCGGCGATCTGCTGGGCCTCGGCGATCGCATCGCGCGCCTTGTCGGTGAAGAGATTGGGGTTCATGGCTCTGCTACCGTCCTCCTTCTGCATCCACGTCAGGCTTCCTACTATCCATAAGAATACCGCGCGGGATGCCTGCTCTCCACTCTGATTCGCCCGCCCGCCCAGGCCAACAGGGACCTTTGCAGGCATGGTCCGCACGGCTTCCTCGCAACAATGCCTATGGCATGGCTTATGCATCCCGCATACCACTGTCACAAAGCGAGAATATCCTGATGTGCCGGCGGCGCCGCACGGCACGCGCAGTCACGCGCACGACAGGACACGACAGCGCACAAGGAGATGGGGTACATGCCGAAAGTATTAGGGATTGACCTGGGAACGACCAACTCCGTGACGGCGGTCATCGAAGGCGGCGAGCCGATGGTGCTGGAGAACAGCGAGGGATCGCGCCTCACGCCGTCAGTCGTGGCGGTCACGAAGTCGGGCGAGCGGCTCGTCGGCGCCGTTGCCAAGCGGCAGGCCATCACCAATCCGCAGAACACCGTCTATTCGATCAAGCGTCTGATGGGTCGCAAGTACGACGACCCTGAGGTGCAGCGGACGATGCAGATGGTGCCGTACAAGATCGTTCGCGCCGACAATGGCGACGCCTGGGTCGAGATGGGCGGCAAGAAGTACAGTCCGCCCGAGATCAGTGCGATGATCCTGGCCAAGATGCGCAGCGACGCCGAGCAGAAGCTGGGCGAGAAGATCTCGCAGGCCGTCGTCACCGTGCCAGCCTACTTCAACGATGCCCAGCGCGCCGCCACACGCGACGCTGGCAAGATCGCCGGTCTTGAAGTGTTGCGTATCATTAACGAGCCGACGGCTGCCTCGCTGGCCTACGGACTAGATAAGAAGAACGACGAGCGCATCGCCGTCTACGACCTGGGCGGTGGCACGTTCGATATCTCGATCTTGCAGATTGGCGAGGGTGTCTTCGAGGTCAAATCCACCAACGGCGACACGCACCTGGGCGGCGACGACTTCGACGCCACCATCATTGACTGGGTCGCTACCGAGTTCCGCAACCAGGAAGGCATTGATCTGCGCAAAGATCCGATGGCGATGCAGCGGCTGCGCGAGGCGGCGGAGAAAGCCAAGATCGAGCTTTCGAGCGTGCTGCAGACGGAGATCAACCTGCCCTTCATCACCGCCGACCAGAGCGGCCCCAAGCACCTGATGATGACGCTGACGCGCGCCAAGCTGGAGCAGCTGACCGCCGATCTGGTCAACAAGACGATCGAGCCATGCAAGAAGGCGCTGCAGGATGCGGGCGTCAGTGCCGATGCGATCAACGAGGTGGTGCTGGTGGGCGGCCAGACGCGCATGCCAGCCGTCACCGAGCGCGTGCGCGAAGTCTTCGGCAAGCAGCCCCACAAGGGCGTCAACCCCGACGAGGTGGTGGCAATTGGCGCGGCGGTGCAGGCCGGCGTGCTGAAGGGCGAGGTCAAGGATGTCCTGCTGCTGGACGTGACGCCGCTCTCGCTAGGTGTTGAGACCCTGGGCGGCGTGATGACCAAGCTGATTGATCGCAACACGACGATCCCGACGCAGAAGACTGAGGTCTTCTCGACGGCTGAAGACAGCCAGACGGCGGTCGAGGTTCACGTGGTACAAGGTGAGCGCGAGATGGCCACCGATAACAAGAGCCTCGGCCGCTTCCGGCTGGAGGGCATCCCGCCGGCGCCGCGCGGCATGCCGCAGATCGCGGTGATCTTCGACATTGACGCCAACGGTCTGCTCAATGTCACCGCTCGCGACCAGGCGACGGGACGCGAGCAGAAGGTGACGATTACGCCGTCGAGCGGTCTTTCCAAGAACGATGTGGAGCGCATGGTGGCCGACGCCCAGCGCAATGCTGAGGAGGACCGCAAGCGACGCGAGGGGGTCGAGGCGCGCAACGCCGCCGACCAGCTCACCTATACAGCGGAGCGCACACTGGCCGATCTTGGCGAGCGGGTGCCTGCGGAGCGGCGCTTCGCGGTGGAGAGCCAGATTAACGACCTGCGCGACGCGATCAAGTCCGGCAACACGGAGCGCATCAACGCGCTGCGGCTGCAGCTAGAGAGCCAGCTGCAGGACCTCGGTCGGCTGGCCTACGAGGGCGCGGCGGCGGGAGCGGGCACCGGCGCTGGCGCTCCCGGTGGCGGAGCAACGCCAGGCCCGGAGGCGTACGGCGGCATGGGCGGCCAGCCAGGGCAGCCGGGGCAAAATCCGCCGCCACCGAGAGACGAGACGATCGAGGGCGAGTACCGCGAGGTCTAGAGCGCGGCACAGCACGAACCTCTCCCCGGCGCTGTCGCGTCACCCCCTCTCCTACGAACTAGGAGAGGGGGATAGGAGGCGAGGTCTGAGCGAACG
>DASUBU010000068.1:0-29306 GCA_035763125.1 Ktedonobacterales bacterium
TCTCGTCGCGGGGCCGGATGGTGGGGTGTGGTTCCTTGACAACCGCCTGGACGCTATCGGCCATATCTCGACCGACGGGACGCTCACGCACCACCCCATCCACGAGCACGCGAATCACGTTTCCTCGCTCACCGTCGGCTCGGATGGCAATCTGTGGTTCACGCTCTACAACCGCATCGGTCGCATGACACCAGAGGGTGCGCTCACCCTCTACGATGTGCCCACACTCGATGCCAACCTGGGGAGCATCGTGATGGGGCCAGATCGCCATGTGTGGTTCGCCGAGCGTTCCGGCCTCATCGGCGAGCTGGTCCCATGAGCGAGCCAGCGCGCGGGGAGAAGCAGCGCGAAGCGCGGGAGGTTGTCTGCCGCGGTGCGTTCGAAACCCGACCTACCCCGGCTCGGCATCCATGTGCTCGACGACCATCTCGACATCGTCATCCTCGCGGGCCTCATCGAGGTCGGCTGCAACTGGCTCGGCGGCAGGCGTGGGTCGCGGACGTGTCAGGCGGGACAGGACGCCGGGTAGGTTGGGCAGGCCCAGGCCGCGCGACCAGCGCAGCATGAGAGCCCAGCCGCCGATCAGCACCAACGTCGTCACGATGCCCACGTTCCAGCCGGTGCGCGCCGCCGCGTTGACGGCCGCGTCCGCATCCACTGTTACCACAACATAGGGATTATGGGCAATTGCCCATTGCAGGGCGCTCGCGGCGTTGGCATACTCGTCGCCGATCATCTTGGCCGACCACATGGCCCAGGCGAAGACGAGAGCCGGCACCAGTGCCAGCATCATCTCCCGGCGCGGGCGGCCCATCAGTGTGGCGATGAACACCAGCGCCGGCGCCTCGATACCCATGAGCATGGCGTAGAGGAAGAGCAGATCGTGCCAGTAGCGCAGAGCCTGGAGCTGCGGATCCATCGGCGTCTTCCCTTTGGGTATGGACCCTTCTCCGTCCAATGTGCGCGATGTACTCCAGACGATAGCGCCCGCTCGCACAGGCAGGGAACCGACTCGCATCCGCTGCACGTGACTGAGGACCATGACCGGCCTCATTCGCCCGGTGCGGCCCAGCCCTCGTCGTCTAGTGCGGCGCGTGCCGCCGCCTGCTCTGCCTGGCGCTTGCTGCCGCCCTCCCCACGCCCGACGACCAGCTCGCCCAGGCGCGCCTCCACGACGAAGCGCGGCGCATTGGAGGGGCCCTCCGTGAGGAGCACATGATAGGTGGGCGTGATGCCCAGCCGCGCCTGCGCCCGCTCTTGCAAGAGCGACTTGGCGTCCCGCGTCCCCGGTCCCGCCGCCACGCGCTCGAGCTCGGCCATCAGCAGCGGCTCCAGAAAGCGCCGCGCCGCCTTGATCCCGCCGTCCAGATAGAGCGCGCCGATCAGCGCCTCCATCGCGCGCCCCAGCACCGATTCGCGCTCGCGCCCGCCGGAGACCTCTTCGCCGCGACCCAACCGCAGGTATGGACCGAGGCCCACACGGCGGGCAAGGGCAGCTAGCGGCGGGAGGCTCACCAGTGCCGCCCGCAGCGGCGTCAGCTCGCCTTCGGAGGCGGACGGGTACTGCCTGTAGAGCAGATCGGAGGCGATCAGGCCGAGCACCGCGTCGCCCAGGAACTCCAGCCGCTCGTTCGAGACGACGCCGGGGCCAGGATGCTCCGCGACGTAGGAGGTGTGCGTCAGCGCGTCGAGCAGCACTTGCGGGTGGCGGAAGGAGTGGCCGATGGCGGCTTGCAGCGCCGTCATGTCGGGAATCTGTGTCTCACGCTCACGCTTCGCCATGCGCGTCCCGCATCTGGTCACGCTCGACCCGCACGAGGATGAACGGCGTGTTCTCGAGCTCCTTAGGGCGCAAGACCGTTACTCCCGTGGGCGGCTCTATCATGACGGAGCCGATAACGTGGCCCTGCACACCATGCGCCCGCAGTGCCGCCAGCGCCCGCTCGCCGTCGTCCGGCGCGACCGCCACCAGCAGCCCGCCTGAGGTCTGCGGATCGAAGAGCAGCAGCTGGTACGGCTCAGCCGGCGCGTGCTCGAACAAGACACGGCCTTCCAGGTGCTCCGCGTTGCGCTGCGTACCGCCGGGCACGTAGCCCGCCGCCGCATACCCCAGCGCGCCCGGCAGCAGCGGCACATGGGCGAGATTGACGGCGAGATCCACGCCGCTCTGCTCGGCCATCTCGTAGGCGTGGCCCAGCAGCCCAAAGCCGGTGATGTCGGTCACTGCGTGGACCGCGTCACCCACCGTTCGCAGGGCATCGGCGGCCGCGGCATTGAGTGTGGTCATGCTGGCGACGGCCGCATCCAGGTGCGCCGGCTGCACGGCGCCATTCTTGAGGGCTGTGCTGATGACGGCGGTGCCCAGCGGCTTGGTCAGGATCAGCAGATCACCGGGCCGCGCGCCGTCTTTGGTCCAGACGTGCTCCGGATGGACGAGGCCGATCGCCGCCAGCCCGTACTTCGGCTCGTGGTCGCTGACGGTATGGCCCCCAGCGACCACCGCGCCGGCCTCGCGCACCTTCTCCGCGCCGCCACGCAGAATCTCGGTGAGGATGGCCTGGTCGAGGTCGTCGGGGAAGCCGACCAGATTCAGCGCGAAGAGCGGGCGACCGCCCATCGCGTAGATGTCGCTCAGCGCGTTGGCCGCGGCCACCGCGCCAAAGGTGTAGGGGTCGTCCACCACCGGCGGGAAGAAGTCCGTCGTGGCGACGATGGCCTGCTCGTCGTTGAGGCGGTAGACGGCAGCGTCATCCGCTCGGCCGAGGCCCACCAGCAGCTCTGGGACGGCCTCGCCGAAGACGGCGGCGAGCGGACGCAGCACGTGCGCCAGGGCGTCAGGGCCCATCTTGGCGGCTCAACCAGCGCAGCTTGCCAGCGTGGTCAGCCGCACCTGTCTGCCAGGCGCCATCGCTCGCCTCCTCTTTCATGTCTCCGCCAGTGGCTAGAAAGCGCTGCTAGATAGCCTTGTCCCCTGTGGAGATGCCCCGTCCCCGTGGAGATGTCCCTCGGCCACGAAGCCCGTCTCTGCGCGGCACGCCCCGTCCCCCCGCACAGGGCAGGGATAGCTTGGCGAGGGCCGGAGAGTTGAGATCCTCCTATTCCCCTCCGTTCCCTCCGCGGTGAGATCCGGGACAGGGGGTGAGGACCTGCCTACTTCACGCCGATATCCCAGGCTTGTTCGAGGTCTTCGCGCGAGTAGGCTTTGAAGGCCATCATCGTATGCGTCTTGACGATAGCCGGGATGGCGATCATGCGCTCGGTCACCACCTCGGCCAGGTCTTCATAGCGCGCGAGACGCAGCACGGCCACCAGGTCGTACTCGCCCGTCACCGAGTAGACCTCGGCCACGCCGGGAATCTCTAGCAGCGCCTGCGCCGTGGAGTTCACCGCGTCGCGCCGCACATTGAGCAGGACCAGCGCGGAGATCATGCGCCGCCTCCTACCAGTTGGACTGCCTCGGCGCGCAGCTCGCGCCGCAGCACCTTGCCCGTATTGTTCTTGGGCAGCTCCGAGCGGAAGACCACCCTGCGCGGGCACTTGATGGTCGCGATGCGCTCGCGGCAGAAGTCAATGATCTCCTGCTCGGTCGCTGCCTGTCCCTGCTTGAGCACCACGAAGGCCATCACACCCTCGCCCTGGCGCTCGTCCGTCGGATAGCCGACCACCGCCGCCTCGGCCACCGCCGGGTGCGTGAAGAGCACCTCTTCCACCTCGCGCGGATAGACGTTCTCGCCCGAGACGATGATGAGGTCCTTCTTGCGGTCCACAATGGAATAGTAGCCGTCGCTATCTACCACCGCAAGGTCGCCGGTATGCAGCCAGCCGTCTTTGAGCGTGTCGGCGGTGGCCTCGGGATTGTTCCAGTAGCCCATCATGATATTGGGGCCGCGCGCGATCAGCTCGCCAAGCTGGCCCTGCGGCACCTCGTTGCCCAGCTCGTCCACGATCTTGATCTCGACGCCTGGGATGGCCGGCCCGACCGTGCCCGGCTTCGTAATCGGGCCGGCGGCGTTCGAGGACAGCACCGGCGAGGCCTCCGAGAGGCCGTACCCTTCGCTGATCGGCGCGCCCGTCATCGTCTCGAAGCCCTGCATGACCTTGACCGGCAGCGCCGCCGCACCGGAGGCGATGTAGCGCAGGCTGGTGAGGTCAATGTTCTTCACCGCCGGGATCTGCGACCAGGCGACGAACATCGGCGGCGCGCCCAGCATCAACGTGCAGCGGTGCTTCTGGACGACCGCCAGCGCGTTGACCAGCCGGGTGAGCGTATCGTCGCCTAGCAGCGGGCTGGCCAGGTCTACCAGCGCCATCGTCGTGCCGTTCAGCACCGACAGATTCATGCCCACGCTCAGCGCATAGCTGTGGAAGAGCGGCAGCGCCAGCCAGAGCACGTCGTCCGGCCGCGGCGCGATGGCCGGCACCATCATGCACTGCTCGCAGTTCGAGATCAGATTGCGATGGCTCAGCATGGCGCCCTTGGGCCGGCCGGTCGTGCCCGACGTGTAGATCAGCACGGCCACCTGCTCGGGATGGACCTCGACGCCCGGCGTGGTCTCCGGAGCGCCGCCAAAGGCCTCCGCCCAGCTCACGGCGCCGGGCATCGGCTGCGGCGTGGCGACGATGATATCGCGCACCTCCGGCGCGTTGGCCGCCGCCGCGAGCGCGATCTGTCCCAGCGGCCCAAACGTCAGCAGCGCCTTGGCTCCGCTATCGGCCAGCATGTAGCCGATCTCGCCCGCCTTGAACTGCGGGTTCATCGGCACCACCACCGCCCCTGCCTTCAGGATGCCGAAGTACGCCTCCATGAAGAGCGGCAGGTTCTGCATGTAGAGCGCGACACGGTCACCTGGCATTACCCCACGCGCGATGAGCGCGTTGGCGACCTGGTTGGCCCGGCGGTCCAGCTCGGCGTAGGTCGTCGGCTGATCGTTGAAGATGATGGCGGTCTTGTCCGACGCGCGCGCGGCGGTCTGCGTCAACATACGGCCGAGGTCCATCGCTCACCTCTCTTGATTGGGGGATAGGGCATGACGCCCGCGCACTGGCTGCGCATAGGCATCGGATCGAGGGAAGGGCACGTGGCGAGGGCGCGGGCCAGCACGCGGCGGACAAGCCGCGCTCGCCACAGTCTACGCGGCCAGTATACACGAGAATGCTGAGAGCGACGCTACATCAGCACGCCGGCCGGCCCGCCAGCGACGTAGATCGTCTGTCCGCTGACGAACGACGCATCGTCGGAGGCCAGGAAGGCGATCACACTGGCAACCTCTTCAGGCTGGCCGATGCGCCGCACCGCCACACGCTGCGCCGCTGCCTCCTTGAACGCCTCGGGTGTGAGACCGAGCCGCGCGGCGGTCGCGCGCGTCATGTCGGTGTCAATGAAGCCGGGCGCCACCGCGTTGGCGGTGATGCCGAAGCGCCCCAACTCCAGCGCCAGCGTGCGTGTGAGCCCCTGGATGCCAGCCTTGGCCGCCGAGTAGTTGGCCTGCCCCTGGTTGCCGAGCGCCGAGGTGGACGAGATGCTGATGATACGGCCGTACTTCTGATCCACCATCTGCTTCTGGGCCGCCCGCGAGCAGAGAAACGCCCCGCGCAGGTGGACTGAGAGCACGCGATCAAAGTCCTCATCGCTCATCTTATGCAGGAAGTTGTCGCGGATGATGCCAGCATTGTTGACGAGGATATCCAGCCGCTCGAAGCGTGCCAGCGCGGCATCCACCATCTGCCGCACCGACTCCACGTCGGCGACATCCACGCTCAGCGCCAGCGTCTCGGCGCCGCTCTCGGCGATGCGCTTGGCGGTCGCTTCACAGGTGGCGAAATCGAGGTCGGCCAGCGCGACGCGCGCACCTTCGGCCGCGAGGCGGGTGGCGGTGGCGGCTCCAATGCCGCGTCCGGCGCCGGTAATGAGGGCGACACGCCCTTCGAGTCGGGACATGCGAGGAGATGCCTTTCTGGGCGCATGCCTCTTTGCTGAGGCGCGCTCGACTCGCCGGCCACATGCGGGACCGCCGGCTTCGCGCCCCCGTCCCATCGGCACGCGGGCGATTGTGGCGAGCATAGCGCGCAGCCGGGCGCACGTCAAGCATCCTGCTCAAGCGCGAGCGCGCCAAGGTTCGGCACCGCGGACGACCATCCGCCCGACGTATCCCTCTCTACTCGCCGCCGCGCGGTGGGCCCTGCAGGATGCGCGTGCGGACGCGCTCTGGCGCATGCATGGCATCCCACATCGCCTCATTCCACCAGGTCGCGCCCGCATCGGCCCACTCACGGACGATCGCGCTCGCGCGTGCGGGATCGTCACCTGGCGTCTGTCCTTCGACGACGATATCGAATCCGGATGCGCCATCGGGCCGGCGTTCGGCGGCGTACGCACGGATGGCGCGCACGTCGTCAGGCGCCAGCTCGCTGCGGGTGCCGTCGGGGTCGAGCTTATCCGGCAGGATGCCGTCGTAACGCAGGGCGCGCCGCAGCGAGCGCTCGCGCGGCCAGGCGCCCACCACCCAGACGGGAATGCGCGGCTGCTGGAGCGGCGGCGGCAGGAAGGTCATCTCATCGAGGTGATAGTGCTTGCCACTGTAGGTGAACGGCTGTCCGGTCCAGAGGCCGGTGAGAATCTCCAGACTCTCGTCGAGCAGCTCGGCCCGCGTGCGGCGGTCGGTCGGCTCGCCCACCTTGCCGAAGCCGCCATCGTCCAGCGCGCCCAACCCCACCGGCACCACCAGCCGGCCATGCGAGAGGTGGTCCAGCGTCATCGTCTCGCGTGCGACCTTCCAGGGACGGCGACGCGAGAGCGGGGAGATGATCGCCCCGATCCGCACGCGGCTGGTGACGGTGGCGATGGCGGCCAGGGTCACCCAGGGATCGAACATCGGGCCGGCCTCGGCGATGTAGATGCCATCCCAGTAGAAGACGCCATCCCAGCCGGCCGCCTCCGCCTCACGCGCCAGCGAGACGATGGTCTCCAGGTCGCCGCCTGGGATGATGAAGCCGTAGCGCATCGCGTCTGCCTCCCGCTGTTGTGATGTTGTTACCTACAGCCAGGATACAGGCACATAGGTGACATGTCGTGTCATATTCGCGACGGGCGAGACGAAGTGGGGTGCGCAGGTTACATGGGCAGGCGCTGGCCGTAGACGATGTGCAGCACATCGGCGTTGGCGTGGTCACCCTGCTCGTACTCGCGCTTGACCATCGGCAGGGCGCGCTGATAGTCAGCCGCCGAGACGACGCCTGTCTCCAGAATCGGCTCGCGCAGCACCTCCAGCACGCCGAGCACCTGTGTCAGCAGCAGCCGCCGCTCATGGCCGCTGGTCGCGTTCGCCGCCAGCGTCGCCGTGCGCTCGCTCACCTGCACCAGTCCAGCCCCCACCAGCAGCGACTTCAGCCGCGGGCCAACGTTAGGGTCCAGCCCGCGCCGACGGCACATCTCGGCGATCCAGTGTGATGTCGCGTCATAGGCGGGGCTGGGATCACGGATCGCCTCCGCCGGCTCGACGCACTCCACCCAGCCACCGGGCTGTGTCACACGCGCTAGCTCGCGCACGACCTCCGGCCAGCGGTCCGCCGGTAGATCGGAGTAGAGCAGCCGCAGATGGACATAGTCGAAGCTGCCATCAGGGAAGGGCAGCCCGGTCAGCAGGTCGCCCTGCACGAACGAGACGCTGCGCGCTCGCGGGCCAAGTGTCGCCAGCAGCGGACCAGCATCTACAGGCGCCACCAGATCAAAGCCCACCACCTGCGCCCTGGGAAACGCCGCCGCCATCTCCACTGCCCAGCGGCCGGTGCCGCAGCCGACGTCCAGGATGCGCGCGGGATTTCGCAGCGGGGCCTGATGGTTGCGTCCTAGCAGCCGCTTCAGGAAGAAGTGCTGGAAGTCGAGCAGCTGGTCGGCCTTCGAGTCGCGCGGCAGGGCAAAGGACCCACCCTCACCGTCGTCGCGCTCGCCACGCCCAAAGGGCGCCCAGCGCGCTTTCGACTCGCCAGCTCCGTTTGCCTGCCCATCTGCCGTCTTTCGATTGCGCCACCATGGCATGTTGTCCCCCCTCGCTGTCTGGACATCAGCGTCCAGACATTGCCGTTTGGCATGCTCCTCACCGGCGGCTATGCTACCGCGCACAGTCCATTGGAGGCAAGACGCGCACGCGCAACGCCCCCGCGTGACCGACGAGCCGGTGGCGGGGGCGTTATGAGATGGGAGCTGCCTGGCGGTGAGAAGTCTCCTGTGGCGCTAGGGCTGGCAGCTCCACTCGCGCCAGGAGTAGCCGTCGCGAACGAAGACCTGGTGCGCGGCGTGCACATTGGCCCACGCGTTGGAGCGCGAGTACCTGGCGTAGGAGGTCGTGGCCCACGTGCTGGCCAGGAACTGGTAGACGCCCGATGCCCCGCTGGACGGGTTGTAAGCGTTCGGGTTGAAGCCCGATTCACACCTGGCCACCGCCAGCGCCCCGCTGGCGTACGAGCCAAAGACGGAGCGAATCAGGTCCGGAACGCTGCCCTGCCAGCTACTGCCACCACTACCACCACTGCCACCACTGCCACTGCTGCCGGAGCGGCTGGTCTTGGTGGTGCGCGTCGTGGCGGAGGCAGGATGCGCAGCCGGCCGCGCCGCTACCTTTAGGCCGCGCAGACTGGTGGAGACCCGCGCGCTCGATGCCTCGTGATGCCACCGGGCGATGCAGTGGTAGACACCGGCCCGCCAGCCGTAGCAAAGCCACGACTTGCCCGACCAATTCGTGACCGCGTGGGCCTGCTCGTACGATGTCGAGCGTGTGGGGCCGGCACCGAGTGTGGGCGCCGCGCCGGATTGGGCGACGAGCAGCGACACTCCGAGCACCGCGGGAAGAGCGAGCGCCGGCCGCAGGGTGCGGAACATGCTGGGTGCACCTTGCAGGCGCTGCGGAAGACGTGGCAAACGATGCAAGTGGAATCCTCCTTTGTATCCCCGCGCCCCTGGCGAGCCCCTGCTCGGCCGGTGTGGAGAGGCGGGAACGTGCGCGGCGCCCCCGCCGCGCGGTGAGATGTGACGACCTCCTTGGAGGAGCGAGTGCGCTCCTTGTCTCTGCGGCACAGGCACACGCGTGTGGGCGCCCTGCCGCCAGCCAGGCAGCGAGCCGGTCTGCTGGCCCAGGCATATGCATCCGTTCGGGCACATGCGCTGCGTCCAGTTGGCAGGCCCGAAAGGAGAGTGTACACAAGCCATCAGGGGTGCCAGTCAAGGGTGCCCGATTTGGCAGGACCTTTGGGCTATAAGGAGGGAGCTCTGCCGTGCGGCCCGTCGTCACAGCGCCAGCTTGCCGTGGTGTGCCTCATGTGGCTTCTATTCGCCGTCCACAGGAGGCTGCCTGCCCCCGCGTGCTACAATCTGAAAAGGGCCGCGCGCACGCACCTGGCGTGGTGGTTCCGCGCTGAGCGAGGAGGTGTATGCGATGGAGACCATGCCGCCCCAGTTGGCTGCTGCGCGCCCGTTACGGGTAGCGCTTGCCCAGGTCAACGTCACCGTCGGCGACCTCGCGGGCAACGTCGCGTGCGTGTTGCGTGACGTGCAACGGGCCGCCGAAGCCGGCGCCGATCTGGTCGCCTTCCCTGAGCTTGCCCTCACCGGCTACCCGCCCGAAGATCTGCTGCTCAAGCCCAGCTTCGTCGCCGACAACTTGCGTGCCCTCGACCACCTCACGCTTGCCACGCGCGACTTCCCCGGCCTGACCGTGGTCGTCGGCTTCGTTGATCGCGACGCAGACCTCTACAACGCCGCCGCGGTGCTCTACGAGGGCCAGCGCGTTGGCGTCTACCACAAGCGCTACCTACCCAACTACAGCGTCTTCGACGAGGATCGCTACTTCGCCGCTGGCGCCGAGGCGCCCATCTTCACCATCAGCGGCGCGACCACCGGCATCAACATCTGCGAGGACATCTGGTATCCCACTGGCCCCGCCACCGAACAAGCTTACGCGGGCGCCGAGGTGCTGGTCAATATCAGCTCGTCGCCCTACTTCCTTGGCAAGCAGGAGGCGCGAGAGCGCATGCTCGCCACACGCGCCGCCGACACCGCCGCCTACGTCGTCTACGTCAACCTGGTCGGCGGCCAGGATGAGCTGATGTTCGACGGCTACAGCGTCGTCTTTGACGAGCAGGGCGAGCTGGTCACGCGCGCCAAGGGTTTCGAAGAAGACCTGCTGATCGTCAATCTCGACGTGGAAAGCGTCTTCCGCACCCGCCTGCACGATCCCCGCCGGCGCAAGGAGCGCCTCGCGCAGCAGCCGGGGCCGGCGAGCATCTTCGTCTCCGGCGCGGCGGTGCGCCCGCCCGATGGCGCGGCCGCCGTCTCGACGCTCGACGCCAGCGTCCCCAGCCTGGGCCATCCGGGACGCATCGAGCCGCTGCCCAGTCGCGCGGAGGAGGCCTATCGGGCGCTCGTGCTCGGCACGCGCGATTACGTCCGCAAGAACGGCTTCCGCGACGTGGTGATCGCGCTGTCGGGCGGCATAGACTCCGCGCTCACCGCGACCATCGCCGTTGATGCACTAGGCCCCAAGCACGTTTGGGGGATCTCGATGCCCTCGCGCTACTCATCGGCAGGCAGCCGCGACGATGCCCGCGCGCTCGCCGAGCGGCTGGGCATCCGCTTCACGACGCTGCCGATCGAGGACGAGTTTGCCGCCTATCTGGCCGAGCTAGAGCCGATCTTCGCCGCGGGCGGACCGCGCGACTCGACGCTGCCCGAAGAGAATCTCCAGGCGCGCATTCGCGGCAACTTGATCATGGCGCTCTCCAATCGCTTCGGCTCGCTGGTGCTGACCACCGGTAATAAGTCGGAGATGTCGGTCGGCTACGCCACGCTCTACGGCGACATGGCCGGCGGCTTCGCCGTTCTCAAAGATGTGTACAAGACCTTCGTCTATGAGTTGGCCCTCTGGCGCAACGCCCAACGGGGCGGTCCCGTGATCCCGGAGAGCACGCTCACCAAGCCGCCCTCTGCCGAGCTCAAGCCCGGTCAGCAGGATACCGACAGCCTGCCGCCGTATAGCGTGCTCGATCCGATCTTGCGCGCGTATGTCGAGGAGGATCGCAGCTTCAATCAGATCGTCGCGCTCGGCTTCGAGCCGGCGCTCGTCCGGCGCGTAATGGGGATGGTAGATCGCAGCGAGTACAAGCGCCGCCAAGCACCGCCCGGCATCAAGATTACGGCCCGGGCCTTTGGGCGCGATCGCCGGCTCCCGCTCACCAGCGCGTACCATGGCCAGCCCGCGCCATATGCGCCCGCCGACGCCAAAGCCGCCACCCGGCCAACCCGCGCCGCCGATGCGAACGGCCACCGTCCGCGTTCCGGAGCGCGCACGACCCGACGAGTGGCCGGTTCCGCCGGAGTAGGAGAGAAATCGCGCCGCTAGCGCGTCTAGCTCTATGAGAAGCGCATCGGTGGCAAGCGCATTGCGGGAGGATGTCTCGTGACGCGACCTGCGAGGAGACCGGCGAGATGATCAGCCGTGACCAGGGCCGCACGCAGTGGCCCGCCGCCTGGACGGCGCCTGCGAGAGGGGGCACCGATGTGATCGAGATCGTCGCGCCGCCGTGCCTGGTGGCCGGCTCGGCCAACGAGCCGCTGGCCCAAGCCGTCGCCAGCCAGGTGGGCGTAGAGCTGCTCGAGCGCCGGCTCGACGTCTTCCCCGACGGCGAAACCTACGTCCGCCTGGGGGCGAGCGTGCGCGGACGCGACGCCTACGTGCTCCAGCCCACCTCTGCCCCCGTCAACGAGAACCTCGTCGAGCTGCTGCTGCTGATTGACACCCTGCGCCGTGCCTCCGCCGGCCGCGTCACCGCCATCGTCCCGTACTATGGCTACGCCCGCCAGGACCGCAAGTTCATCGGCCGCGAGCCAATCTCCGCCAAGCTGGTCGCCAATCTGATCACAGCCGCTGGCGCCGACCGCGTGGTCGCCATTGATCTGCACAGCCCCGCGATCCAGGGCTTTTTCGACATCGGCATGGACCACCTGACCGCTATCCCGCTGCTCACCGACACCCTCAAGGGGCAGATTCCGGCTGAGAGCGTGATCGTCTCGCCCGACACCGGCGGCGTCAAGCGCGCGGACCTCTACGCGCGCCTGCTCGATCTGCCGCTGGCGATCCTGCATAAGAAGCGTGCCAGCGCCCACGAGGTGCAGATGCAAGCGGTGATCGGCGACATCAAGAACAAGTACCCGATCATCGTGGACGATATCGTCGCCACCGGCGCCACGATCTGCGAGGCTGTCGAGACACTGCTGGCGGCCGGAGCCAAGCCCTCCGTCAGGGTCGTCGCCACCCACCCCGTGCTCTCCGGCGATGCTGCGCGCCTGCTGGGTCACAGCGCTATCGGCGAGATCGTCGTCACCGACTCCATCCCCATCGCACCCGAGGTCCGCCGCCAGCTCCCCAACCTGCGCGTCGTCTCCGTCGCCGGATTGCTCGCCAACGCCATTGAGCGGCTGCATCAGGGCCTCTCGCTCAGCGAGCTCTTTGCCCGCGACGCCGCCCCGCCAATCTAGAGTGGACGTGTGAGCGTCGCCAGGTATCCCGCCACATTGCGGCGCATCTCATCCAGGCTATCGCCGGCGAACTTCTCGATCCAGGCGTCGGCCAGCGCGATTGCCAGCATCGCCTCGCCCACCACGCCCGCCGCCGGCACCACGCACACGTCGCTGCGCTCGTAGCGCGTCACATCCACGTTTTCGCCGGTCGCCACGTCCGCTGACGGCAGCGGATGGGCCAGCGTCGGGATCGGCTTTACGGCCACACGCGCCACGATCGGCTCACCGTTGCTGATGCCACCCTCGATGCCGCCGGCGTTGTTCGTCAGATGGTGCCAGCCGCGCGCGGTGTCGTAGCGCACCACGTCGTGCACCCGCGAGCCGGACAGCGCGGCCAGCGCGAAGCCGCCGCCCAGCTCGACCCCTTTGGCCGAGGGGATGCTCATCAGCGCCTGCGCGATGCGCCCGCTCAGCCGGCGGTCCCATTGGCTGTAGCTGCCCAGACCCACCGGCACGCTTGTCGCCACCACCTCGAAGACGCCGCCGCAGGTGTCGCCAGCGCGCTTGCCCTCCAGAATACGCTCGATCATGCGCGCCGTGAGACCCGCGTCGGCGCAGCGCATCTCCGATGCCTCCACGCGCTCCCAGAACGCCTCGTCGGCCGCCGCCAGATTGGGCTCCCCGCCCTCGGGATAGCCCACGCCGCCGACTGCCAGCACATGACTATGGATGGCGACACCGAACGCGGCCAAGAGCTGCCGGCAGACCGCGCCGACCGCCACGCGCACCGCCGTCTCGCGCGAGCTGGCCCGCTCGATCACATCACGCACGTCGCCACGGCCGTACTTCAGCGCGCCGGTCAGGTCCGCGTGGCCCGGCCGTACGCGCGTCACCGGCTCAGGTGGCTCCGCCACCGGCTCAGGCGACATGCGCTCGGTCCAGTTCGCCCAGTCGCGATTCTCGATGCGCAGGGTGACCGGCGAGCCGAGGGTGTGCCCATGTCGCACGCCGGAGAGCAGCTCCACCGCGTCGCGCTCGATCTTCATGCGTCCGCCGCGCCCGTAGCCGCCCTGCCGCCGCCGCAGATCGCTGTCAATCGCCGCGCGGTCAATGGCCAGCCCCGCTGGCAGCCCCTCGACAATCGCCAGCAGCGCCGGTCCGTGCGACTCACCCGCCGTAAGGAATCGAAACATCTCGCAGCCGCCTTCCAGCTCGCATTCTGCCGGTGACCCACACTGCCAACTCGACGCATTCCGACCTGTGCGGAGCCCTGCGCATGGATTATACGCGCGCGGGTAGCGCGGCGATCCGTCCAGGCCCAGGGATGCGCGATCCGCTTGCCCGCCCAGCCGCCGCGAGACAGTGACACGCATCACAGTTGCGCGCTGCCAAGCCGCTCGTGAGGTGACACGAGCCAGACGCACCATGTAGAATGCGAACAGCAGCCGGCTGACGGCCGCGGAACATGATGTCCGCACCGTGAGACGAGGCGATGTGGAAGGGCTGGCCGATGTGATCCTGATCCTGCTCGCATACATAGCACTCGTGACCGTCGTCTTACTGGCAGTAACGGCGCTGATCGGCTTCATAGCCGGACGTGGGGACCGCGCGGCGGCTGCGGCCCGCACGCTCGCGCTCGTCGGCGTATTCCTCGCGCTCGTCGGCGTGTTGCTCGCATTTCTGGCGCTCGGCCCGCTGGCGGGCTCGCCCAACTACGGTGCGGCTGGCGCAATTGTCGGCGGCTCATTGCTCCTCGCCATTGGCGATGTGTTGGCACTGGTGGCCTGCACCACTGGCCTGACCAGCATTGTCAGACACAGAGCTTGGCCGGATCTCTGGTGGCTGGGCACAGCACTTCTCTTGTTGCTGATAGCACCCGCTGGCATCGTCTACCGCTACTTCGGCATTGTCCCCTTCATCTTTCCGCTGGCTGCCTTGCTCGCAGTCGCCAGCGTCGTGGTGGCGCTCGGCGCGCTCATCGTCGCGGTGTGGGGGACGCGTGCAGGCCGCAGGTCCGCGCTCGGCGGTGCCACTAGTTGATGTGCCCTGCCGTGACGTGGCTGGCGAGTGAGGAGGGTCCCGAGCATGAGCTCCGCAGTGCAGATCATCGTCGTCATCGCCCTGATGCTCCTCGTGCCGGGAATTGCCGGCGTCTTCGCCGGGCGAGCGGAGGGGGCCGCGGGCGCCGTCCGCATACTCGCCATGTTCGCTGCGCCACTGGCGGTCGCCGGTGTGGTAATGGCGTACGTCGGATTTGGCCCGCTCTCTCGCGCCTACGGCTATACGGCGGTCGCGCTCCTCATCGGCGGGTTCTCACTTTTGGCTCTGGGCGCAGTGCTGGCGCTCGCCGCCTGTGCTACGGGGTTGACGATAATCGTAAGACGGAGAGCCTGGGCGGAGCTCTGGCGACTAGGCCTCGCACCGCTTTTGTTCCTGGCGGCGGCCGGACTGTACGACACACTATCCTTCAGCGTCAGCAATTCGATTCCCTACAAACAAGCGGTCATGTGGGTCGAGATCGCTAGCGGTATCGTCGCGCTTGGCGCAGTCCTCGTCATGCTGTGGAGCATCCACGCGGGGAGGACGCCACTCAACGCAGGTCGGCTAGCCGGCGTGTCTAGTCCGTAAAGCGGAAGCGGACCAGCGCGAGCAGCGCCCAGACGCCGTCGCGCCAGGTGATCTTCTTGCCTTCGGAGTAGTCGCGCCCGGCGTAGTAGATCGGCACCTCGTATATGCGAAAGCCGCGTTTGAGCACCTTCGCCGTAATCTCCGGCTCGAAGTCGAAGCGGTCACTGCGAATCACGATGCCCTTGAGCACCTCGGCACGGAAGGCCTTGTACCCTGTCTCCATGTCGGTCAGGATGTTGTTGTAGAGCACATTCGTGACAAGGGTGAGCAGCTTGTTGCCGATGTAGTGGTGCAGCATGAACGAGCGATGGATGCCCAGGAAGCGCGAGCCGTAGACGACGTCCGCCACGCCATCAAGAATCGGCCGCAGCACGACGCCGAAGTCGCTCGGGTTATACTCCAGATCGGCATCCTGGATGATGATGATGTCTTTGGCAACGTACCGCAACGCCGTGCGGATGCCGGCGCCCTTGCCCTGATTGCGGTCGTGGAAGTAGATGTGGACGTTCTCCGGCCACGTAGACTCGCGCAGAAACTCGCGTGTGCCGTCGGTCGAGCAGTCGTCAACGACGATGATCTCCTTCTCGAAGGGCTGCTCTTCCACGCGCCGGATCACCTCGGCGATGGTCTTGCGCTCGTTGTAGACGGGGATGATAACGGAGAGTTCCACGCGGCGGAATCCTTGTCGTGGCGGCCGAGCCGACTGGCTGATCGGCAACGAGACACAGAGCCGTGCCGGCCCAGCAAGAGGCACAGCCTGCCCCTATTCTACCGTACATGCCAACAGACGGGCGTGATCGCAGCGTGGCATACGCGCGCTCCGGCTGCGACCGAGCTGAAGCGGCAACACATGGGAGCGCAGACGACTTGACCCAACAGCCAGACCGCGAGCGCCCCCGCATGGCTACTCGATCTCCGTGGAGCCATACATGATGGCACGTTTCACCTGCTCGATGGTATCGGTGACGGGAATGCCACGCGGGCAGGCCTCGGTGCAATTGAAGATGGTCTTGCAGGGCCAGACACCATCGTAGTCGCTCAAGATCTCCAGCCGCTCGGCCGCGCCGCGGTCACGACTGTCGAAGACGAAGCGGTGGGCGTTGACGATCGAGGCCGGCCCCACCCAGCGCGGGTTTGCCCAGACCTGCGGGCACGAGCCGGTACAGGCGCCACACAGAATGCACTTGGTGCTCTCGTCATAGCGCTCGCGCTGCTCCGGACTCTGCAGGCGCTCGGTGCGCGGCTCCGGCTCGTCGTTGATCAGATATGGCTTGATCTTCTCGTACTTGGCGAAGAAGGGCTCCATATCCACGACCAGGTCGCGAATCACCGGGAATCCCAGCATCGGCTCGACTGAGATGCGCGTGCCGACATCCTGCACCAGCAGCTTGCAGGCGAGGCGATTGCGCCCATTGATGCGCATGGCATCCGAGCCGCAGACCCCATGCACGCAGGAACGCCGGAAGGTCAGCGTGCCGTCCTGCTCCCATTTGATCTTGTTGAGCACATCCACCAGCCGATCGTTGCCCTCGGCCTGCACCGAGAACTCCTGCCAGTAGGGCTTGTCGGACTTATCAGGCTGGTAGCGCTTGATCTTCATGTGAACGGTGCGGGTGGGAGATGCGCCGGCCATTGGTCTACTATCCTCTCATCGTCTGCGGCGCGGAGGCGGCGCTCACAACCGCTCTTGCGCACAGTACAACGTCTACTAGGTCAGATGCCGGTCCTTCTTCCAGAACTCGGCAATCTTGCCATCCACCACCCGGACGATGGTGATGCCCGAAATAGCCAAGAGCTTGCCGTACGGGATCTCCTGCATGGCGGCTCCCGTGCGCGTGCCCGTTGAGCGCCAGCGTGCGGCGACCCGATCGCCCTCGGCCATCATATCTTCGAGGGTGTTGCGCCAGTCCGGAAAGGCGGCCCGTGTCTCGATAATCGCCTGCTTATACAGCGCGCGATGGGACTGAGAGGCCATGCTCGCTGGCAGCTCGCGATTGACGAAGTCATCGGCGAGCAGCTCGTCAACGAGCGCGAGATCGCCGCTATTCCAGGCGTCTTCGTAGAAACGGCGGAAGATTGCCTTGTTGTGCGCTAGCGTCGTGACGTTCTGCATATGCCTGCTCGCTCGCCTCCGCCCGGCCAGGACTCCACAGCACTGGCCGTCCGGGGGCCAGATCAGCCAGTGCCGATGCTAATACTTGCGCTCCTTGGGCTCGAACTCCGTGATTGCCACTGGCTTGTAGCGCAGCTCCGGCTGGCCTGGTGTCGCGCTCTGGTACGCCAGCGTATGCTGGAGGAAGTTCTTGTCGTCACGGGTGGGGTAGTCGCTGCGATACTGCGCGCCGCGGCTCTCTTTGCGCGCCAGCGCCCCGGCCACCGTCGCCTCGGCGCAGTCGAGCAAATTGCCCAGCTCGATGACCTCCATCAGCTCGGTGTTGAAGGTCGTGCTGGTGTCCATCAGCTTCATCTTCGCCCAGCGCTGCTTCAGCTCGACGACCTTGGCCTGCATGGCGGTGAGGCGCTGCTCGTCGCGCACGACGCCGCAGTTATCCATCATGCCGTCACGTAGCTCGGCGCGGATGGCTTCCTGTGTCTCGCCTTTGCCGCCCGCCTTCGCCCGCGTCAGCAGCCCCTCCACCATCTCCGTGGACCAGGCCTCCGGATCGGCCGGCAGCGGCGCGAAGTCGGCCTCCGGCAGCCACTTTGCCGCGATGTGCTTGCCGGCGCGGCGGCCGAAGACAATCAGATCCACCAGTGAGTTGGTGCCCAGGCGGTTGGCCCCGTGAACCGAGACGCACGCGCACTCACCAGCCGCATAGAGTCCCGGCAGCACGGTGTTCTTCTCGTCCACCACCACGCGCCCCTCCACATCGGTTGGGATGCCACCCATCGCATAGTGCGCCGTCGGCTGGATCGGCACTGGCTCGTAGTACGGCTCTACGCCCAGATAGTTGCGGGCGAAATCAGTGATGTCGGGCAGCTTGGCGTCAATCTTGTCTTTGCCCAGGTGAGCGACAGAGAGGTAGACGTAATCCTTGCCGTCAATGCCGCGCCCCTCGGCGACCTCCTGGTACATGAAGCGCGAGACCATATCGCGCGGGGCCAGCTCCTGCAAGGTCGGCGCGTAGCGCACGCAGAAGCGCTCGCCGTCTTTATTCAGCAGATACGCTCCCTCGCCGCGCGCCGCCTCCGAGAGCAGGATGCCGACCTTGTACAGTCCTGTCGGGTGGAACTGGTACATCTCCATGTCTTCGAGCGGGATACCGCGGCGGTAGACGGCCGCCATGCCGTCGCCGGTGCACGAGAGCGCGTTGCTGGTGATGCGCCAGGCGCGGCCGTAGCCGCCGGTGGCCAGCACGATGGATTTGGCATGGAAGGTGTGGATCGTGCCATCGCGCAGGCAGAGCGCCACCACGCCGCAGGCCTGGCCGTCATTTATCAGCAGGTCGAGCATCAGGTATTCGTTGAAGAATTTGACCTGATTCTTGACCGACTGCTGATACATCGTCTGCAAGATCATGTGGCCGGTGCGGTCGGCAGCGTAGCACGAGCGACGCACCGGCGCCTCGCCGAAGTTGCGCGTGTGGCCGCCGAAGCGCCGCTGGTCAATCTTGCCATCGGGCGTGCGATTGAACGGCAGGCCCCAGTGCTCCAGGTCGTAGACGGCGTCAATCGCCTCGCGGCAGAGGATCTCAGCCGCATCCTGGTCCACCAAGTAGTCGCCGCCCTTGACGGTATCGTACATGTGCCACTTCCAGGAGTCCTCTTCCTGGTTGCCCAGGGCGGCGGCCACACCGCCCTGGGCCGCGCCGGTATGCGAGCGGGTGGGGTAGAGCTTGCTGATGACGGCGACGCTGGTGTTGTGCGCGAGCTGCATGGCCGCCATCAGGCCCGCCCCGCCCGCGCCGACGATCACGACGTCGTACTTGTGGTAGTTCATGGGAGTCCTCGGGTTTCTCCTGGGGCCGCTCAGCCGGTAGTCACCATCAGCAGTGGGCGCTGGCCACCGGCTGGAACGTGATGATCGTCATCGAGCCCATCAGCCAGAAGAGCAGCGCCGCGACGAAGAGCGTCGAGACCACCGCCAGGCGCACGCCGCGCCTCTGGATGTAGTCGTCGGAGACGAGCCGCAGGCCGTTGAGTCCGTGCGGCAGCGCCAGGGTCAGCAGCAGCAGGTCGTATGCCCGCCAGAAAGGGTTGGCGTAGCGCGCGGCGACGAAGCAGTAGGTGGTCGCCGAGACGTCGTTGAAGACGTGCATCAGCAGCAGGTGGATGATGACCAGAAAGATCAATGCGACGCCGGAGATGCGCAGGAAATACCAGGAGAAGGTCTCGAAGCCGCCAGCGGTGGGCTTGGCGGCGGCGCCGTAGGAGGCGACGAGCCTGCGCGCGGGTGACGAGGTGCTGGTTGCCATCTATGCGTTCCTTACTCTTAAGTAGTCTCGCAGCCTAGCCCAGGAACGGCGCGCAACCGTTGGGGCCAGTGGGGCAGGCGCCGAAGATCGGCGCGACGACGAAGAAGCCCATCGGGATGAAGCCGGCGATGGTCAAGAGCAGCACGCCGTAGAACATCGGCCGCTGGTATTTGTGCGCCGCCGGCCAGAAGTCAATGAGGATGATGCGCACGCCGTTGAAGGCGTGGTAGAGCACGGCGGCGATCAAGGCCAGCGACACCAGCCGCACGATGCCCGTGCTGAAGACGCGCAACGCATCGTCGTAGACCGTCGGGCCAAAGCCGACCAGCGTGATGTCAACGATATGGATCAGCAAGAAGAGCAGGACGCCCAGCCCCGTAACCCGGTGGAACAGCCAGGACCACTGGCCCGACTGACCTCGATACATGCGCGCTTCTCCTGACGCTTCACGCCGTACCCGCCACGAGGGGCGAGTGCCGGCCGTGGGATGAGCGGCGGGCGCGCCAGGCGGGTCCACGAAGCGCCGCGGACGAGAGATCAGCGGCGCGGCGGCCCATGCCCACAGGAGCGTTCCACCGCGTTCTTGGCTCGCCAGACGGTATCGTCCGGCGCGCGGCGCGGAATCGCAGCCGCATCTCAGATTATACGCAGCGGGATTGGAGCGCACAACAACAGGGGATGGTGGGTGTCCACGCGCCCCAGGCACACGCAGGCGCACGAAGAGAACAACGTCGCAGCCGCTAGAGGCGAGGAGAGGAGGCTGGCAGCGCCTCGTGGGTAGATGTTGCTGTAGCATGAACCGCACGGGCCGGCCCATAGCGGCCGCGCCGCAGGTTGGCACGCACGCGCAGCACCTCGCGCGCCATCCTCACCGTGTCGCGGATCGGACTGACGCGGCTGCCCGCAACGTAGTGCCACGAGACCGGCACTTCGCGGATCGTATACCCGCGGTGCCGCGCGACGGAGAGCAGCTCCACGTCGAAGCCGAAGCCGCTGATGGTCTGCGCCTGGCACAGCTCGACGGCTACCTCGCGGCGCAGACACTTGAACCCGCACTGTGTATCTTGCAGGCCCGGGAGCAGCAGCCGGCGCACCAGCCCATTGAAGACACGGCCCATCAGATGGCGGTAGGCCGGCTCATTGTAGCGCACGGCGCCGGGCGCCTCGCGTGAGCCGATGGCGACATCGTAGGGTCCGATCAGCTCCGGCACAAAGCGGTCGAACTCCTCGATCGGCATCGAGAGGTCGGCGTCGGCCAACGCCACGTAGTCGCCCTCCGCGGCCAGCACACCCGCACGCACGGCGCCGCCTTTGCCTCTATGCGGGCCTTGCACAAGGCGCAGCGCCGGCCATCGCCTCGTGAGCGTTTTGACAATCTCGGCGGTATCGTCCGTGCTGCCGTCGTCTACCACAATCACCTCGGCGCGGTACGGCTTGCCGTCGAGGTATGCGCGAACGCTAGCAAGACTCTCAGGCAGTCGCTGCGCCTCGTTGTAGGCCGGAATCACGACACTCAGCGCGGTTCGCTCCGACACGTCTTCTTCGGGCATGTGGCTGCTCCAAGGTCCTTCGACCGCTACGTGGCCACTCGCATGCGCTGCTCCCAGTATAGCCGCACCATCCACTACCGCACTACAGGTGCGCGCCAACAGTCCCGCATACGCCTGCTCACTCCACTGGCGCTGCGTCGCCCGTGGGAGGGTTGTTCTACCAACGTATAGTTCAGGGGTGCAGTATATCAATGTCACCCCAGGATGGGAACCGCTGTTGGCGTTCAAGATTGTATCGGCGCCGTAGAGTACTTGTGACACACCGAAGTACTTCAGTACCGCGGGGGGCTGCGTAACTGAACGATACATGATACCGTAGGCGGGTCACAGTGGGCAGTGGGTGGTGCGAAGATCGGGCGAAGGACTTGAGAGCATGACACCGGAACGTGATGCGCAGCCAACTGCGTCGAAACATGTCGTGATCATGGGGGCGGGCCCAGCGGGCTTGACCGCCGCCTACGAGTTGTTGCGGCACCAGGTGCCGGTGACGGTCCTGGAGAAAGACCCTCACTTCGTCGGCGGCATCTCGCGCACAGTGGAGCGCAATGGCTATCGCTTCGATATCGGAGGCCACCGCTTCTTCAGCAAGAGCCAGGAGATCGAAGACCTGTGGACGGAGGTGCTCGGCGATGAGCTGCTCACCTGCGGCCGGCTCTCACGCATCTACTATAAGGGCAAGTACTTCGCCTACCCCCTCAAAGCGGGCAACGCGCTCCTCAATATGGGGCCGATCGAGACGATACGCAGCATTAGCAGCTATGCATGGGCGCGCATCCACCCCATCAAGCATCCGCAGAACCTTGAGGACTGGGTCAGCAATCAGTTCGGTCACCGGCTCTTCTCCATCTTCTTCAAGACCTACACCGAGAAGGTCTGGGGCATGAGCACCAAGGAGCTCTCGGCCGACTGGGCCGCGCAGCGCATCAAAGGGCTCAGCCTGAGCGAGGCGATCAAGAACGCGCTGCTGCCCCAGAAGAAGAGCAAAGACCGCGGCGCCGTCATCAAGACTTTGATTGACCAGTTCCGCTACCCGAAATACGGTCCGGGGCAGGTGTGGGAGCGCGTGCGTGACATCCTGCGCGCCAACGACGACCAGGTCATCATGGACCAGTCGGTGGAGGCGATCCACCATAGCGGCGGGCGCGTCACCAGCGTGACCGTGCGCGACGGGCAAGGGCAGTCCCGCGATATTACCGGCACCGACTTCATCTCGACGCTGCCTATCCGCGAGCTGGTCAACAAGCTGGACCCAGCGCTGCCCGCGCATGTCGTCCAGGCCGCCAACAGCCTCAAGTATCGCGACTTCGTCACCGTCGCCGTGGTGGTCAATCGCGAAAAGATGTTCCCCGACAATTGGATCTACATCCATGATCCCGCCGTCAAAGTCGGCCGCATCCAGAACTTCAAGAACTGGAGCCCTTACATGGTGGCCGATCCGACGACGACCTGCCTGGGCCTGGAATACTTCTGCTTCGAGGGCGACGGGTTGTGGACGTCTACAGACGAGACGCTGGTGGAGTTGGCGCGCAACGAGCTGGCGCAGTTGAATATGTGCCGCGCCGACGAGGTGGCCTGGGGCGTGGTGGTGCGCCAGCCCAAGGCGTACCCCGTCTACGACGACGAGTACAAGCAGCATCTGGTGGTCATCAAAGAGTATCTGGAGCAGGCGTTGCCCAATCTCAGTCTGGTAGGGCGCAACGGCATGCACCACTACAACAACCAGGACCACTCGATGATGACGGCTCTGCTGGCGGCGCGCAACATTGCGGTGGGCACGCACTACGACCCCTGGAAGGTCAACACCGACGCCGAGTATCACGAGGAGGCCCGCCTCACCGATCACGACGCGAGCGGCCGGCAGGTGCCGTCGCGGGCGCCATCGCTGGCCTCGGTCGAGAAGTAGCCGCGAGGCCGAGGCACGGGTGCTGGCGCGATATGTACGCACTGGCTCCTCTCGCTGGCCGCCCATCGCGCCGGCGACGGGGTATTATGCCGCGCACGCCTGGATGTTTGCCTACCCCACTCCCTGCTGGACATCACCATCAACGTCTCGGAGGCCGCGCACTACTGGCCGGATATGATCGTCCACTTCGCCAAGGAGACAACATCCTTTGCGGTATCTCGTCACCGGCGGTGCCGGCTTCTTCGGAAGCCTGCTAAGTGAAGACCTGGCCCGGAACGGCCACGAGGTGGTCATCCTCGACCGTATCTATGATGCTGAACTGGCCCGGCGGTTCGCCTTCGCCCACGTAGACCTGCGCGAGCCAGCCAAGCTCAACGCCGCCTTCGAGCAGTTCGGCCCCTTCGACGGCGTCTGTCACGTTGCCGCCATGCTGGCACACGCCATCAAAGACAAGCGCGACCTGGTAGACTCGAACGTCGCTGGCACACGCAACATCGCCCAGGCCGCCGCCGACCACGGCGTGCCACAGCTCGTCTTCACCTCCAGCAACTGCGTGGTCGGCAAGCCCTTCTCACAGCCGGTGAAAGAAGACGACCGCATCAATCCGCTCGAAATCTATGGTGTCACCAAGTGGGAGGGCGAGAAAGAGCTCGCCAGGTTCCAGGACCGCATCAACATCACCATGATCCGCTGCCCGACGATCATGGCTGGCGGGCGGCTGGGTCTGCTCACGATCCTCTACGAGTTCATCTTCGAGGGGCGCAAGGTCTGGATGCTGGGCGACGGATCGAACCACTACCAGTTCATCGCCGCCGATGACCTGATCAACGCCATGCAGCGCGCGATCCGCCAGCCAGGGTTCCATCTTTACAACATCGGCTCCGACGACGTTCCCACGCTGCGCGGGCTCTACGAGGCGGTCATCAAGCACGCCGGGACCAAAGCGCGGGTGGCCCGCCTGCCCAAGCCGCCGGCGGTGGGCGCGATGAAGCTGCTGCATCTGCTGGGCATGTCGCCGCTGGGACCATACCACTACAAGATGTTGGCCGAGAGCTTCGTCTTCGACACCACCCGCATCAAGACGGAGTTGGCATGGCGCCCGACCAAGACCAACACCCAGATGCTCATCGAATCCTACGACTGGTACGTGCAGCACTACGACGAGATCTACAGCGGCGCCGAGCCCTCTGCGCACCGCCAGCCCGTCAAGCTCCAGGCCCTAGCGCTCGTCAAGAAGCTTTCGTAGGGGCGGGCAGCCTCCATCCCTGAGACCATGCTGGCGACGCCAGGTGGCCGTTGACACGAACCGTGCGCCATGGTACAGTCGCGCAATCACGACCAGCCGATGTTGTCGTCCTCACGTGGAGAGGGCGCGGGCAGCGCGATGCCATGAGAGTGCGCGGGGAGACCGGGGATGGCGGGCGACAGTGCAGGCGGAACAGACGGCACGATTGCCGCGTACGTTCAATCCCGGCGTGCGGGAGTGGACGGCGCGCTGACGCAACGGCTAGCGGACTTCATCGCGGCTACCGAAAGCACGCTGGACTGCGCGATCTACGATCTGCGGCACCCGCGCATTCTGGCCACGCTCGCCAACGTGGTGGCAGAAGGCAAGCGGCTGCGCATCGTCTACGACGGCGCGCGCGAGCGAACGGGCGGCACGAGCGGCGATCCACGCCCCTCCGGCACGCAGCAGGCCATCGCCGGCGCCGGTCTTGCGGCCTATGCCACACCGCTGCATGAGACCGGCCGGCATCTGATGCACGACAAGTTCCTGGTCCGTGATGGTCGCGCCGTGTGGACGGGCTCGGCCAACTTCACCGTTGGCGGGCTGGAGCTGCAAGACAACAACTGCCTGGAGATCGCCTCGCCAGCGCTAGCTTCGGTCTACACGACGGCATTCGAGGATCTGCTGGCCAAAGAGCATCTTCACGAGGCGCAACGTGCCCACCTGAGCACGCCGATCGCGGTCGGCGGCGCGACGATCACGCCGGCCTTCGCGCCGAAAGCGGGCGAGGGCATCGAGGACGCCATCGTGCGGGCGCTGCGCGGCGCGAAAAAGGTGCGCGTGCTGGCGTTTCTGATCAGCGATCCGGGCATCCTGGTGGCGCTGGCGCCCTACGCGGCGGACTCCGCCTTCGACATTCGCGGCGTCTACGATCCGCACGGCATGCAAGATGTGCTGCGCTACACGCACCAGGGACGCGAGCGCTTCTGGTTCCTGCACGATCCGCGCTTCGCCGCCGCGCCGTCGCACCCGTTCCATCCCTCCGGTGAGCAGGATTTCATGCACAACAAGGCCCTGATCGTAGACGATCGTCTCGTGCTGACCGGCAGCTATAACTTCTCTGAGAACGCCGAGGCCAACGACGAGAATCTGCTGGCGATCGAGTCGCCGGCGCTCGCCGCGCAGCTCACACAGTACTTCGATCGACTCTTCGCCGCGTACGGCGGCGCGGAGGGACAGGCGGCGGCACTCGGAGCGCCGGCCGCCGTCACAGCACCACATAGGGAGGCAATCACCGTGGCCGAAGAGACCATGGGTCCACGCGCGCACGTTTTCATCCTGCACAGCGTAGGGCGGGTGCGCAGTCCGTTCGTGCTCAGCGCCGTCGGGCAGACGTTCCGTGGCGAGACAGAGGTTGGGCGCACGCCGCACATGATCGTCTACACCGACGGCTCAGCCGAGGGCACCGCCGCCGCGCAGGCCGTGCTGCAGTCAGCCGAGGCGGATTATACGGCGGTCCAGCAGTGGTTCGGGGGCATCGAGCTGCCCGCCGGCCAGGAAGGCGATGACCAGACCACGCCGCGCACCGCGACGCCAGTGCAGGTGATGGTAGACCCACAGGCCGGCGGCGCCTATCACTTCGGCTGCGACGCGACCGACATCTACATCGAGCCTCACGCGCAAGAGGCCTCCGGGCTGATGGTGGCTGAGTTGGTCGAGATCTTCGAGGCAGCGATCAACAACGGCTGGCAGTGTGGCAAGACCAACGGCGAGGCGCTCTCGCGCGCGCTGGCGGTCGAGCGCAATAGCGCGCTGGCCTCCCTCATCGCCGAGACCGCGCAGGGCTGGTGGGCCAACGGCCACGCCGATTACATCAACGACAACAGCGCCGACGACATGAACCAGGATGCCAACGGCTGCGGCACGCTCTTCCTGTACTATCTGCATGGCCAGCTCGGCTTTAGCTGGGAGAAGATCGTGGCGGCCGGTGGGGCGACGCTGGGCGAGTGCTACGCGAAGCTGACTGGCAAGAGCGCCGCCGAGGGCACGCAGGACTTCCTCGACCGCCTCGCGACGCTCGCACAGGGCGGCCAGCTGGCGCTGCCCGCCAACGGCAATCCGTTCCCGATTGGCGACACGGCGCAGCCGGGTCCGAGCGCGCCGCCCAGCACTGGCGGCGATCAGCAGCCGGTTCCTGTGCCGGTACCCAGCGTGCCCGACGTCCCGGCCGAGGTGCGCAATAACCCGACGCTGATGGTGGCCATCTTGATCGTGCTGGTGCTGATCGCCATCGTCGGCGCACTCAGCGCGGCGGGCATCATCCACTTCTGATCAATACCGACCTGGCCCGCGTGGCCGGAGATGGCAGGGGAGGAACACCCCTGCCTCCGCTCCGTGGCAGCACTGCCGGGCATGGCGGCGGCGTGCTCAAACGCAAGGCCGACTTACCCCTGCGATGCCTGTGGCAACACCGTGTCCGCCAGCGCGCGCAGCCCGTCGAGGTCGTCGAGATCGAGCCACTGCAGCATCAGCTCCTGCACACCGGCGGCTTCGTAGTCGCGGATGCGGCGGAGCACGCCCTCGGGAGTGCCAACAATCGCAGTGCCTGCTGCGTGGATCGCCGCCACGACCTCGTCCAGTGACTTGCCGGCCAGCTCAGGGCGCTGGCGGCGAGCCGCCAGCCGTTGCTCCAGCTCGTCTCGGTTGCGGCCAAAGATCAGCGTCAGCATCAGCGAACGCTGAACACTCTCTGAAGGCCGTCCGGCTGCGAGGAGCAGCTCATCCAGCCCAACGGTTCGCTCGTGGAAGGCCTCAGGCGATATGAACGAGGCGTTCCAGTACGCCGCATAGCGCGCAACTAGCGGCAAGGTGCGGGTCATGCCGTTGCCGCCGATCAGCAGGGGCGGTCCACCCGGCCGCTCGGGCCGAGGCAGCAGCGTCGCGCCGCGCAGGTGGTAGAACTGCCCCTCGTAGGTCACCGGCTCATCGCTCCGCAGCAGGCGAGAGACGACCTCCAGCCCTTCCTCCAGGCGGCGCATGCGGGCCGGCACATCCAGCAGTGAGTGGCCGAACAGTGTATGCTCGCGCTCCTGCCATCCGGCACCCACCCCGAGAATCAGGCGGCCGCCGCTCAGGTCGTCTAGTGCCGCCGCCTGGCGTGCTAATAGCGCGGGATCACGGAACGAGAACGGCGCCACCAGCGGACCAAAGTGCAGGCGTTGCGTGTGGTCCGCCAGGTACGCGAGCGAGACCACCAGCTCTAACGAATCCTTGTCCGGGGGCTGCATGTTGGTAAAGTGGTCCGAGCGAAACAGCCCGGCGAAGCCCAGCCGCTCGACCTCCGCCACGAGCCGCTTCCAGCGCGGCCACGTCAAGCCATTTTGTCCCTCGATCATAATTGAAAGCGCGGGCATGTCTGCTCCTCCTCGTTCCAGGCCGGCCAATCTCGCCGGCCGCCAGGAACATCATACGCCACCCCAGCGAACCGAGTGCGCGACGTGCGTGCACAACCGGGATCAACACGTGGTCGCTCGTCCGACTCAGAACGCGGATGGCCAACGGTGGCTCGTACGCCGACGCCCCGCGAAGCTGGCCGCTGTGGTCTGGCTCCTCGGGGCGTCGCCGTGTGCTCTTTGCCGCTAGCCTAGCATTCGCTGTGGCCGCAGCTCACGCACTTCTTGCAGCCCTCCTCCATGTAGAGCGTGTTGTTGCCGCACTGTGGGCAGAGGTTGCCGGTGACGGTGTAGAGCGCGAGTGTGCCAGGGTTGGGGCCGTGGCCGTTGGTGTAGCCGTTGGCTTGTCCGCCTACCGGCGATTCGCCGCTGGCGGGCGCATGGCCCTCTGCCGCTGCCTCCAGCGCGGGCGCCTGCCCTTCGACGGCGTTCGCTCCGTTCCCGTTCAGGTAAGCCTCCAGTGCACGAGCGACGGCATCCGGCAGCGACCGCACCCGACTGGGGCCGAAGCCGATCGAGCTACTTCCGCCGATTGCGCCGAGCTGGTGGGCTACCTCGCGCGCGCGCTCGTTCTGCGAGAGCGGGCTGTCAATGCGCAGATGCAGCGAGATCAGGCGACCCAGCGCCTCGGCCAGCGCCGCCACGTCGGAGCCAGCCTTGCCCACGTTGACGAAGACCTCCAGCAAGCCGTCCTCGTCGCTGTTGAGCGTGACGTTGACCTTGCCCTCCGGTGCGCGCACCTGCCGCGTGTAGCCACTCACGACCTCCGGGCGGACCTTGATGCCGTTCTGGTAGACGCCGTGGCGAGCCGCCCGCGGAGAGGCCGCCGGCTGTGCCTCTGGCTGCTCCTTCGTCTTGTCGTCTTTGACGCCGACGTTGAGGACCTGCTCGCCCTTGCTGCCGTCACGGAAGATGGTGATGCCGAGGCAGCCAAGCTCCCACGCCAGCATGTAGGCGTCGCGGACGTCCTGCCGCGTAGCACCGCTCGGCAGATTTATGGTCTTGCTAATGGAGTTTGATACCCCGCGCTGGAAGGCCGCCTGCATGCGGATATGCCATTCGGGTGCGATCTCGTGCGCGGTGACGTACGGCTGCAGCGCGGGATGCCGCTCTGCGGGGTGGCCGTGCAGCGATCCATGCGTCTTGACGTACTCCAGCACCGCCGCCTTGTCCTCGATGTCGCTCGCCTCCAGCGCCCGCTGGAAGAAGGGGTTGACGAAGTCGAGCACGCGGTAGCTGCCGTCGGGCTGCTTGACGCGATGCTGGAAGGCCAGCGCGAAGATCGGCTCGATGCCCGAGGAGCAATCGGCCAGGATGCTGATTGAGCCGGTAGGGGCGACGGTGGTGCGCGTGGAGTTGCGCAGCGGGCGGCCGTCCTTGTAGATGCTGCGCGACCAGTTAGAGAAGGCACCGCGCTCCTCGGCCATCGTGGCCGACTCGTCAGTAGACCACTCCTGGATGCGCAGCATGACGCGCTCGCCCAGCGTGATCGCCTCGTCGCTGTCGTAGCGCAGGCCCAGCTCGAAGAGCATCTCGGCCCAGCCCATCACGCCCAGCCCGATGCGCCGGTTGGCATGCACCTTGTCATGCACCTCCGGCAGCGGGAACGGGTTGATGTCAAT
>DASUBU010000069.1:0-7347 GCA_035763125.1 Ktedonobacterales bacterium
GAGGTCATCGGGAGCGGCCAGCGACCGTAGGACCAGTGCGGCAAGGGAGACCACGAGAGCTATGTTTCGACGCGCCAAGCCTACCAATTCCGATCCCGACATCGTCACCGGCACGCTCGTCGAGTCGCCCGAGCGCGGCGATATGACGCCGGTCGCTCAGTGGCCGGATGGGCGGAACGGCGGCGCGGCGCGCGCAGCGTCACGTGGGCCGGCGTCGACGCTCTTCGCAGGCGTCTGCCGCTACTATCACGATTGCTTCTCGGCGGACTCGCGCGGCGGCATCCTCACCAACGTGCTTGACAAGAATCAGGCCGAATATCTGACGTTCGCCGAGCAGGCCGAGCTGCTGCTGACCGGGCAGGCGCAGCAGCTCGAAGTGCCGCTCTCGACGGCGGTGACGGCGCAGAACGCGGCGGATGTCAACCGGCGCGAGAAGTTCCTGGCGTACGGGTCGCTGTTTCTGGTCGGGCGCGGGCCATCGCAGGGGGCGAAGAAGAAGGGCGAGCTCTACTGTGCGCCGCTGCTCTACTGGCCGGCGCGCATTGAGCACGGCGGCTCGCAGGCGTGGCTGACGGTGGATATGGAGGAGCAGCGCATCAACTTTCCGCTGCTGGCCTCGCTGATTGATGCCGAGAACGACGAGCAGGCGCAGGCATATGCCGAGGTGATTCTGGAGCAGGTGCCGAGCGCGCCGTTCGACCAGGCGAGCATCCGCGAGTTCGCCAGCGTACTGGCCGAGCTCATCCCGGATCTGCGCACCGACGACCTGGAGGCCTTCCCGGAGCTACAGAGCGAGGCGGCGCTGCGCGATCTGGTGGAACACGACAGCCCGGTGCAACTGCTGTGCGCCTCGGCGATGGCGCTGATCCGCCGGCCCAGTGAGGCGCGCGGCGTGCTGACCGAGCTGCAAGAGATGGGCGACCGCGGCGATATGTCCACGCCGCTCGACGCCATCTTTGGCGATGCGGCCAAGCCGAAGGTGGGGCGGTCCGACGCCATGACGCACTACGAGACGGTGGCGCGGCGGCCGATCCTCTCCGGCGCGGAGCTGAGCCATGCGCAGACACGTGTGCTGCGGCAGGCCGAGACGCGCCCGCTGACGCTGGTGATCGGGCCGCCGGGAACCGGCAAGTCGTTTACCATTGCCCAGATCATCCTCGATGCTGTGGCGCGCGGCCAGACGGTGCTGCTCTCTTCCAAGATGAACAAGGCGGTAGACGTCGTCGTCGAGAAGCTCAAACCCCACCTGGGCAGCCTGACGGTGATCTTACGTGGGGGCGACCGTCGCTACCGCGATGAGCTGAAGCAGTTCCTCGACAACCTCTTCGACGGCACGGGCGCGCCGCAGCGGTCGCGGCCCGGCGAGATCGAGATGCTGGAAGAGCGGCTGGCACAGGCCGACGACGAGCTGGCGCGCGTGGAGGGCGAGATTGCGCGCATACTGGACGCGGAGACGGCCTGGGCGAAGGTGTTTCGCACGTTTGCCCTGGTCAGGGCGCCACGCTACGACGAGGCGGCGGCGCGCGAGCTGGGGCCGGACGTGATCCGCCGCATGGGCGAGGACCTGCGCAAGCTGGAGACGAGCCGCGCGCCGCTCTCGGGCCTGCTCAACGGTCGCAAGATCGAGCGGCAACGCGGCGATCTGGTCCAGCAGCTCGGAGTGACTGAGCGCGACCTGCCCCGACTGGACACGGTGATCGCGCGGGAGCTGGCGCGGGCGGACCTCGACGCCATCGACTATGACGTGGAGCAGTATGAGGAGATCAACACGCTGCTGACGCGCCACGCGCGGCTGCGGGCGGACCGCGGCGCGCTGGTGGGCGAGCTGCTGACGGCGCGCCGGCGCGACGCATTGGCCGAGGCGCTGCGGCTCAATCGCCGCACGCTGGCGCTCTTCAAGACGGCGCTGGAGGCGCGCAGCAGCGCCGAGCAGGACAAGATCTTCGCCGAGCTGGACTTCACCGCGCTGCTCAACACCTTCCCCATCTGGGCGGTGACCAATCCGCACGCGTCGGAGCTGCTGCCACTCAGACCGGAGATGTTCGACCTGGTGATCGTGGATGAGGCGAGCCAGTGCGACGTGGCGAGTGCGCTACCCTTGCTCTATCGCGCCCGGCGTGCGATCGTCTGCGGCGACCCGAAGCAGCTGCGCCACCTCTCATGGCTGCGCGAGGACCGCCAGGCCGCGCTGGCCTCGCAGCATGGGCTTTCGGCCAGCCAGCGCTCGCAGTGGAATTACCGCACACATAGTTTGCTGGACGTGGTGAACGGCGCGCTGCCCTCGCAGGACGACGTGGTGCTGCTCGACGAGCACTACCGCAGCCTGCCGCAGATCATCGAGTTCAGCAACCGGCGCTTTTATGGACAGGCGTTGCGCATCATGACACGGCGGCCGGATACGATCGGGCTGCGCAGTGTGGAGATGAAGAAGGTCAACGGCAAGCGCGAGAAGGCGGGCTACAATCCGACCGAGGCGGAGGCGATTCTCACCGAGATCAACAAGATCGCCAAGGCCGAGGCCAAGAAGCCGGGCAACGAGAAGTCCTCGATTGGCGTGCTCTCGCCGTACCGCGACCAGGTGAACTATCTGACGCGGCTGCTGGCGAGCAAGCTAAAGTCGAAGATCTTGCAGGACCACGACATCACGGTGGGCACGGCGCATACGTTCCAGGGTGACGAGCGCGATGTGATGCTGCTGTCGTTCTGCGCGGACCCGAGCTCGCACCGCAGCACCGTGACGTTCATGAACAACGAGAATCTCTTCAATGTGGCGGTTACGCGCGCCCGCCGCCGGCAGGTGATCTTCACGGCGCTCGATCCGCGCCACCTGCCACCCGGCCACCTGCTCGGCGAGTACCTGGGCTATGCGGTGGACCTGCTGGAGGACGACCAGCCGGACGCATTCAATGCGCGGCCGACCGCCTTCGAGCAGGAGGTGGGCGAGGCGCTCCACACGCGGCCGGAGTATCGGGTGTACCTGAACTATCCGGTGGCGGGCTTCGCGGTGGATGTGGTGGCGCAGCGTGGACCGCGTGCGCTGGCGATTGCCTGCGACGGCGACGTGGAGCGCACCGCGCGGCCGGGCGATCCGCTCTCGCTGGAGAGTGTCGGCGGGCAGGCGATTCTGGAGCGCGCGGGCTGGCGCGTGTATCGCGTTTCGTACCGGCGCTGGCAGCGGGAGCCCGAGGCGTGCCTGGCGGAGATTGATGCGCTGCTGGGCTACGGGGTGGAGGAGGATGAGGAGTAAGCCTCCTCCATGGCTCTGGCTCGAGGCGGCAAGTGCTGCTCGCGGTTAGGAGCCAAATCGCACATCATGCAGAGGGGTGAGGCATGACTCGCCCGATGCGGGCGTCAATGGAGACCGAGTTCGCGTACTGTGCCTCAGGGCGAGTCCCGGCCGGGAAGTTGTGTCCAGGTGGCAGGCGCGACGCGCCTTGTCGGCACCCGGCCTTTCGTCTGCCGGGGCAATCATTCGGCTGGATGCGAGATGATAGAATGGCGCCCGTGAATAGTAGCGGGTTAGATGACTAGGGAGAGACCGTGGCTCAAACGGCGAGCATTAGCGACTTCGGCCGCACTATAGGCCCGTTGCCGAGCGGGCCGACGAACACGCTGACGGATGTGCCGGGCGTGCGGGTGGGGCATACGACGCTCAAGCGCGACGAGGGCGTGCGGACGGGCGCGACGGCGATCTGGCCACATGATGGCAACCCGATGAGCGAGCGCGTCTATGCCGGCATTCACTGCCTGAACGGCTACGGCGAGATGACCTCGCGCAGCGTGATCGAGGAGTGGGGGCTGCTGGGCTCGCCGGTCGTGCTGACGGGCACGTCGGGCATCGGCATGGCGCTGCACGCGACGACGCGCTATCTGGCGCGGCGCTGGCCACAGCAGGCGCGCGAGGAGATCCCGATCCCGCTGGTGGCCGAGTGTGACGACGGCTTCCTGCACGATCACCTGACGTGGGCGCTGACCGAGCAAGACGTGTGGGCCGCCCTGGACGGCGCAAGCACGGGTCCGGTGGCGCAGGGGTGTGTCGGCAGCGGGACTGGCATGATGTGCTTCCAGTTTAAGGGCGGCATCGGCAGCGCGTCGCGAGTGGTGGCGACGGCCAGCGGCGCGTATACCGTCGGCGTGCTGGTGATGACGAACTTCGGCCGACGCGAGCGGCTGACGGTGGCCGGCGTACAGGTGGGCGAGCAGATTACTGACCTGATGCCGGAGGACCCAGCCGAGCCGGTGCCAGATGGCTCGTGCATCACGGTGGTGGCGACTGATGCGCCGCTGCACGCGCATACCCTGCGGCGGGTGGCGCAGCGCGCGGGGCTGGGGCTGGCGCGCACCGGCTCGACGGCCGGCGATTCGAGCGGCGAGATCGCGCTGGCCTTCTCGACGGCCCAGCGCATCCCCTACCACGCGCCGGAGCCGCTGCTGAGGGTGACACTGCTGCCGGAGGGCAGCTATGGCAACGCGGACATGAACAATCTCTTCGCGGCGGTGGTGGACGCGAGCGAGGAGGCGGTGCTCAATTCGCTACTGGCAGCCGAGACGACACACGGGCGCGACCGCCATGTGGTCCACGCGCTGCCGCACGACCGGCTGCGAGCGCTGCTGGTATAGCCGCAGGGCCGTTGGCACGCGACTTGTACCGCAGGGACGCGCGGAACAGGATCCCGGGAGCGGAAAGGATGCTCGCGGCCATGAAACGACTCGCGCCTCCCGCGGCGCTGCTGGCACTGCTTCTTGTGCTTGCGGCCTGCGGCCAGGGCCAGCCAGAGACGCCCACCGTCGGGAACAGCCCGCCCGGCGGCACCGGCTCGAATAGCGCCAGCGCCAATCAGCCAACGGTGGAGATCGGCGATAAAGGACTCTCCGAGACCTCACTCACAGTCCCGGAAAGTCAGACCGTCGTTTTCGTCAACAACGCAAGCGATGAGGAGCGCAGGCTGTGCATCGGGGAAGACGGCAACTGCGACATGAACAACATGCCTGGCGCACCGCCTGAGCTGCTCAGTGGCGGATTCTTGCTGCGACAGGGCACCAACAGGCTGGTGTTGTTCAATCAGCCAGGCACGTATCACCTGACCGTGGCAAGAAACGGCAAGTTCAATATGACCGTCACGGTTCATGGCTGAGCGCTCGTCGCGTGGCTAGCGGGCGATTGGCGGGACACGCAAGTGCCAATCGCTGACGCGCTGATAAGCATGGCCGAGGCGCAGCAGCGTTGGCTCGCCGAAGTGCGCCGCGGCGAACTGCAAGCCAATTGGGAGGCCAGCAGCGGTGAACCCACAGGGCAGCGAGAGTGCCGGCTGGCCCGTCAGGTCGAAGGGGAAAGTGAGGCGTAACGCGCCGCCGCGCAGTTCTTCGCCGTTGACCAGCAGCGGGCGCGCGTAGTCCTCAATGCGCGGCGCGGGGATGGCCATGGTCGGCATCGCGAGCGCATCCACCGAGCGCAGCACGGTGCGCATGGCATCCGTGAAGGCACGGCGGCGCTGCTGGAAGCGGATGTACTCGGCGGCGGAGTACTCGCCGCCAGCGGCAATATTCGCGTGCACCTCTGGGGAGTAGCGATCGGCGCGGGCATCGAGCCAGCCCTGATCGGCGTGATAGGTGTAGGCCTCGGGCCGCTGGACACCACGGTAGACCATGAAGAGGTCATCCATCTTCTCCGGCATGGCGACCTCGACGACAGTGGCGCCGAGCGCGGCAAGCTGGGCGATGGCGGCGCGCACGGCGGTCTCCACCTCGGCATCGAGCTGCTCGAAGAAGTAGCCTTGGGGCACGCCGATGCGCGTACCGCGTACTGCCTGCTCCGGGCTGCGCTGGGCGGCGAGGGCGGCGGTGTAGTCAAGCAGCGGCACGTCGGCGCTATCAGGATCAGTCGGGTCGTAGCCGGCGATGACGTCCAGCAGGATCGCGCAGTCCTCCACGCTGCGTGCGATGGGACCAGCGTGATCGAGCGACCACGAGAGCGGAATGATGCCGGCGCGGCTGACGAGACCATAGGTCGGCTTGAGGCCAGTCACGCCGCACCAGCCAGCGGGGATACGAATCGAGCCTCCGGTATCGGTGCCGAGCGCGCCGAGCACCTCGCCGCTGGCGACGGCGGCCGCCGAGCCGCCGCTGCTGCCGCCGGGCACGTGGCCGAGTGCCCAGGGGTTCTCGGTCGGCGGGGTACATGTGCCGAAGGCAAATTCGTGTGTGTTGGTCTTGCAGAGCGCGATGGCGCCGGCGTCCGTGAGCTTGGCGAAGATGGTGGCGTCTTCGTCGGGTATCCAGTCGTCCAGCACGCGCGAGCCGGCGGTGGTGCGCACGCCGCGGGTCGCGATCAGATCCTTGATGCCGAGCGGAATGCCGAGCAATGCGCGCCGATCATGTCCACTGGCGAGCGCGACATCGGCGGCACGGGCGGCTTCGCGGGCAACAGCGGCCATCACCGTCACGCACGCCTTGAGTGACGGCTCCAGCCGCTCGATCTGGCGCAGGCAGCGCTCGACCAGCGCCTCCGCCGTCAGTTCGCCCGCATGCAATCGCGCGCTGGCCTCCGCAATCGTCATTGGCGCCTCGCTTGTGGGCGGTGTCGTCTGCTCTGCCATCGGTGACTCCTCTCGCGTGTGGGCGACCGGCCGCCCGCGCCTAGCCTAGTATAGCCGACGAGGTCAGAGCTCGCGCGCATGTATGATGCTACAATCCCCACCTGACCGCTCGCGGCGCGACAGGTGAATCCGGCGCCGCTTCGCGTCGGTGTTGGCGCCTGGAGGTTGGCATGCGGCTGCGCTACTGGAAGGTGCTGCTCGTCGCGTTCTTCTGCGGCTGGATCTTCATGTACGCCGACCGCACCGTGCTGTCGCCGGTTCTGGGCAGCATCGGCGCGGAGTGGGACCTGAACCGCGGCCAGCTCGGGCTGATCTCATCGCTGTTTTTTCTCACCTACGCTGGCTTGCAGATTCCGACCGGTCTGCTCGCCGATCGCTTCGGGCGCAAGATGCTGCTGGTGCCGGGCTACGCGCTCTTCGGGCTGACGACGCTGCTGAGCGCGTTCGCTCCCGGATACGGGGTATTCCTGCTGCTGGCCGCGCTGACGGGCATCGGCGAAGGGACCTACTACCCAACGCAATTCTCGCTTTCGAGTGAGGCGCTACCGGCGCGCGTGCGGGGCTTTGGGTCGGCGATCATCAATAGCGGGCAGGCGTTTGGTGTCTCGTTGGGACTGATCCTGTCCGGCTACGTGGCGTTCTCTCTCAACCAGGGCTGGCGGGCGTCGTTTGTGGTGATGGGCGCGGGCACGCTGGTAGTCGCTGCGGCGCTGTGGCTGCTGGTGCGCGAGAGGCCTCCGCACGAGGAGGA